>JBKDQY010000155.1:0-12095 GCA_046341655.1 Betaproteobacteria bacterium | reverse complement strand
GCCGAGGACACCATGCCACGTGGCGTGCTGGGCCTCAATGCCAGCATGTTCAAGGGTTACCTGCGCTATATCGCCAATCGGCGAGCCACGCAGATCGGCCTCGATCCGCTGTACCCCAACGAGGAGAACCCGTTCCCCTGGATGAGCGAGATGATCGACCTGAAGAAGGAACGCAACTTCTTCGAGACCCGTGTCATCGACTATCAGACCGGCGGCGCGCTGGCCTGGGACTGAGCTGCATCGCAGTCCCTGCCATCGAACACGCCAAACACAGCCTGCCCCTCGCCGGGTGGGTGAATGAGAGATCAAGAATTCCGAGCCGAGCCGGGCATCAGACCCGGCAGGTTCGTGACCCCGTTCATCGCACCGGGGCTACTGCCGGGGGCATCCGCCCACCAGCAGACCCCCGGGTGATGAATCCCCGCGCCGGAACGACCGGTGCGGTGCTTGTTGCAACTTGATCAAGGAGATCGTTATGGCAACTGCGAAGAAGGCCGCTCCGGCCAAGAAGGCTGCGGCGAAGAAGGCCGCTCCGGCGAAGAAGGCCGCTCCGGCCAAGAAGGCTGCCGCCAAGAAGGCCGCTCCGGCGAAGAAGGCCGCTCCGGCCAAGAAGGCTGCCGCCAAGAAGGCCGCTCCGGCAAAGAAGGCCGCTCCGGCGAAGAAGGCTGCGGCGAAGAAGGCCGCTCCGGCGAAGAAGGCGGCTGTCAAGAAGGCTGCGGCGCCGAAGAAGCCGGCGACGAAGAAGGCTGCCGCCAAGAAGGCTGCGAAGAAGCCGGCGGCCCCCGCGCCTGCTGCCCCTGCGGCGGCCCCCGCGGCGGCCCCTGCGAAGACCACGCTGAACCCGGCGGCCGCCTGGCCGTTCCCGACGGGCAACAAGCCTTAAGCGGACTCGATTGCCGAAGCTGCCGTGCAGCAGGCAATCCCAAGCGGCCCCCAGGGGCCGCTTTTTTGCTTGCGGCGCACCGACAGGTTGATCCAAGGGGCCACAATCACAGCGAGTGGATCACGCTTGAAGGTGAGGCATGACTCAACTGCTGGATAGGATCGAATCGAGGCTCTCAATTGAGCGCGATGAGTTTGTCAGGGCTGAGTTGTTGGGGACTAAGGCGAGCTATCTCGGCCGAATAGGTCGTTCTGACGAGGCGCGTGAAATCATTCGTGCGATCAGGCAGACGTTTAATGATGGGCGCAGTGGGCGCGTCACCTGTTTGATTCTTGTCGCAGAAGGCGTGATTCAGTATCACGCCTTCAAGAACCAAGCGGCCTTGGACAAGTTCTCCAGAGCCTTGCTGTTAGCGGAAGCGACCAAACATCCTGATTTGATTGGTATCTGTGCTGCCTGGAAGGCATTTATTGACTTTGATCTCTCTCGATTTGAGTCAATGCAGAGATCGCTTCTTCTTGTCAGAGATCTCGGTTTAGAGAGGGACCACGCAGTTCAATCAAGAGTTGCGGTTACATTGATGACCGGTTCGATTCTGCTTGGCAGGCAGGATGCCGCGAGGAAGTGGTTTCACCATGGTCATCAGCATGCTGTGTCGGAGGGGGACCTTGCCTGCATTGACGGCCTCCTATTCAACAGAGCGGTCTTCGGACTGGCGCGCCAGCGTGTGGCTTGGTCGCTCAGCGCGATTGATCCGCAGTTGTGTGCAACTATCCGTGCCGAGTTGCAGTCGGCAAGAAACTTGCAGAATATGGTCGGCATAACGACCATGAGGGGGCATATTGATCTATGCGTCGCGCGGCTTGACTTGATGGAAGGTAATGCCAATGCAGCAATTGAAGCCCTAGCAAGAATTGTTGAGATAGATCAATTCGCAGGCAAGCATCTCAATTCAACTGCACTTGCAATTGATCGACTGTATGCGATGGTCACTGCATCCCGTGAAGTGGACGTAGCAGCCGAAATCAGCGCGTTGGATGTTTCTGCTCTTGAGACACTAGACCCAGACGAACGTCTCGTTGCCATGACGATGCTGGTTCGACTGAGCGATCGACTTGCCGGTGCAATAGATGCCACTGTCCTTCGCACTCGACTTGAAGACGCCAAGAGTGACTACGAAGAATTCGAGAAACGGCTTCTTGCAGCCGTCTCGTCTTGGCTTTGATCAGTGAAGTGCACGCCGACTCGCAGCAGCTGACTTCATCTATGCATCACGCCCCCCTCCTCTCCCTAGCCATGGGCTCCTCCAGCGACTGGGAGACCCTCCGCCACGCCGCCGACATCCTGGATCGTTTCGGTGTGCCCTTCGACAAGCAGGTCGTCTCGGCCCATCGCATGCCCGACGATCTCTTTGCGTTTGCCGAGCAGGCGGCCGGTCGGGGCATCCGGGCCATCATCGCGGGGGCGGGTGGGGCGGCGCACCTGCCGGGCATGCTTGCGGCCAAGACCACGGTTCCGGTGCTCGGCGTGCCCGTCGCCAGCAAGCACCTGCAAGGCGTCGATTCGCTCTACTCCATCGTCCAGATGCCCAAGGGCATTCCGGTGGCCACCTTCGCGATCGGGCCTGCCGGCGCCGCCAACGCGGCCCTGTTCGCGGTCGCCATGCTCGCCTCGTCCGATGCCACGCTGCGAGATCGGCTCGTTGCCTTCCGCGCCGAGCAGACGGCCGCGGCCCGGGCGATGACGCAAGAGCTCCGATGAACACGCCCCCGCCCGCGGCTGCGCCGGCACAGGGCGCCCGCAGCGTTGCCGTGCTCGGCGGCGGCCAGCTCGGCCGCATGTTCGTGCACGCCGCCCAGGTGGCCGGTCTGCGCGTGACCGTGCTCGAGCCCGATCCCGCCAGCCCCGCCGGCGCGGCGGCCGATGAGCATGTCGCCGCCGCCTACGACGACCCCGCCGCGCTGGCCGCGCTGGCCGCGCAGTGCGCCGCCGCGACCACCGAGTTCGAGAACGTGCCGGCCGGTGCGCTGCGTCACCTGTCCGGCCGCATCGCCGTGTCGCCGCCGGCCGATGCTGTCGAGGTCTGCCAGCATCGCGCGCGCGAAAAGGCCTGCTTCCAGACGGCCGGCGTGCCCTGCGCGCCGTTCGCCGTGGTCGATAGCGATGCCGCGCTGGCCGCCGCCGCCCGCACCGGCCTGCTGCCCGGCATCCTCAAGACCGCCACCCTGGGCTATGACGGCAAGGGCCAGGTCCGCGTCGACGCCGCCGAGGCCCTGGCCGCGGCCTGGCAGCAGCTCGGCCGTGCGGCCTGCGTGCTCGAGAAGCGGCTGCCGCTGGCGCACGAGATCAGCGTGATCGTCGCCCGCGGCCGCGACGGCCGCAGCGTGCACCTGCCGGTGCAGCAGAACCTGCACCGCGACGGCATCCTCGCCGTCACGCAGGTGCCGGCGCCCGATGTCGGCGCCGATCTGGCCGAGCAGGCCGTGGCATGCGCGCGCCGCCTGGCCGACACGCTCGGCTACGTGGGCGTGCTGTGCGTGGAGTTCTTCGTGCTGGCCGACGCCGGCCAAGGGAGCCGGCTGGTGGCCAACGAGATGGCGCCGCGGCCGCACAACTCGGGCCACTACAGCATCGACGCCTGCGACCAGTCGCAGTTCGACCTGCAGCTGCGCACGCTGATGGGCTGGCCGCTGACCATGCCGCGCCTGCACTCGCCGGCCGTGATGCTGAACCTGCTCGGCGACCTCTGGTTCGACCACCCTGCCGACACCACCGCGCGCGAGCCCGACTGGCCCGCGGTGCTGGCCCTGCCCGGCGTGCGTTTGCACCTGTACGGCAAGGCGATGCCGCGGCGCGCGCGCAAGATGGGCCACCTCACCGTCATCGCCGCCACGGCCGCCGAGGCCCGGGCCGTGGCCCTGCGGGCGGCCGCACGCCTGGGCCTGCCGGCCTTCTAGCGCGCCGCGCGCCCGACCCCGCCATGCCGCTGCTGCAAGGCCCCGAGGGCGTGCGCCGTGCCGCCGAGGCACTGGCTGCCGGCGAGCTGGTGGCGATGCCCACCGAGACCGTCTACGGCCTGGGTGCCCGCGCCGACGACGACGCGGCCGTGGCGCGCATCTTCGCCGCCAAGGGCCGGCCCGCCGACCACCCGCTGATCGTGCACGTGGCCTCGCTGGCCGCGGCCGAGGGCTTTGCCGCCGCGCTGCCGGCCGCGGCGCGTCGGCTGATGTCGGCGTGCTGGCCGGGGCCTGTGACCGTGATCGTGCCGCGGCGCGAGGGCGTTGCCGCCGCCGCGGCAGGCGGCCAGGCCAGCATCGGCCTGCGCATGCCCTCGCATCCCCTGGCGCTGGCGCTGCTGCACGAGGCCGCGGCGCGGGGCGTGCCCGGCGTGGCCGCGCCCAGCGCCAACCGCTTCGGCCGTGTCAGCCCCACGCAGGCCGCACACGTGCAGCAGGAGTTCGGCCCGGCGCTTTGGGTGCTGGACGGCGGCCCCTGCGAGGTCGGCATCGAGTCGGCGATCATCGACTGCACGCGCGAGCCGCCGGCCGGCCCGGCGCTGCTGCGGCCCGGCCAGATCGGCCGCGAACGCCTGGAGCAGGTGCTCGGGCAGCCGCTCGCCGAGCCCGACGCCGCGTCGCCGCGCGCCTCGGGCACGCTCGAATCGCACTACGCGCCGGAGGCGGCGCTGCGCCTGCTGGCGCCCACCGACTGGGCCCTCGCCGTCGATGCGGCGCCTGCGCGGCCGGGCGTGGCGCTGTACGCGCGCCGCGTGCCGCCCGCCGGCTGGTGGCACCGCCCGATGGCGGCCGAGGCCGACGCCGCGGCGCACGAGCTGTTCGCGGTGCTGCACGAGCTCGACGCCGCCGGCGCGAAGGCCATCTGGGTCGAGGCGCCGCCCGCCGATCCGGCCTGGGACGGCGTGCGCGATCGCCTGCGCCGGGCGGCCGCCTGAAGATCCCGCCGCTCCCGGGCGACAATGCGCGCTCTGATTCCGGAGTCCCGATGAGTTCTCGCCTTCCCGGCCAGCCGCCCCGCAGGGCGCTGTCCGCCACCTTCGCCGCCCTGGCCGCCGCGCTGGCCGTCGTCGCCTGTGGTGGCAGCACCTCGCAGCTCGAACCCTTCGTCGCCGAGCGCGTGTTCGCGGTCGGCGACGAAGCCAGCGTGCTCACCAGTGACGGCCGCAACTACGGCGTCAACGGCCTCAGCACCGACGGCACGGCCATCGACTGCGCGGTGCGGCCGATCTGGGTGCAGGTGATCGCCTCTTACTACGGGCTGGCGCTGGCGCAGTGCAACCGCAGCACGCCGACCGTGGAGCCGCGTGCGTTCACGCTGGCCACCGTGGGCGCCCGCGTGGCCGATGCCGAGTCGCAGGTCAACGCGCAGGTGGCCGCGGGCGGCTTCCGCGAGAAGGACCTCACGCTGTTCTTCATCGGCGTCAACGACGTGCTCGAGCTGTACGCGCAATACCCGGCCCAGACGGAGGCGGCGCTCGTCGCCGAGGCCGGCCGTCGAGGCGAGCGCGCCGCGGCCCAGGTCAACCGACTCGTCGACCTGGGCAGCAAGGTGATCGTCGTGAACCTGCCCGACATGGGCCTGTCGCCCTTCGCGCGGGCCGAGGCCGCGGCCAACGCCGGCACGGGCTTCGACCGCGCGGCGCTCATCACGCGCCTGACGAGGGCCTTCAACGAGCGCCTGGGCGTGCGCATCCGCATCGACGGCCGCTTCGTCGGCCTGGCGCAGTTCGACCTGCGCACGCAGCAGGCGGCCATCGCGCCGGCTGCCTTCGGCTTCACCGACGTGTCCAGCGCGTCGTGCACCGTGGCACCGCCCGACTGCACCACGGCCACCATCGCCACGGGTATCGACGCCAACGGCGCGCTGTGGGCCGACGGCACGCGCCTGGGGCTGCGCGGCCAGGGTTCGATGGCCGAACTGGTGCTGCAGCGCGCTCAGCTCAACCCGTTCTGAGCGGCGGCGCCCCGGGGCTCACAGGCCGACGAAGACCGCCAGCACGCCGCCCAGGAAGTACAGCATCACGGCGGCGACGACGAGGCCCTCGGTCGCCACGATGCGGCGCGACGACAGCGGATTCCAGCCCTGCGTCCGCAGGTCGGCCAGCGTGCTCGCGGGCTGGGCTGGCCCGTAGTCCGCAGTCGGCAGCGGCTTCTTGGCCTGCAGAAGCTCGGCGACCCTCGCCCGGTCGCGCTCGGTGACCGTGGGCTCGGCGGTGGAGACGGGGGTCTCGAGGAGGTCGTTCATGGGATCCCTTTCAGTCCTTGGTGGGTGGTTGAAAGAGAAGGTGTCGATCACGGCAGACCACAAGCGGTGCTGCCGGCAGCCCCTCGAGCCTGGCACCTGACGGTGCTGTAGCCAGGAAGCTTTGCGTCGCCGCCTTTCGACGGGTTTGCCCTTCTCTCCGGTGCATTCGTATCCGGTAGTAACAACTGTATAGGGGGCGACGGATGCCGTCATCGGGCAGAAGCCCGTCGCGCGGACATCCCGTGACGAGGGCACGAATTCAGCCCGATGGCGACCGCTGCCCCGCGAAAGCACAAATGGGCCCTCAAGTTCTCTCATCGGATTCCGAGGCCGCCACCGCCTGCCGGGCCGAAGTGCCTCCCGACAAACCCGGTCTCGGGTTTGGCCGGGCGCGCGCCGCACCGAGGCGCCCGTACAGTCCTCCACGGCAAAGCGAACGACCGTTCGCTTTCCTCTGAGAGGGCCCGCCCAGGGCCCGAGGTCGAGGTCGAGGAGACACGATGATCCGATTGCGCACCACGCTCACCGGGCTGGCCCTGGTGGGGCTGCTGGCCGCCTGCGGCGGTGGCAGCAACGAGGCCGACACCACCCCCGCAGCCCGCGTCACTTCGCTGAAGGTGATGGGCGACAGCCTGGCTGACGTCGGCACCTTCGGCCTGCGCTTCACAGTGCAGGGCAGCGAGAGCCTGACCTACCCCGAGCGCATCGGCCTGACCTACGGCCTGGGTCAGGGCTGCAACTTCTTTGCCTTCACCGGCGCCACCTTCGTGCCCAACAGCACGGCCGGCTGCACCAACTACGCGGTGGGCGGCGGCGTCATCAACGGCGCGGCCTCGGGGCTGGTGGCGGCCGACCCGCGCATCATCAGCGTGCAGCTCGCCACGGCCACGGCGGCCGGCAACTTCGGCGCCAATGACCTGCTGCTCATCGACGGCGGCGGCAACGACGCCGCAACGCTGGTGGGGGCCTACCTGCGCGCGCCCGTCGACGGCGGCGTCGCCTACACCACGGTGCTGGGTACTCTGCTCACGCCGGCCCAGGTGGGGGCGGCCGCGGCCGGCGGTGCCGCCGGCCTGGCGGCGGCGGGCGGCCAGTACATGCAGGCCCTGGCCGACCGCTTCGCCGACCAGCTGCGCGACGGAGCCCTGTCAAAGGGCGCGCGCCGCATCGCGCTGCTGAACATGCCCGGCATCACCAACACGCCGCGCTTCCAGGCCGTGCTCGACGGCATCGCGGCGGCCTCGGGCGGCGGCAGCGCCGGGGCGGCGGCGCGCGCGCAGAGCGAAGCGCTGTTCAAGAGCTGGGTCGAGGCCTTCAACGCCCGCCTGGCCTCGCGCTTCGCGGGCAACGCCGCCGTCGTGGTGGTGGACTTCTACACCGCGTTCAACGAGCAGGTCGCATCACCCGCGCAGTACGGGCTGAGCAACGTGCGGGCCACGGCCTGCCCCGTCACCGGCGTCGGCAGCGACGGGCTGCCGAGCTACAACTTCGCCACCTGCACCGACACCGCGCTGTCGGCGGCGCCGCCGTCCGGTGCCACCGGGGGCGCGAACTGGTGGCGGCGCTACGCGTTCTCCGACGGCTTCCACCCCACGCCCTACGGCCACCAGCTGCTGGCGCAGCTGATCGCGCTGGAGCTGGCCCGCGCGGGCTGGCTGTGAACCCGATGCCCGGAGAACCGTCCATGAGCGCTACGAACCTCTTCTTCCGCGGCCTGCCGTGCGCCGGTGGCGCCGTGGCTGCCGTGGCCGCCGCAGCGGCCCTGGCCTGGCCCGGCCTCGCGGCGGCCCAGTCGGCCGGCAGCTGGCTGGTGCGCGGCGGCGTCAGCACCATCCAGCCGCAGGTCACCAGCGGCGACCTCACCGCGCCCAGCACGCCCCGTTCGCAGGCCGACATCAAGCCCGACACCCAACCCACCGCCGGCATCACCTACATGCTGAGCGACCACTGGGCGCTGGACCTGCCGCTGTCGGCCGGTTTCAAGCTCGATGTCGTCGGCGCGGGGGCCCTGGCCGGCGCGGGCAGGCTCGCCGAGGTCAAGGCGATGCCTGTCACGTTGATGCTGCAGTGGCGCTTCGGCGCGGCCGACGCCGCGCTGCGCCCCTACCTGGGCCTGGGCCCGACCTACGGGCGCTTCTACGACTCGCGCAGCACCGCGGCGCTCACGGCCATCACCGGCGGCACGCCGGCGCGGCCCACCACCTTCGAGCTCGAGTCGACCTGGACCGCCAGCGTGCAGGCCGGCGCGGTGTGGCGCTTCGCCTCGCGCTGGCAGTTCGACGCCTCCGTGTGGTACACGCCGCTGAAGACGGAAGGGCGCCTGTCGACGGGCCAGACGCTGAGCCTGAAGGTCGATCCGCTGAGCGCCAGCCTGGGCCTGGCCTACCGCTTCTGACCGCCGCCGCGGCCGCCGCGCTCGACGACGAGCTTCGTCAGCAGGATGGTCGCTGCCAGCGCCAGCGTCACGGCGTTGGCGACGATGATCGGCCACTCGCCCAGCGCCAGCCCGTACAGCAGCCACAGCGCCACGCCGGCCGTGAAGGCCGAGTACATGGCCAGCGAGATGCCGCGGGTGTCGCGCGTGCGCAGCGTGAGCACGGCCTGCGGCAGGAACGAGGCGGTGGTTAGCGTGGCGGCGGCGTAGCCGATCCAGTCTTGCGGGTTCATGGCGGGGCTCGGTGGCGGGTCTCGGGTCGTGAAGGCCGCCCGGGCAGGGCGCGCGCGGGGGCGTCGTGCCCGGCCCACTGCACGAGGGCCTCGAGCGCTGGGCGGGCGGCGCCGGCCTGCGGGTGGTTGACCATCGCCACGAACACGTAGCGGCGGCCGGTGTCCGACAGCACGTAGCCGGCCAGGGCCGACACGTCGCGCAGCGAGCCGGTCTTCAGCTGCGCGCGGCCCTCGGGTGCCCGCGACCGGCGCAGCGTGCCGTCCTGCCCGCTGATGGGCAGCGAGGCCAGCAACTCGCCGAAGTGCGGGCCGTCGGCGGCCTGCTGCAGCAGCCGCGCCAGCCGCCGCGCAGGCAGGCGCGACAGGCGCGACAGGCCCGAGCCGTTGTCCACCACCACCGTGTCGTCCAGGGCGCCAGTGCGCTCGGCCAGCCAGGTGGCCAGCAGCTCGCGGGCCTGCTGCGCCGTCACCCCCGCCGCGCCTTCGGGCAGGGCCTGCAGCGCCAGCGTCAGCAGCAGCTGCTGGGCCATGACGTTGTTGCTGAACTTGTTGATGTCGCGCACCACCTCGGCCAGCGGCGGCGACCGAAGCGTCAGCGTGGGCGGCCGGCCGGCGGGGGCGACGCCCTCGCGCACGCGGCCGGCCAGGGTGCCGCCGAGCTCCTGCCACAGGCCGCGCAGCAGCCGCGCGTCGTAGCTGGCGGGGTCGGCGTCGGCCAGGGGCCACTGGCGCTCGCCGCAGGCCGCCGGGAAGCTGCCGCCAAAGCGCAGGCGGCGCGGTTCGATGCCGGCCTTCAGGCCGGCGCGCCAGTCGCCGCAGGGCGTGCCGGCGGCAGCCAGCGGCACGGTGGCGTCGATCCGCGTGTCGGCCAGCGGGGTGTCCAGCGACACCCGGGCCACGCCCGCGGCCACGTCGGGCACGAAGCTCACCTGCGAGGAGCGGAAGTTCAGCAGCAGCGCCGCCGGCAGCGCGTTGTAGGGGCGCAGGCGCTCGCCGTCGAAGTCGCCCGGGTCGCCGGGCTGCGGCGCGAAGGCACGGCCGTCGAGCACGATGTCGCCGCGGATCTCGCGCAGGCCCCACTGGCGCAGCTGTCGCAGCGCCAGCCACAGGCGTTCGACCACCAGCTTGGGGTCGCCACGGCCCTGGATGACGAGGTCGCCGTCGAGCACGCCGTCGTTCATCGCGCCCGTCAGCCACAGCGGCGTTGCCCAGGTGAAGGCCGGGCCCAGGCGGTCCAGCGCCGCCAGCGTGGTGGGCAGCTTCATCACCGAGGCCGGGTTCATGGGCGCGTCGGCGCGCCAGTCGAGCACCGGCTGCGGCGCGCCGAGTTCCTGCACCAGCACGGCCACGGCCTCCGGCGGAATGGCGGCGCGCTGCAGCGCCTGCCGGGCCTCGGGCGGCAGCTGCGTGGCGGCCTGGGTCAGGGGCAGGGCCGCGGCCCACAGCAGGGCGATGGGCAGCAGGGCGCGGCGGCGGTCGGTGGGCATCGGCGGCCATGATCGCACGGCTAAACTGACGCGATGACCGCCCACCCCGGGACGGGGCCGGCGATCCTGGCCCTGGACACCGCCACCGACCGCCTCTGCGAGGCGCTCGCCGACGGCCGCACGCTGCACACGCACGAAGAAGCCGGCGGAGCCGCCGCGTCGGCGCGGCTGCTGCCGGCGCTGCAGGCCCTGCTGGCGCGCGCGGGCCTGGCGGGCGGGCAACTGGACGCCATCGCCTTCGTGCAGGGCCCGGGTGCCTTCACGGGCCTGCGCACGGCCTGCGCGGTCGCGCAGGGCCTGGCCTGGGGCTGGGCCAAGCCCGTGCTGCCGCTGGACGCGCTGATGCTGCTGGCCGAGGACCTGCACGCCGGCCCGGCGCTGGCCGAGGGCGCCGAGGTCGCCGTGGCCGCCGACGCGCGCATGGACGAGATCTACGCCGCCCGCTACGCCTGGCGGCACGGGCGCTGGCAGGTCACGCAGGCGCCGGCACTGTGGGTCTGGCCGGCGCTGGCCGAGGCCTGGGCCGCCCTGCCGCCGCCGCAGGCCCTGGCGGGCTCGGCGCTGGCGGTGTTCGGCGACCGCATCGCCTGGCCGGCGGCGCCTCGCCGGCAGCCCGAGCCGCTCGACCGCGCCGCGGCCCTGGGCCGGCTGGCGCTGCAGGCCTGGGTGCAGGGCACCGCCGTCCCGGCGGCCGACGCCCTGCCGCTGTACCTGCGCGACAAGGTGGCGCAGACCACGGCCGAGCGCACCGCGGCGCGCGCCGCGTGATCCGGGCCGCCCGACGCCCGCCGGCCATGAACGCCCGCCTCGACCTGCTGCCCGGCCAGCGCCCCGCGCCGCTGCCCCCGCTGCATGCGATGGCCGTTGCCGACGTCGACGCCGTGCTCGGCGTGGAGGTGCGGGCGTACGCGTACCCCTGGTCGCGCGGCAACTTCGTCGACTCGCTGGCCGCGGGCTACCGAGCGCGGCTGGCGCGCGATGCCGCGGGCGCGGTGCTCGGCTACTTCATCGCCATGCCGGGCGTCGGCGAGCTGCACCTGCTGAACCTGACCGTGGCGCCCGAGCACCAGGGCCGCGGCCTCGGCCGTGCGCTGCTCGAGGCCGTGGTGGCCGAGGCGCGGGCGCTGCCGGCGGCGCGGCTGCTGCTGCTGGAGGTGCGCGATGGCAACGAGCGCGCGCGACGGCTGTATGCCGCGCGCGGCTTTGCCGAGGTGGGCCGGCGGCGCGGCTACTACCCGGCGCGCGGTGGCCGCGAGGACGCCGTCGTCATGAGCCTCGCGCTGGAGCAATCCGATGGCCTGGACTGAACGCCAGCACCGCCTGCTGGCAGCCATGGGGCTTCGGCTGCTGTCGGCGCCAGCCGCCGAGAGCGTGATCGTGGCGCAGCCCTCCGCGGCCGAACCCGCGCCCGCGGCACCGCCCGCAGCCCCGCCCGCGGCAGCGGCCCCGCCCGCCGGCATCGACCGCGGCGCGCTGCCGGCGCTCGGCTGGCCCGAGCTGCGCGAGGCCGTGGCCGCCTGCCGCGCCTGCGGCCTGTGCGAACGCCGCACGCAGACGGTGTTCGGCGTCGGCTCGCCGCAGGCGCAGTGGATGGTGGTGGGCGAGGCCCCGGGCGAGCAGGAAGACCGCGAGGGCGAGCCCTTCGTCGGTGCCGCCGGCCAGCTGCTCGACCGCATGCTGGCGGCGCTGCAGCTCACGCGCGCCCAGGAGCCCGGCACGCTGCCCGAGCGCCAGGTCTACATCGCCAACACCCTGAAGTGCCGCCCGCCCGGCAACCGCAACCCGGCGCCCGACGA
>JBKDQY010000154.1:0-11396 GCA_046341655.1 Betaproteobacteria bacterium | reverse complement strand
CCGCGCGCCAGGACGAGTGGCTGCCCAGCGCCGGCGACCGCGCCTTCGTGCAGAGCCTGATGGGCCGCGTGGTCGAGCCGGGCAAGTTCGCCAACTGGATCGCGCCGCCAGTCATGGGCATCAACCGCCAGCCCGTGGACTTCGAATACATCCGCTTCAATTGAGCCCCCAGGCTCGCTGGCGCTCGCCGCCCCCCGAGGGGGCCGTTCGCCAGCGGCCCGGCGAAGCCGGTTCCGCGGCTTTCGCTTGATGGTTCGCGACGCCCGCTGATGCGGGCGTCGGCTCAATGCGACACTGCATCGGCAGGAGACACCCATGGACATGGCCGTGACCGTCATCAAGCAGCACCTGATCGATCCCGAGATCTGCATCCGCTGCAACACCTGCGAGACCATGTGCCCGGTGGGCGCCATCTCGCACGACTCGCGCAACTACGTCGTCGACGCGAGCAAGTGCAACTGGTGCAACGCCTGCATCTCGCCCTGCCCCACGGGCAGCATCGACAACTACCGCACGGTGATCCGCGCCGAGGCCTACTCGCTCGACGAGCAGCTGGGCTGGGACGTGCTGCCTGAAGAGAAGCCGCTGCCCGCCACCGTCCGGGCTGAGCCTGTCGAAGCCCTCCATCCCGATCATCCTGAGCTCGTCGAAGGGCAAGCTCAGGGCGAACGGGAGGGTGGCGACACCTTGCTGGCGGCGTCCTACGGCTCCACGCTGCCACCCTGGAGCGCCGCCCACGCCTACACCAACCTCTACGGCCCCAAGGCGGCGCAGAAGACCATCACCGCCACCGTCGTGGGCAACCACCGCGTCACCGAGGTCGGCGCGCACGGCCACCCCGACTACGACACGCACCACGTGGTGCTGGACTTCGGCGCCCTGCCCTTCCCGGTGCTCGAGGGCCAGAGCATCGGCATCGTGCCGCCGGGCGTCGATGCCAATGGTCGCCCGCACCACGCGCGCCAGTACAGCGTCGCCAGCCCCCGCAACGGCGAGCGGCCGGGCTACAACAACGTCAGCCTCACCGTGAAGCGCGTGCTCGAGGACCACGACGGCAAGCCCGTGCGCGGCGTGGCCAGCAACTACGTGTGCGACCTGAAGGTGGGCGACACGGTCCAGGTGATCGGGCCCTTCGGCGCCAGCTTCCTGATGCCGAACCACCCCCGGAGCCACATCGTGATGATCTGCACCGGCACCGGCAGCGCGCCGATGCGGGCGATGACCGAGTGGCGCCGGAGGCTCAGACAGTCCGGCAAGTTCGAGGGCGGCAAGCTGATGCTGTTCTTCGGCGCGCGCACGCGGGAGGAGCTGCCCTACTTCGGCCCGCTGCAGAACCTGCCCAAGGACTTCATCGACATCAACCTGGCCTTCAGCCGCACGCCGGGCCAGCCCAAGACCTACGTGCAGGACCTGATGCGGCAGCGCGCGGCGGATCTCGCGCCGCTGCTGGC
Organism: Betaproteobacteria bacterium; assembly: GCA_046341655.1. Classification (GTDB taxonomy): domain Bacteria; phylum Pseudomonadota; class Gammaproteobacteria; order Burkholderiales; family Burkholderiaceae_C; genus Rubrivivax. The sequence continues at coordinate 9,945 of JBKDQY010000154.1, read as the reverse complement.
CGACCCCGATGCGCACTTCTACGTCTGCGGCCTGAAGTCGATGGAGGAAGGCGTGGTGCTGGCGCTGGCCGACATCGCGCGCGGCGCGGGCATGGACTGGGACCTCGTGGGTTCGTCGATGAAGACGCACGGCCGCCTGCACCTGGAAACCTACTGATGGACGCGCTGCGCATTCACACCCGCGCCCCGGGTGTGGCCCAGGTGACGATGGCGCGGCCGGCGGTCTTCAACGCCTTCGACGAAGCGATGATCGGCGAGCTGGATGCCGCCTTCGCGCAACTGGAAGCCGACTCCGCCGTGCGCGTGATCGTGCTCGCGGGCGAGGGCCGGCACTTCAGCGCCGGCGCCGACCTGCAGTGGATGCAGCGCGCCAGCGAGGCCAGCCTCGAGTGGAACGTGGCCGATGCGCGCCGTTTCGCCGGCATGCTGGCGCGCATCGAGCGCGCGCCGAAGCCCACCGTGGCGCGCGTGCAGGGCGCGGCCCTGGGCGGCGGCGTGGGGCTCACCTGCGCCTGCGACATCGCCATCGCCGCCGACAACGCGAGCTTCTCGGTGAGCGAGGCGAAGTTCGGCATCCTGCCGAGCGTCATCGGGCCGTACGTCACCAACGCGGTGGGCAAGCGGCAGGCGCGCCGGCTGGCACTGACCACCGAGCGTATCGGCGCGGCCGAGGCGCTGTCGATGGGCCTGGTCACGCGGGTCGTGGCGGCCGACGCGCTGGACGCCGCGGTCGACGAGGCCGTGGCCCAGCTGCTGGCCGGCGGCCCGAACGCCCAGCGCGAGATCAAGGCGCTATTCGCGCAGCTGCACGAAGGCCCGGTGACGGACGCGGTGGTGGAGCTGACCGCGCAGACCATCGCCCGCGTGCGCGGCACCGAGGAGGCGCGGGAGGGTTTCGCCGCCTTCCTTTCCAAGAGGCCGGCGTCGTGGATCCCACCGGCTTGAGCGGCACCCACGCCACTTCGACGACACCACAGGCATGAACACACCGAACGACACCCCCATCGTCGTCATCGGCGCCGGCATCATGGGCGCCGGCATCGCTCAGGTGGCCGCGCAGGCCGGGCACCCGGTGAAGCTGCACGACGCCCGCCCGGGCGCCGCCGCGGAGGCCAAGGGCAAGCTGGGGGCCACCCTCGACGGCCTCGTCGCCAAGGGCAAGCTCACGGCCGAGTCCGCGGCCGGGACGCTGGCCCGCATCACGCCCATCGAGCAGCTGCCGCAGGCCGACGGCGCCCGCATCGCGATCGAGGCGATCGTCGAAGACCTCGCCGCCAAGCGCGCCCTCTTCCGCGATCTCGAGGCGCTGCTGGGCGACGACGCCATCCTGGCCACCAACACCTCGTCGATCAGCGTCACGGCCATCGCCAACGGGCTGAAGCGCCCGGGCCGGCTCGTCGGCATGCACTTCTTCAACCCCGTGCCGCTGATGAAGCTGGTGGAGGTGGTGTCGGGCCTGCAGACCGAGCCTGCGGTGGCCGCCGCGATCTTCGATCTGGGCAAGGCCTGGGGCAAGGTGCCGGTGCACGCCAGGAGCACGCCGGGCTTCATCGTCAACCGCATCGCGCGGCCCTTCTACGCCGAGGCCCTGGCGCTGCTGCTGGAGCAGGCCGCGGCGCCCGAGGCCCTGGACGCCTGCCTGCGCGGCGCCGGCTTCCGCATGGGGCCCTGCGAGCTGATGGACCTGATCGGCCACGACACCAACTTCGCGGTCACGAAGTCGGTCTACGAGGCCAACTTCTTCGACAAGCGCTTCGGGCCCAGCCTCGTGCAGGCCGAGATGGTGGCCGGCGGCCTGCTGGGCCGCAAGAGCGGCCGCGGCTTCTACGCCTACCCGGCCGGTGCTCCTGCCCTGCCCGCGGCCGACGCCGGCGGCGCCGCGCGCGCCGTGGCCGCGGCGCGCGAGGTCAGCGTGCACGGCAGCGGCGCCATCGCCGACACCCTGGCCGAGCGTGCCGCCGCCGCGCTGGCGCCGCAGGGCTTCGGCCCGGCGCGCCGGCCCTCCAGCGCCTGGACAGGGCTGGAGGTCGACGGCGCGCGGCTGGTGCTCACCGGCGGCCTCACCGCGGCCGAGTGCGCGGCCGACTGCGGCATCGACGACGTGGCCGTGTTCGACCGCCCGTTGCACGCCGAGCCGGCGGCGCTGGCCTACGCCGTGAACCCCGGCGCGGGCGCGGCCTGGCAGGGGCACGCCGCAGGCTGGCTGCAGGCGCTGGGCTTCGCGCCCGTTCGCGTGGCCGACACGCCCGGCCTCGTGGTCGCGCGCACGGTGGCCATGCTCGTGAACGAGGCCGCCGACGCGGTGCTGCAGGGCGTGTGCGACGAGGCCGGCGCCGACGCCGCCATGAAGCTGGGCGTGAACTACCCCGCCGGCCCCTTCGAATGGCTGGCACGCTGGAGCGCGTCCGAGGTCGTGGCCCTGCTGCAGGCGCTGGACGGCTGCTACCGCGGCGAGCGCTACCGCACGAGCCCCTGGCTGCAGCGCCGCGCGCGCGCCGACGGCCACAATCGCGCGCCATGAAGTTCGCCGAGTTCCATCCCGGCCAGGTCATCGAGGCCGGCCCCGTGGGCATCAGCGCCGAGGAGATCGTGGCCTTCGCGCGCCAGTACGACCCGCAGTGGTTCCACGTCGACGTCGAGCGCGCCAATGCCGGCCGCCACGGCGGGCTCATCGCCAGCGGCTGGCAGACCTGCGGCCTGGCCATGCGGCTGGCCGTGCAGGTGGCGCTGGAGGGCAGCGAGTCCTTCGCGTCGCCCGGCCTGAGCTCGCTGCGCTGGCTGCACCCGGTGCGTCCTGGCGACGAGCTGCGCCTGAAGATCACGGTGCTGGAGACGCGCCGCTCGCGCAGCCAGGGCTCGCTGGGCATCCTGCGCTGGCGCTGGCAGATGTTCAACCAGCACGGCACCGAGGTGCTCGACGTCGAGGCCACCAGCCTGTTCGACCTGCCCGCCCCAGGAGACCCCACCCCATGAACCACGCCTTCGTCTGCGACGCGCAGCGCACGCCCTTCGGCCGCTACGGCGGCGCACTCAGCGGGGTGCGGACCGACGACCTCGGGGCGGTGCCGCTGCGGGCGCTGCTGGCGCGCCACGCCGAGCTCGACCCCGCCGCCATCGACGACGTGATCTTCGGCTGCGCCAACCAGGCCGGCGAGGACAACCGCAACGTCGCCCGCATGGCGGCGCTGCTGGCGGGCCTGCCGGCGAGCGTGCCCGGCGCCACCATCAACCGCCTGTGCGGCAGCGGCCTGGACGCCGTGGGCACGGCCGCGCGCGCCATCCGCGCCGGCGAGGCGCAGCTGATGGTGGCCGGCGGCGTGGAGAGCATGAGCCGCGCGCCCTTCGTCATGCCCAAGGCCACCAGCGCCTTCAGCCGCGACAACGCGGTGCACGACACCACCATCGGCTGGCGCTTCGTCAACCCGGCCATGAAGGCCGCGCACGGCGTGGACTCCATGCCCGAGACGGCCGAGAACGTGGCGGCGCAGTTCGGCATCGAGCGTGCCGCACAGGACCGCTTCGCGCTGGCCAGCCAGACCAAGGCCGTGGCCGCGCAGCAGCGCGGCTACTTCGACGCCGAGATCTGCCCGGTGACGGTGCCGCAGAAGAAGGGCGACGCCATCGTCGTGGCCCGCGACGAGCACCCGCGCGAGACCAGCCTGGAGTCGCTCGCGCGGCTCAAGGGTGTGGTGCGCCCCGACGGCACGGTGACGGCCGGCAACGCCAGCGGCGTGAACGACGGCGCCGCCGCCGTGCTGCTGGCCGGCGAGGCCGCGGCGCGCCGCTTCGGCCTGGTGCCACGCGCCCGCGTGGTGGCCATGGCCACGGTGGGCGTGGAGCCGCGCATCATGGGCATCGGCCCGCTGCCGGCCACGCAGAAGGTGCTGGCGATGGCCGGGCTGCGCCTGGAGCAGATCGACGTCATCGAGCTCAACGAGGCCTTCGCCGCGCAGGGCCTGGCCGTCACGCGCGGCCTGGGACTGGCCGACGACGACCCGCGCGTCAACCCCAACGGCGGCGCCATCGCGCTGGGCCACCCGCTGGGCGCCAGCGGCGCGCGACTGGTGGCAACGGCCGTGAACCAGCTGCACGCCGCCGGCGGCCGCTATGCCGTGTGCACCATGTGCATCGGCGTCGGCCAGGGCATCGCCCTGGTGCTCGAGCGGGTCTGACCGCGTGGCCGAGATCGTGCTGGTGGCGGCCGTGGCCGCCAACGGCATCATCGGCCGCGGCAGCGAGCTGGTGTTCCGCCACCCTGCGGACGCGAAGCACTTCCGTGACACGACGATGGGCGCGCCGGTGATCATGGGCCGCAAGACCTGGGAGTCGCTGCCGGCGCGCTTCCGCCCGCTGCCGGGTCGGCGCAACCTGGTCGTCACGCGGCAGCCGGGCTACGCCGCCGAGGGCGCCGAGACGGCCGCCAGCCTGGACGCCGCACTGGCGCTGGCACAGGCCGCGCCGCGGGTCTTCGTCATCGGCGGCGGCGAGCTCTACGCGCAGGCGCTGCCGCGCGCCGACGAACTGGTGCTCACCGAGGTGCAGGCCGCACTCGACGGCGACGTGCGCTTTCCCGCGGTCGACCCGGCACGGTGGGTCGCGGTACGGCGCGTGCAACCGGCCCTGGAACCGCCCCCCGTGCCCGCGTTCAGCTTCGTGACCTACCGCCGCCGGTGACGCCCGCGGGCTGATGCCCGGATCGTCGGCGTGGCGGGTGGCAGGGGAGTGCGGCGGCTGGCGGTGCCCTGCCGATGTCCGGCGGCGGTGGCTGGCGGCGTATCGCCAGGTGGGGCAGCCGCAAGGCGCGGCCGGGGCGGAGAGGAACCGCGCGGACCGTTCGCCGAGGCTGTCCCACCCAACCCTTGAAGGACGACGCCATGACCACCCCCTCCGTGAAGACCCTCGTCGCGGCCGACGCCGCCAGCACCGGACCCACCAACCTGACGCGCATCCGCGGCGTCATGCTGATGGTGCTCGGCCCGCTGCTGGCGTTCGGCATGCTGCTCAGCCTGATCGCCATCGGCCCGTCCCTGCTGGGCGCAGAGGGTGCGGCCCTCAGCGCCGGCACCCCGGAGCAGAACATCGCGGGCTTCGTGCTGATGACCTGGGTCGGGCTGCTCGGGGCGGTGTTCACCTTCGGCGGCTGGAACCTGTGGCGCCACGGCCGCCTGGGGCGGCGCATCGCGTGGCCGTCGGCCGTGCTCGTGGTGGGCCTGCTCGGCGCCATGCCCTGGCTGCGGGCGCTCTTCCCGTGACCGCCGTGGGCCGGGCGCCCGGACGCCGGCTCCACGCGGCAGCCGGCACGCCCGGCTCCAGTGCCAAGCCGGCACAGTCGGCTGCGCGCTGCGCGTTGTTTCCGGCGCGTTCGCCTGGTTCGCGAGCCTGAGCCAGCCGCGCAGCGTCCTCGACGACTGGCGCGAGGACCACAACCAACCACCGACCGCACAGCGCCTTGGGCAGCGTGCCGCCGGCGTTCTTCGCGGCTCAATGAAGAACGGCCGTCATCAAGGAAGCCCCAGCGCCGGCATCGCCTACGATGCCCGTCCACGGGCTCTGGGCCGAAGCGCGACGAGACCCGGGGGCAGCGCAGCCGCGATGGACAATTGAATTCACAAAGATCCTTTCAAGAATGAAGCTCGCCACCTGGAACGTCAACTCCCTGGCCGTGCGCCTGCCACAGCTGCTGGCGTGGCTCGCGGCCAACCCGGTGGACGCGCTGGTGCTGCAGGAAACCAAGCTCAGCGACGACAAGTTCCCCGCCGCCGAGATCGAGGCGGCCGGCTATGCCGTGGCCTTCCACGGCCAGAAGACCTACAACGGAGTCGCCCTGCTCAGCCGCGGCGGCGCGGCCGCCGACGTGGTGCGCAACATCCCCGGCTTCGCCGACGATCAGGCGCGTGTGGTCACCGGCACGGTGGGCTCGGGCGACGCGGCCGTGCGCGTGATCGGCGGCTACTTCCCCAACGGGCAGGCGCCCGACAGCGACAAGTTCGCCTACAAGATGGCCTGGCTCGACGCGCTGCACGGCTTCGTGCAGGCCGAGCTGGCGGCCCACCCGCGCCTGGTGCTGATGGGCGACTTCAACATCGCCCCCGAAGACCGCGACGCCTGGGACCCCGTGGGCCTGGCCGGCACCATCCACCTCACGGCCGAGGAGCGCGCGCAGTTCCAGCGCCTGCTGGCGCTGGGGCTGGTCGATGCCTTTCGCCTGTTCGAGCAGCCGCCCAAGCTGTATTCGTGGTGGGACTACCGCATGCTGGCCTTCCGCAAGAACCAGGGGCTGCGCATCGACCACATCCTGGTGTCCGGGGCGCTGAAGGCCGCCGTCTCGGCCTGCCACATCGACAAGGCGCCGCGCAAGAACGAGCGGCCCAGCGACCACGCGCCCGTGGTGGTGACGCTGGCCGCGCCCTGAGAGGGTGTGGACGAGCCCGGTCGGACCTTCAGTCCGGCAGCCCGAGTTCCTGGATCTTGCGCGTGATCGTGTTGCGGCCGATGCCCAGGCGCTGAGCCGCCTCGATGCGGCGGCCGCGGGTGAGCTCCAGCGCCGTCTGGATGAGCCCGGCCTCGAACTGCTGCGACAGGTGCTCCCAGACCTCGGGCTCGTGGGCCTCGAGGCGGCGGCGCGCGTCGCGGCGCAGCTCGCCCAGCCAGGCGGCCACTGGCGCGGCCGCGGCGGCGGGTGTCGCGGCGGTGGGCTCGCCACCCGGCAGCGCCGCGGCTTCGGCTACCGCCACGGCGGCCACGCCGGCCGGCGCCGGGGCCGGGGGCGCCAGGGCCGAGCCCTCGAGGATCTCGGGGGGGAGGTCCTTCAGCTCCACCACCTGCGCCGGCGCCATCACGGTGAGCCAGTGGCAGAGGTTCTCGAGCTGGCGCACGTTGCCGGGAAACTCGAAGGTGGCTAGGCGCGCCAGCGCCTCGTCGGTGATGCGCTTGGCGTCGACGCCGAGCTCGCGCGCGCTCTTGGCGAGGAAGGTGCGCGTGAGCATCGGGATGTCCTCGCGCCGCTCGCGCAGCGGCGGCAGCCGCAGGCGGATGACGTTGAGGCGGTGGAACAGGTCTTCGCGGAACGCGCCCTGGCGCACGCGCTCCTCGAGGTTCTGGTGGGTGGCGGCGATCACGCGCACGTTGCTCTTCAGCGGCTGGTGGCCGCCCACGCGGTAGAACTGCCCGTCCGAGAGGACGCGCAGCAGCCGCGTCTGCAGGTCGAAGGGCATGTCGCCGATCTCGTCGAGGAACAGCGTGCCGCCGTCGGCCTGCTCGAAGCGGCCGCGCCGCGTGGCCTGCGCGCCGGTGAAGGCGCCGCGCTCGTGGCCGAAGAGCTCGCTCTCGAGCAGGTCCTTCGGGATGGCGGCCGTGTTGATGGCGACGAACGGGCCCCGGCTGCCCGCATCGCCGCGCGGGCTGTGCCTGTGCAGCGCGCGCGCCACCAGTTCCTTGCCCGTGCCGCTCTCGCCGGTGATGAGCACCGTGACGTTGCTCTGGCTCAGCCGGCCGATGGCCCTGAACACGTCCTGCATGGCCGGCGCCTGGCCCAGCATCTCGGGCGTGGCCACCGGCGCGGCGTCGCCGGTCTCGTCGCGCAGGCTCTCCTGCACGGCGCGGCGGATCAGCTCCACCGCCGCGGTCACGTCGAAGGGCTTGGGCAGGTACTCGAAGGCGCCACCCTGGAAGGCGCTGACGGCGCTGTCGAGGTCGGAGAAGGCCGTCATGATGATGACCGGCAGGTCCGGGTGCCGCTGCTTGACGGCATGAAGCAGCTCGATGCCGCTGCCGCCGGGCATGCGGATGTCGCTGACCAGCACCTGCGGCGCGTCGTCGTCGAGGGCCTTGAGCACGTCGCGCGGGCTCGAGAAGGCGCGCACCGGGAACTGCTCGCGCGCCAGGGCCTTCTCGAGCACGAAGCGGATCGATTGGTCGTCGTCGACCACCCAGATGGGTTTCATCAGCCTTCCGCGCTCCCTGTTGCGCCCCGGGGGCCTGCGCGGCCTCAGGGCAATGGAATCAGGATCTTGAACACCGTCCGCCCCGGCACGCTGTCGCAGTCGATCGTGCCGCTGTGCTGCTGCACGAAGGTCTGCGCCAGCGTCAGCCCGAGGCCGCTGCCGCCTTCGCGCCCGCTGACCAGCGGGTGGAAGATGCGCTCGCGGATGTCCTCGGGCACGCCGGGACCGTTGTCCTCGATATGCAATTCCAGTGCCAGTCGGAAACGCTGACGGCCGAAGGTGACCTGGCGCGCCACGCGCGTCCGCAGCAGCAACTGCGCGCTGCCGGCGGCGATGCGCTCGGCCAGCGCCTGCGTGGCGTTGTGGGCGATGTTGAGCACGGCCTGGATGAGCTGCTCGCGGTCGCCGCGGAACTCGGGGATGCTGGCGTCGTAGTCGCGCACCACCGTCAGGCCGCGCGGGTGTTCGGCCAGCACCAGCGCGCGCACGCGCTCGCAGACCTCGTGGAGGTTGACGTGGGCCACCACCTGGGGGCGGCGGTGCGGCGCGAGAAGCCGGTCCACCAGGGCCTGCAGGCGGTCGGCCTCGTGGATGATGACCTGGGTGTACTCGGTGAGCTCGCGCGCACTGAGGGCCCCCGGGCCGCCCTCGGCATCCGGTCCCCACGGGGAGCGGTCGCCCCCGGGGTGAAGCCGCGGGCGTCCCACCTCCATCTGCAGCAGCTGCGCCGCGCCGCGGATGCCGCCCAGAGGGTTCTTGATCTCGTGGGCCAGGTTGCGGACCAGGTCCTTGCTGCTCTGCGCCAACGTCTGCGCGCGCTCCTCGCGGTCCTGGCGCGTCTGCTGCTCGATCTCGATCAGCTCCACGAGCACGCAGCCCGGCAGGTCGGACTGCGTGACGATGGCGTGCACCGGCAGGTCGTTGGCGCCGGTGCGGCGCAGGTGGGTGTCGAAGCGGCTGGTGGCCACCTGGTTGCCGGCCACTGCCGCCAGCGTTTCGCGCATGGGCGCGGCGTCGGCCATCCAGTCGAGCAGCGAGCCGCGCTGCAGCGAGCGGCGCGACGCCGCCATCGTGTTCTCGAGCGCCGCGTTGACGCGCAGCACGTGGCCTTCGGCGTGCACCAGCGCCACCATCGTGGCCAGCTGGTCGAAGGCATCGAAGCGCTCGACGTCGGCGTAGGCCTCGCGGCTGGCGGGGGTCATCGGCGGGCCCTGGGGGCCGGTGTCACGACGGCGCGAGCTTGGCCAGTTCGCGCTTGAGCGCCGCGATGTCGGCCTCCTTGCGCTGGATCGCGGCCCGCAACTCGGCCACGCGCTCCTGGTAGCGCGCGAAGTTGCGCTCGTCGCCACGGCGCTCGGGCTCGCCGTTGTTGAACTCGGCGCGCATCTGCGCGAGGCGCTGCTCCTCGCGCTGAAGCTCCTCCTGCAGGATGCGGCGGGCGTCGGTGTCGCGGGCGCGCTGCGCTGCAGGGTCGATGCGGGTGTCGCCGGGTGGGCGAGCCGCCGGGGCCGGCGCCGCGGCAGACGCGGGCCGGCGCGGCGCCTGCACCACCGTCACGCTGGCGCCGTCGATGGTGCGGCAGTTGCGGCTCCGCGCCTCCTCGGCCGACAGCGAGTCGGTGTAGAGCACCGGCGGGCCGGGGCAGCGGTAGACGGGGCGCGGATCCTGGGCCTGCGCGGGCGCCGGGTTCGACACCACGGCGGGCAACAGCCACAGGGCGGCACGAAGGGCGTGAGGGCGCATGTCGGGATTGTGGCCCAGCCCGGGCCGGGCGTCGCCAAATGGAAACGGCCCCTGGGGGGCCGTTTCGGCGGATACCGGCCCCTGGGGCCGGCGCGACCGTCACAGCGAGTAGTACATGTCGAACTCGAGCGGGTGCGTGGTCATGCGGAAGCGCGTGACCTCCTGCATCTTCAAATCGATGTAGGCATCGATGTAGCTGTCGGTGAACACCCCGCCCTTGGTCAGGAAGGCGCGGTCCTTGTCGAGGTAGTCGAGCGCC
>JBKDQY010000153.1:0-100141 GCA_046341655.1 Betaproteobacteria bacterium | reverse complement strand
CTGCTGGCCTCGCTGCTGACGCTGGCCCTCGTCGAACACCTGATGATGGTGCTGCCGCTGGAACCCTCGGCGCTGTGGCGCTGGGCCCTGCGCCGGCCCGTGGAGGCTCGGCCATGATCACCAACACCCCGCAAGGCGCGGGCACCGCCCTCGTCATCGGCAGCGGCTTCGGCGGTCTCGCAGCCGCCATCCGGCTGAGCGTGCGCGGCTGGCGCGTGCAGGTGCTCGAGCGCCTGCCGCAGCCGGGCGGCCGCGCGCGCGTGCACGAGCAGGACGGCTTCCGCTTCGATGCCGGCCCCACCATCATCACCGTGCCGCAGCTGTTCGAGGAGCTCTGGCAGCTGGCCGGCCGGCGGCTCGCCGACGACGTCACTCTGAAGGCCCTGCACCCCTACTACCGCGTGCGCTTCGACGACGGCCGCTGGTTCGACTACAGCGGCGACAACGCCGCCATGCGCGCCGAGGTGGCGCGCTTCGACCCCGCCGACCTGCCCGGCTTCGACGCCCTGGCCCGCGAGGCCGACATCTGCTACCGCGAAGGCTTCGAGAAGCTGGGCCCGGTGGCCTTCGACAGCCTGACGCAGCTGATCGTCGCCATTCCGAACATGATGCGCATGAAGGGCTGGCAGACCATCTGGCAGATGGTGTGCCGTCATCTCCGCAACCCCTACCTGCGCGTGGTGTTCAGCTTCCACCCGCTGCTGATCGGCGGCAACCCGCTGAAGGTGACGAGCAGCTACGCGCTGATCCACACGCTCGAGCGCCGTTTCGGCGTGCACTGGGCCATGGGCGGTACCGGCGCACTGATCAAGGCCATGGTCGGTCTGCTCGCCGACCGCGGCGTGCCCACGCGATGCAACGCCGACGTGAAGCGCATCCTCGTCGAGGACGGCCGTGCCGCAGGCGTTGAACTGGCCGGCGGCGAGCGCATCGCCGCCGACATCGTGGTGAGCAACGCCGACGCCGCCTGGACGTACAAGCACCTGCTGCCCGACGCCCGGCGCCGCACCTGGACGGACCGCAAGCTCGCGCGCGCCAAGTACTCGATGAGCCTGTTCGTCTGGTACTTCGGCACGAACCGGCGATACGAAGACGTGCCCCACCACCAGATGGTGCTGGGCCCGCGCTACGAAGGGCTGCTGACCGACATCTTCCTCAAGCACAGGCTCACCGAGGACTTCAGCCTGTACCTTCACCGGCCGAGCGCCAGCGACGACAGCGTGGCGCCGCCCGGCCACGACTGCTTCTACGCGCTGTCGCCCGTGCCGCACCTGGACAGCGGCGTGGACTGGGCCCGCGAGGCCGACGCCTACCGTGCCCGCGTGCTCCGCCGTCTCGAGCAGACCGTGCTGCCGGAGCTGGGACGCCACATCGTCACCTCGCGCGTCACGACGCCGCAGCAGTTCCACGACGACCTGCTGTCCTACAAGGGAGCGGCCTTCGGCTTGGAGCCGCGGCTGCTGCAGAGCGCCTGGTTCCGCCCCCACAACCGCAGTGAAGAGCTGCCGGGCCTGTTCCTCGTGGGCGCCGGCACGCACCCGGGCGCGGGCGTGCCGGGCGTGCTGATGTCGGCCCAGGCGCTGGAAACCGTGCTGCCCCCGCTGCCCCGCATGCCGGCCGTGCCCACGGTATCGGCGCGGCCCCTGCCCCGGCCCGAGGTGCTGGCCCGATGATGACCACTGCCCCCGGATCCACCCCGCCTCGGCCCGGCGACGCCGAGCTCCACGCCTGCCGCGAGCTCATGCGCGGCGGCTCCAAGTCGTTCTTCACGGCCTCGCTGCTGCTGCCCTCGCGCGTGCGCGGGCTGGCCACGGGCCTGTACGCGTTCTGCCGCGTCGCCGACGATGCCATCGACGGCAGCAGCGAACCCGCACGCGCCATCGAGCAGCTGCACGCGCGGCTCGACGCCGTCTACGCCGGCCGCCCCGGCCCCGAACTGGCCGACCGCGCGCTGGCCTGCGTGGTGGAGCGCTGCGGCATTCCACGGCTGCTGCTCGACGCCCTGCTCGAGGGCTTCGAGTGGGACGTGCGCGGCCACCACTACGAAACCATCGAGGACCTCCACGCCTACGGCGCCCGCGTCGCCGGCACGGTTGGCGCGATGATGGCCCTGGTGATGGAGACGCGCAGCGCCCCGGCGCTGGCCCGGGCCTGCGAGCTGGGGGTGGCGATGCAGCTGACGAACATCGCCCGCGACGTGGGCGAGGACGCCGGGCTGGGCCGCGTCTACCTGCCGGCGCAGTGGCTGCGCGCGGAAGGCATGGACCCCGAGGCCTGGCTGGCCCGGCCGGTGTTCGACGAGCGTTTGGCGCGCGTGGTGCGGCGGCTCATCGACGAGGCCGAGCGCCTGTACGAGCGTGCCGAGTGCGGCGTGCCCGCTCTGCCCCGCGACTGCCGCCCCGGCATCCAGGCTGCGCGCCTGGTGTACGGCGAGATCGGCCAAGCGCTGGCCCGGGCCGGGCTGGATTCGGTGAACCACCGCACCGTGGTGCCGCGCGGCCGCCAGCTGGCGCTGGTGGCCCGCTCGCTGCTGGCCAGTCTGGTGCCGCCAGGCCACCCGATGACGGCCGGCGGCGCGCTGCCGCCCTTGCCCGCCGTGCGCTTCCTGGTGGACGCCGCGGCTGACGATCAGCTCCCCGCCCGCACCTTCTACCAACGCACGGTGCGGGTGCTGGACCTGCTGCAGCGCCAGGCCCAGCGCGAGATGGCCTGAGCGCGCAACCAGAACCGCCGACCGAGGAGTACCGCGATGCGAATGACCCTGGACCGTCAAGCGCCGACCTGGCTGATCGGAGCCGCCGTGTTCGTCTACCTGGGCAGCGCCGCAGCCGGCTTCTTCCTGGGGTTCGGCTTCGCGAGGAATGCCCAGGGCGGAGCGTTCATGGGCCTGGTGGCCGGCATCAACGGCGCGCTCTTCTGCACGCTGGTGGCCGACTGGCTGCTGACGCGCTTGTTCCGCCGGCCCGGGCGCTCCGGGGCCTGAATTGCCCAGGCCCCGGGCACAGGCCCGGGGATCGGGGGTCGCCGGGCTCCTCAGTCGCCCGACGACGGCGGGCGCTGGTGCGCGTCGTACTTGCGGTTGGACCGCTTGAACTGGCCCGCCAGCCAGAAGGCGAAGACGACGAACCAGGCGATGAACAGCAGGTGGTGCACTTCCATCGGGGGAGCTCCGGGAGGCCTCGGGCCTCAAGAGGGGTTTGAAGAAGGGGTGCCCCGCACGAACGCGGCACCGCCGAGGGTCCGGGCGCCGTTGCCGACCAGCGGCTTCATCACCCAGACGGTGGCGATCAACAGCACGACCTCGATCGCGTAGACGAAAGCATAGCCGCTGGCGGCCTGTGGCCACGGGACGGGCCCGAACAACCCCGGAGTCCAGGCCTGAACGGCGTCGCGCAGCAGCCCGCCGGCCGCCACGGCCACGCCAGCAGCTGTGGCCTGAGCAGCACCCCAGGCCCCCAGGGCCAGGCCGGCGTGTTCGCGCGGGGCGCGGTTCATGGTGAGCGTCAGCGTGCCGTGGCCGAACAGGCCGCCGCCGAAGCCGATCAGCACCACGCCGGCCACGAACAGGCCCACCGAGTGCGACAGCGCTGCCACGAGCACCGCGCCGAAAGCCGGCACGCCGATGACCGCGCCGAGCATCGCCATGCGCGCGGGGTCGAGCACCCGGCCCGTGCCACCCAGGGCCGGCGGCCAGCCGCGCGTGAGCAGCCGCGACGCCAGCGTGAAGCCGGCCAGGCCGCCACTGGCGAAGGCCGCCGTCAGCCAGGTCGTCTGGCTCACGCTCATGCCCAGCACCTGGCCGCCGTAGGGCTCCAGCAGCACGTCCTGCATCGCGAAGCCCATGGTGCCCAGCGCGATGGCCACGAGGCGCCGGCTCGTGCCGTCCAGCGCCGCGTAGCCCGCCCAGGCCTGGCGGAAGTCGGGCTCGGGCTCGGGGTCGCGCAGCCGGCTGCGGCCGATGGACTCCTGCTTCCACAGGGCGACCGTGTTGAGCACCAGCGTCACCACCGCGCAGGCCTGGATCACCTGCACCAGCCGCCCCGGCGAGAAATCGGCCAGCACGGCCCCGAACGCGAAGGCGCTGAGGATGGTGCCCAGCAGCAGCATCACGTACATCAGGCCCACGACCTTGGGGTGATCCTCGAGCGGAGCCAGATCGGTGGCCAGCGCCAGGCCCGCGGTCTGCACCGTGTGCACCCCTGCGCCCATCAGCAGGAAGGCCACCGCCGCGCCGGCCGGGCCCATCCAGGACGGCCATTGCGCCGAGTCGCCCTGCCCCGCCAGCACCAGGAGCGCGAAGGGCATCACCGCAAGCCCTCCGAACTGCAGCATCGAGCCCATCCAGATGAAGGGCACGCGCCGCCAGCCCAGCGCACTGCGGTGGTGGTCCGACTTGAAGCCGATCAGCGCCCGCACCGGCGCGTAGAGCACCGGCAGCGCCACCATCAGCGCCACCAGCCCGGCGCTCACGCCGAGCTCGACGATGAGCACGCGGTTCAGCGCACCCACCAGCAACGCCAGCGCCATCCCCACGCTGACCTGGAACAGCGACAGCCGAAGGAGCCTCGACAGCGGCAGCGTCTCGCTGGCAGCGTCGGCGAACGGCAGGAAACGCGGGCCCAGTTCGACCCAGCTGCGCATCAGGCGGTGGCGGAAGGCGCTCATGGGGCTTTCGCGGGCAGGGCGATGATGGACGGCGTCAACGCACTTCCGATGCACACGGGCGGCCTGCGCATCGGAAGAGCGCCCGGCAGGCAGGCCTGCCGAGGCGTCTCGGTCACCGCCGCTACTGCTTGGCGGTGGGCGGCGACGCGGCCGCGGCCGGCGTGCTCACCATCGCCGTGGCGGTGCCCTTGCCGTCGAGGAACTTCTTCACCCACGTGGTGTTCGTGACCAGCATGTAGTGCACGCTGAACGATCCGATGGCCACCGCGCCGAGGAACAGCGGGATCCCCACCGTCGGCTTGACCACGAGCCAGAGCTTTCCGTAGATCATGTTGGCTCCTTCCGGCTCACTTCAGCCAGGGCGAGTAGATGTACGCAAACAGGTGCGCGAGCGCGGCGATGAAGCCGAAGATCTGCGTGCCCTGGATGAGGTGCTTGTGGATTTCCTCCGACTGCTCTTCGGTCAGGCCTGTCGGCCAGACCTTGTCGGATCCGGTTGCGTCTGCCATGTCTTCTCCTTCGATGGGAGCACTGCGAACTCGTGCAAAACCTGCACGCGGGTGTCGATCAGCCGCGCCTGGGTCGGTGGGCTGATGTCATTTTGAACTTACAATCAGCTAAGTCAAGTGGTGTTGACACTCTGACCACGCTTCGCGTCGGCTGCGCCCCACGGTGCCTCATGGTTCAGCCGCGGCGCGGCATGCGAAAGGGCAGCAGCGCCTGCACCCAGGGCGCGGCGAAGCGGTCGGCCGACAGGGTCTCGTGCACCCCCGTGGCCGCCTGCCCGGCCAGGTGCGTGTTCACCAGCGAACGGGCGTAGAAGGGCGTGTCCTCCAGCGTGCGCTGCAGCGCCGCGGGACCCTCGCTGCGCAGGCGGCGGCCGATGCGCCAGCCCGTGGCCGGCAGCGCGTGGCGCGGTGGCAGCGCCATCGCGGCGACCCGCCCGTCGGGGTGGAAGCGCCGCGCGATGTGGCGCTCGCCGCCACGGCGCAGGCCGACGTCGTACATCACCGCGCAGCTGCCGTCAGGCAGGGGCACGCGCATCCAGTCCCAGGTCGTGAAGGGCTCGCTGATGGGCTCGTCGCCCTCGTTGCTGTCGAGGTAGGCGCTGCCCTGCCAGTTGAGGCCGGGCGATTCCAGCTCCACCTCCACGCGGGCGCAGGGGGCGATGGGCCCCCAGCGGTGGCGGCCGTCGGCGTCCAGCGCCGTGACGTAGTCCACCAGCGCCGAGGGGCGCACGACGACGCGACCGCGCACGCGACGCGGCAGCGGCGTGGCGAACTCGGCGATGTCCACCACCAGCGCGCCGTCCTGCCACCGCATCTGGCTCGGGCCGATCTCGAAGCGCGTGGCGCTGCGGCGCACGTGACGCGCGCCGCGCTCCGTCATGGCCCAGCGGTCCTGGCCACCGCCGTACAGGCACACGTTGAGCGCGCAGTGCTCGTCGGCCTGCGCACGGCCCTGCCGCCAGGCGCGCCGGTAGTACGGCGAGAACACGCTGCCGACGAAGGCGATCAGCGTCAGGGCGTGGCGGCCGTCGTCGCTGAGGGCATCGACGTACCACCAGCAATAAGCACCCGGCTCGACCGCCGCGTCGAACCGAGGTGAGCCATCAGCGTGGCGGCCGCGAGCCGGCCCGACATGGCTGCCATCGGCACCCCCGGCCCCGGGTGCACGCTGCCCCCCGCCAGGTACAGGCCCGGCAGCGCGGTCGCCGCCGCCGAGCGGCGGAACAGCGCCATCCAGCCGTGGGTCGAAGGCCCGTACAGCGCCCCACCCGTGGCCGGGAACAGCCGGTGGAAGTCCGCCGGCGTGCGGCGCAGCACCTGGCTCGGGTGGTCGATCTGCAGCTGCAGGCCGCAGCGGCGCAGCAGATCCAGACTGCGGGCTTGGCATGCGTCGGTCTCCGGGTCGTCGAAGGATCGGCTGTCGCCGTCGGGGGGTGCGTTCACGAGCATCAGCAGGCGCTCGGCTTCGTCGTGCCGGGCGTCGTCGCCGTCGAGGCGGTCCTGGGCACACAGGTACACGGTGCCGCGCCGCGGCAGCCGGCGTGCGCGGAACACGTCGTCGAACTCGCTGGCGTAGTCGCTGTCGAAGAAGACGTTGTGGCGGGCCAGGGCCAGGCCCCGGCTGCGCACGCGCATGGCCCAGGTCACCGCCGACAGCGTGCGGCCGGCCGCCGGCGCCGGGTCGGGCGCCACGCCGGGTGCGCCGCGCAGCAGGGCCTGCAGGGCGCTGGCATCGCCGTTGAAGACCACGGCCTCGCAGGCCAGGGCCTCGCCGTCGGCCAGCCGTACGCCAGCGACGCGGCCGCCGCGGTGCTCGATGCCGGCGACGCGCGCGCCATAGCGGATGCGCCCGCCCCGTGCCTGCACCAGCGCAGCCAGCGACGCCGCCAGCGCGGCCATGCCGCCCCGCACGGCCCACACGCCCTCCTGCTCGACGTGGGCCACCAGCATCAGCGTGGCCGGCGCACCCCAGGGAGAGGCCCCGCAGTAGGTGGCGTAGCGGCCGAAGAGCTGCCGCAGCCGCTCGTCGCGGAACTCGCGCTGCAGCGCGCTGGCCAGGTTGGCCATCGGCCCCAGCGCGGCCAGCGTGGCCAGGCCGCGGGGCCCGAGGTCGCGGATCATCTGCCACACGCCCGGGCGACTGCTGCGGATGTGCGGACCCTCG
This sequence comes from Betaproteobacteria bacterium, assembly GCA_046341655.1. GTDB lineage: Bacteria > Pseudomonadota > Gammaproteobacteria > Burkholderiales > Burkholderiaceae_C > Rubrivivax. The sequence goes on along the minus strand of JBKDQY010000153.1, from coordinate 92,803 downwards.
AGCTGGGCATAGACGCGGGCAGCGCGCTCGCAGAAGGCCCGGTAGGCACGGCCTTCGGCCGGCGACGCGAACTTGGCGATGGCCTCGGCCGAGCGCTCGCGGTCGGCGAACAGGTCGAGCCGGCCGCCGCCCTGCGCCCAGGCATGGCGCGCCAGCACGGTGAGCGGCTGCAGGGGCGGCAGCGCCTCGGCCACGGAACTGCCCGCCTCGGCCAGCAGTTCGTCGAACACCCAGCGCATGGTGAACACCGTGGGGCCGGCGTCGAGCCAGGCGCCGTCGACGCGCACCGGGCGCATCTTGCCGCCGGCGCCGTCGGCGGCTTCCAGCAGCGTGACCTCCAGGCCGCGCGCGGCCAGCAGAAGTGCGCTGACCAGCCCGCCGATGCCGGCACCGACGACGGCGACGCGCGCTTCAGCCATGACCACCACCCGCCCGGTCCGACCCCGCCCCGATGCAGTTCGCACCCCAGTGTCCCTGCATCAGCAGCGGCACGAAGCGCACGAACATCGACTCCGAGAAGTAGCCCTCGCCGTACGAGGACTCGATGGCCCGCTGGTGCGCTCCTTGGCGCGCATAGGCGTTCATCGCCGCGGTGTCGTCCCACAGGCTCAGCGTCGCCTGGCGCAGCACCGGGGCCTCGCCCAGGCCCACGGCCAGCCGGCAGCCGGGGGCGGCAGCCAGCGCAGCCTCGGACGGCGGCGAGTGGCGCCAGAAGCGCCAGGCCCGGCTGGGGCGGATGGAGGCGCGGGTCAGTGCCAGCACGGGCTGGCCCGCGCAGGGTGGCGGCACGATGGCCCGCATGCCCTGCCCGGCCCAGTGGCCACGCGCCGATGAAGCCTGCAGGACGGCGACCAGGCATCGCTCGGCCCGCGACCGATAGGCGGCCACCAGCGGCGACCGGGCCACCAGGGCGAGCGCGTCGGCGACCTCGTCGAACATCAGGAAGACGCCCTGGTGATCCAGCCCCGGGCGGAGGCCGAAGCCGCCGTCGCGCCCGCTGCCCAGCACGCGGGCGAAGCGGACGCCGGGCTCCCGCAGCCAGCGGCCCGGGCCGCGAACGAGCTGGCCCACGGCCCAAGGCACCTGGGAAGCCCGCAGCCGGACCAGCAGCAGCACCGCCAGCCCCGGGTCGGGCCGCGCGACGCGGCCAAGACCAGCGGCCGGCCCCGGACGGGTGCCCGGCCTGCCCGGCGCCAGCACCGCGCCAGGGGCGGCCGCGTCATCGGCGTCGCGCTGCAGCCGCCCGCCCAGGTCGGCGCCAGGGGGCAGCGAAGTGCGGGCCAAGATCGTCGCGGCTATTGCAGCCGCACCTCGACGCGGCGCGCGGCCGGGTCCTCGCCGGCCACGTTGGCCTCGGTCTGCTGCGGCTTGTCCAGCCGCACCCGGGCGGGGGCGACGCCGGCGGCGAGCAATGCGTCGCGCACGGCCTGCGCCCGCTTCTTGGCCAGCTCCTGGTTGGCGGCCTGCTCGCCGGCGGCCGAGTGGTAGCCCGACACCAGCACCACCGATCGCGGGTTTCCGCCGAGCGCGGTCAGCAGCGACTCCAGGCCCTTGGTCTGGTCGGCCACCAGGTCGTGCGAGCCGACGCCGAAAAACAGCACCGAACGACCGCTCTCGGCCACCGGCGGTGGCAGTGTCACCAAGGGCGCCAGCACCTGCAGGCCCGGGTAGAGCTTGGCCATCTCCTTGCCGCCCAGCGGCTTGTTCTGACCCTGGTGGCAGGTGGCGCAGTAGGCCTTGCCGATGTCGCCGTGGGGGCCCAGACGATCCTTGGGCAGGGTGTCGGTCAGCGGCACGACGTAGGTGTTGTTGATGTCGCGCTCCATGCGGATGCCGTGCCAGGCCGTCACCTTCTTGGGCACCCAGCCCCCGAAGTTCTGCGAGTTGTGGCAGAAGGTGCAGTTCTGGCCCAGGCTCTTGCTGAAGTGCATCATCAGCGCGTAGGTCCGCTCGGCCTGCTGGATCGGTGCGCCCTTGCCAATGCCCTGGGGAAGCGCCTGCTTGCCGTAGACCTTGATCTCATCGGCGCCCAGCAGGTAGCCCGAGAAGGGGTCGTAGGGCAGCGAGGTCAGGCCGGGGCCGGCGGCCTTGTTCTGGCCGAAGTCGTTGCCCAGGGCGCCGCCGTAAGAGGCGTTGCGCACCGGCGCCAGCGGCTTGAACCACATGTTGGCCGGCACAGGGGCGCCGCGGTGACAGGTGTAGCAGGTCACGCCGGTGGCTCCCGTGTGCACCTTCCACTGGCTGTTCAGCGCCTGCGTCATCTGGATCATGCGCCGCGCCACCACCTTGGTGTACTTCGAGTCGTCGGCGAAGTTGGCCCCGTTGTGGCAGTAGTTGCAGCCCTGCTCGGGCGACACCCACTGCGTGATGGCGTTCATGTGCCGGTTGAACTCGGCCACCGACAGGTCGCCCAGCACCTTGACGTTCTGGTAAACCTGCCCGGCCTTGGGGCCCTCGGCGCTGGCCGGCGGCGCGTCCTCGGGGGGCACGGCCCGGGCAGCGTCTTCCTTGGCGGCCAGGCGCGGGTTGACGGTGTGCTGCATCGCCGTGCCGCGGAAGCCCTGCTGGCTGGTGTTCACCGGCGGGCGCTCGCAGCCCGCCAGCAGCAAGGCGGCACCGAGGGCGGCCAGCACGCCCCACCGGGCGAGGTGGGGCGCGGGGGAGGAGGTGCGCGGCGTCATCACTTGACTCCCGTCGTCAGCGTGGAGGGATCGATGGCCGTGCCCAGCACCGCCGGGTAACTCGGCGCCACGCCGTGCTTCACCGCCCACAGGTACCAGTTGTCGACCACCGTGCCCGTCAGCAGGATGCCGATGCCGCCCGTGATGGGCGTGAGCACCGCGAACCACCAGGCCCAGCGGTGGATGGATTCCATCGTGGCGTTCCAGCCCATGGTCCAGCGCCAGAACAGGGCCGCCCGCTCGCTGGCCGTGCCGCGGTCGACGATCTGGTCGATCTCGCGGTCGCCGCCGTAGCGGGTGACGGCCAGGATGGTGGCGCCGTGCATCGCGAACAGCAGCGTGCTTCCGTACAGGAAGACGATGCTGAGGGCGTGGAAGGGGTTGTAGAACAGGTTGCCGTAGCGCAGCGAGAACGCGGCCGTCCAGTCCAGGTGGGGGAAGATCCCGTAGGGCACCCCCTCGCTCCAGCTGCCCATCAGCAGCGGCCTGAACAGGCCCAGCACCAGGAACAGCCAGATCGCTGCCGCGAAGGCCCACGCGATGTGCGTGCCCATGCCGAGCTGGCGCGCGCGGTTGTAGGTGCGCATCCACCAGGTGAGCACGCTCACCAGCAGCAGCGCCGAGGCCAGCAGCCACCAGCCGCCCTCGTTCATCGGCGGGATGTGGAGGCCGTACTTGGGGTGCGGCGGCTCCAGCGCCAGCCAGGGCAGCTGGCGGACGAACTCGATGGGATCCCAGTTCACCGAGGCGAGCTGGTTGAAGCCCATGATGTTGATCGACAGCGTGCCCGTGACCAGCGAGATCAGGCCCAGTGGCCCCAGGTACAGGGGTCCGATCTGGGCGTTGCCCAGGCGGCCGAACAGGTGCACCAGGAAGGGCTTGCCGACGCGCGTGTCGTTCTTGGGCGGCAGTTCGACGCCGTCGTGCGCGGGGCCGACGGGCTGCACACGGGTGAACAGGTTCTGGTAGGGAATCTGGCTCAGCATGATCGGCTCCTCACTTCCAGATCGGCAGCTGCAGCCACCAGTTCCACCACTCGGGCCAGCCGCGCGTCCAGAACGGGCCGCTGATGACGATGCACACCGCGCTGAAGAAGCCCGCCGCCATGGCCAGGAACAGGCCCAGGCGGTGGATGCCCAGCGTACCCACCGAATAGCCGATGAGGTCGCGGAAGAACGTGTCCTCGTAGTCCGGCGTCTTCACGGTCTCGCCCTTGGGCGGGTTGGTGGCGCTCAGCACGAGGGCCCCGTGCATCGCCAGCGCCAGCGTCGTCGTGAAGAAGAACGTGATCGCCAGCATGTGCGCCGGGTTGTAGTGGAAGTGCAGGTACTGGTAGCCGATGTTCGACACCCAGTCGAGGTGGCTCCAGATGCCGTACGGGAAGCCGTGGCCCCAGGCACCCATCAGCACCGGCCGGATCACCACGAGCGTGACGTAGGCCAGGATGGCCATGCCGAAGGCCGCGGGCACGTGGTAGCCCATGCCCAGCTTGCGGCAGATCTCCACCTCGCGCAGCGCCCAGCTGACGAAGGCGCCGATCGCGCACACGGTGACGATCTGCCAGATGCCGCCTTCCTTCAGCGGCGCCAGGCCCAGGCCGTACTTCAGGTCGGGCGGGGCGATGTTGATGGTCCACGGGTTGAAGGTGCCCTGCACCGCCGCGCCGTAGAAGATCAAGGCCGTTCCGAGGAACGTGAAGAAGACGGTGGTGACGCCGAAGAAGCCCACGTAGAAGGGGCCGACCCAGAAGTCGAACAGATCACCGCCGACCAGGGTGCCACCCCGCACCCGGTACTTGCGCTCGAAACTCAGCATGGCCATGACGTGCGTCCTTGTGCACCCTCGCGTCGCGCGCCTGCTTCGGCAGGGCGTCGCGGCCCGCGGGCCGATGGATTCGGGTGACAGGCGGGGTGGTGCCGCGTGGATCGCGGGCCACCCACCTGCCGGGTACTGCTGCCGGGTACTGCGATTCCGGGTACTGCGGGTACTGCGGGTACTGCGGGTACTGCTTCTCGCCGGTGCCGGGCCTCGCGGCCCGGCGCCTCACTTCGGCGCAGGCGCCGTGGCTTTCGCCTTGTCGAGCACGGCTCGCGCGTTCGGGCCGTCGAACCAGTTGTAGGTCGAGGTGCTCAGCAGGATGAGGTGGATCATCGCCGCCAGGCCAAAGAGGAAGATCCCCTGCACGACCATCGCGCGCAGCGGGTCGTAGAGCTTCCAGATACGCCACATAGAGTGTTCTCCTATTGAAGGTGGGACATGAAGGTGTAGACCGCGGACTTGACGCCACCGGTCATCGACTTCACGCCTTCCGCGCCGGGCAACCAGGAACGCCACTGGCAGCCGAACAACTGCCCGACCACCGCGATCACCCCGAAGAGCACGAAGCCCAGCAGGAAGATCGAGAAGGTCGAGGCCGATGCGGCCTGTTCCTCAGGACGGTGAGAAAGGTGTCGTACGTCAGCCATTGCCGTCTCCTTCAGTCGCGTCGGGGGTCGGTCAGAGCCAGGGTCGCCAGATCCAGACCAGCAGGTGTGCAACCACGGCTACCGCCGTGAATCCCACGAACCCCTGGACCCAGAACCGGTGAAACTCCTGGGCTTCGTCGTCAGTCAGGCCCGAGATCGAGCCCTTGCGTTCAGCCATTGGAATGACTCCTTTGCTTCGGCCTCTCGGCCGCCTTTGCGCCAAGCCCGCGCAATGGGGCAGCCGTGGCCCAGCGCCACGACATCGGGTGAGGAGCACGCGTCAGCGCGGCCCCGCGATGCAGTTCGAAATCCGTCGAGATCAGCCTCATGCCGGCACCCCGCGGGCTGGCGAGAGGTGGGCCACGCCCACCGTGGACGCACCGGCCTGTCGCGCCGCGGCCTCGGCGGCGTCGCGCCACTGCTTGGCCGCCGAGATGCGCACCAGCACGGGCTCGCGCTCCACGCGCTCGGCGAGCAGCTGCTGAGCCTCGTCGTCCCAGGGCAGCGGGGCGTCGCGGCCCGCGCCGGCGCGGGCCGGCGTGGCCTCGATGCGGTCGAGCTCGGTGCCCAGCGGCAGCACGTGGAACAGGGCGTCGAACAGCGCGTTGCAGAACTCCTGCACCAGGTAGGTCGCACCGGCATAGCCCATGAAGGGCGTGCCGGTGGCGCGGCGGATCAGCGCGCCGGGGAAGCTCGCCGGGATCCAGCTCGGCTTGGGCCCGTGGCCGCCGCCGGTCTCGGCCAGGTACATGCGCTCGTTGTACGAGCCGTACAGCACCAGCGGCGTCTTCTCGTGCACCAGGCGGCGCACGGTCTCGTTGTCGGTCTTGCTGCCGGCCTTGCGCGGCACCGCGAACTGACAGGGCAGCCCGAGCTCGTCCTCGAGGAAGTGGCGGATGCCGCGGGTGTACGTTTCGTTGGCCACCACCGCGAAGCTGGCGGTGCCGAAGAAGTCCTGCGTGACGCTGCGCCAGAGGTCCCAGATCGGCTTGATCGTGGTGTGCTTCTCGCGCTCGATGAAGGGCTCGGGGTCCAGGTGCAGCAGCGCGCCAAGCTCGCGCAGGAAGGCCGTGGTGCTGAACAGGCCGATCGGGGCCTGCAGGTAGGGCCGCTCCAGCGCCTCGCAGAGCATGCGGCCGTACTCGCGGTACAGGCACACGTTCACATCGGCGTTGGCCAGGTTGGCCACGTCGGCCAGGTGGCTGCCGAGCGGGAACACCATGTTCACCTCGGCGCCGATGCCCTCGACCAGGCGGCGGATCTCGGCCACGTCGCTGGGCATGTTGAAGGTGCCGTAGCAGGGGCCGATGAGGTTGACGCGCGGCTTCTCGCCAGCGGGTCGCTCTTCGAACGGCGTGCGCTGCGGCACCTTGCGCGGGCCGTACTGCTGCCACAGCCAGTACATGGCGCGGTTGGCGCACTGCCACTGGTCCTCGTCGATGGTGCGCGGCAGGAAGCGCTGGATCGTCGTGCCCTCGGGCGTGACGCCGCCGCCGATCATCTCGGCGATCGAGCCCGTCACCACCACCGCGGGCAGGTCGGGGTCGAGTGCGGCATGCGCCTTGCGCATGGCGCCCTCGGTGCCTTCGCGGCCCAGCTGCTCCTCGGCCAGGCCCGTCACGACGATGGGCAGCTCGTGCGGGGGCAGCGCGTCGGTGTAGTGCAGCACGCTGGTCACGGGCAGGTTCTCGCAGCCCACCGGGCCGTCGATCACCACCTGCAGGCCCTTGATGGCCGTGAACACGTAGACCGCACCCCAGTAACCGCCGGCGCGGTCGTGGTCGATCACGTAGTTGAGCTTGGGGGCGCCTGAGCGGTCCATCACCGGGCCCTCCGGCTTGCGCGGAGGGCCTGGAGCCCCCTCGGGGGGTGGCGAACGGAGTGAGCCTGGGGGCTCATATCATCTCCTCGGCCTTGCGCTTCTTCTGGATCTTGATGATCTGGCGGCGCGTCTCGGCGCGGAACTCGGGCCGCAGCACGGGCTTGTCGCTCCACACGCCGGCCTGGTCGCCCTCGCCCACCTCGCCGAAGAACTCGCGCATCTGCTCGAAGCGGGCCTTGTTGGCGATGGCGGCGTTGACCACCTGCGCCAGGCTGCCGGCACCGGCGGGGCCCATGAGCGGGCGGGCGCTGATCAGGTTGGTGAAGTACAGGCCCGGAATCGTGGCCGCCTTGGCCGCCTGCACCACGGGCGTGGTGCCGATGGCGAGGTCAGGCCGGAACTCGCGCACGGCGGCGATGTCCTGCTCCAGGCTGGCGCGGTACTGCACGTGCACGCCGCGCGCCTGCAGCCAGGCGAGGTCGGGCGCGCTCCAGGGCGTCTGCGGGCAGGCCGTGCCCACGTAGGGCACCTCGGCGCCGCTCTCGATGAGCAGCCGCGCCACCAGCAACTCGCTGCCCTCGTAGCCGCTGACGGTGATGCGGCCCTTGATCGGCGCCTTGGCCAGCACGCCCCGGATGGCGGGCAGGAAGCGGTTCTTGGCGGCGTCGATCTGCGCCTGCGGCACGTTGCAGGCCGCGCCCACGGCCTGCAGCCAGGCCTCGGTGCCGTCGTGGCCCACGGGGGCCGAGGGCAGCACGGTGCGGCCGGCGGCCTCGAACTCGCGCACGCTGGCGGTGTAGAAGGGGTGGATGGCGGCCACCGCCGCGCAGTCCAGCGCGGCATACAACTCGCGCCACTCGCGCGTGGGCACCACGGGGCCGGCGGCCAGGCCCATCGGCTCCAGCAGTGCGCCGATGACCATCGGGTCGGCCGGGAACATCTCGCCCAGCAGCGTGACGGTGGGCTTGCCGCTGACGCCCTGCCGCGGCGCCATCACCGGGCCGGCCTCGGCCTCGGCGCGCGCATAGCGCAGCATGGCACCGGCCAGCACGTCCTTGGCCTCGGCGTGCGTGGGCACGCCGAAACCCGGCACGTCGATGCCGATGATGCGCACTCCGCCGATGGCCTTGGGCAGCAGCTGCAGCGGCACGCCGCTGGCGGTGGGCACGCAGAGGTTGATGATGACAATGGCGTCGAGGTCGCCCGCGGCGGCCTGCGCGTGCACGGCGTCGCGGATGTCCTCGAACAGCTTGCCGGTCACCAGCGTCTCGCTGTTGAAAGGCACGTAGCCCACGCTGCGGCGCGCGCCGTAGAAGTGGCTGGTGAAGGTCAGGCCGTAGACGCAGCAGGCGCTGCCGCTGAGGATGGTGGCGGTGCGCCGCATGCGCAGCCCCACGCGCAACGAGCCGAAGGCCGGACACATGCTCTGCGGCTGCTCGTGCGGGCCCTTGCCTTCCTCGGGCCCGGCCACGGGGTAGTCGCGCGCGTACTGCGCCAGCAGCTCGCTCTTGCCCGAGGCCGCGGCCGCAGCGCGCAGGCCGTCGCGGTCGCTGCACGACAGCGCCTCGGCCGCGGGCGCTTCAGGCCGCGTCATACACCACCTCGAGCGAGGGCTTCACCAGGTCGGCCTTGCCGACCATGTCGAACAGGGTCGCCGGCTCCATCTTGAAGTCGCGGCCCGTGACCTCGGCGCTGAACAGGCCCAGCAGCTCGTCCTGCGTCTGCGGCTTCGGGCGCACCGGCGGCGCCTCGGCGACGTTCTTCGCCAGTTCGGCGAACAGGGGGCCCCAGTCGCCATCGGGCTTGCCGATGATCTCGTAGCTGGCGCTCTTGCGGCGGATGTCCTCGTGCGCCGGGATGGCCGCCAGCACCGGGATGCCGGCGTTGGCGGCGAAGCGCTGCGCCTCGCCGGTGCCGTCGTCCTTGTTGATCACCATGCCGGCCACGCCGACGTTGCCGCCGAGCTTGCGGAAGTACTCGACCGCGCTGCAGACGTTGTTGGCCACGTACAGGCTCTGCAGGTCGTTGCTGCCGACGACGATGACCTTCTGGCACATGTCGCGCGCGATCGGCAGCCCGAAGCCGCCGCAGACCACGTCGCCCAGGAAGTCGAGCAGCACGTAGTCGAAGCCCCAGTCGTGGAAGCCGAGCTTCTCGAGCGTCTCGAAGCCGTGGATGATCCCGCGGCCGCCGCAGCCGCGGCCGACCTCGGGGCCCCCGAGCTCCATCGCGTAGACGCCGTCGCGCTTGAAGCACACGTCGCCGATGGCCACCTGCTCGCCGGCCAGCTTCTTGCGGCTGCTGGTCTCGATGATGGTGGGCGTGGCCTTGCCGCCGAACAGCAGGCTGGTGGTGTCGCTCTTCGGGTCGCAGCCGATGAGCAGCACCTTCTTGCCCTGCTGGGCCATCATGTAGCTCAGGTTGGCCAGCGTGAAGCTCTTGCCGATGCCGCCCTTGCCGTAGATGGCAATGATCTGCGTCGTCTTCGCCGCGGGGCTGGTGGGCACCGGATCGGGCTCGATCGCGGCTTCGGCCTTCAGGCGCTCGTCGCGCATGAAGATGACGGGGGACGCAGTACCGCTCATTGGCAACCCTTCCAGTCGAGAACCATCTTCAGGCAGTGCATGTCGCTGAAGGCCGTTCGGTAGGCACCTGCGGCGTGCTCGGCGCGCTCGCGGTGCGTGATGAGGCCCGACAGGTCGAGCCGGCCTTCCTCGGCCAACTGCCTGACGGCCAGCATGTCGGGGCGCTGCCACTCGGCGGCGGCGCGGATCTGGGCCTCGCGCATGAAGGCCGGTGCGAAGTTGAAGGCCACGGGCTCGGCATAGAAGCCGGCGAGCACGATCTCGCCGCCCTTGGCCAGGTGCGGCATCGCCTTGTCGATGATGCGCACGTCGCCGCTGACGTCGTACACGGCGCGGTAGTCGCGGCGCGTGTCGGCCTCGGGGCTGATCACCGTGTAGCCGCGCGCGCCTTCGCTGCGCACGGCGTCGAGTTCCCACACGGTGGGCGGCGGCAGGCCGGCGGCCACCGTCAGGCGCGCCAGCAGGCGGCCCAGCACGCCGTGGCCGATGATGAGATCGGGCGCGTTCACCGGGTGCTTGCGGCCGCCGCACGACACGGCGTGGTAGGCCGTGGCGGCCAGCGCCAGCAGCACGGCCTGCTCGCCCAGACCGGCATCGACGCCGTAGACGCGCTCGTCACCCACCACCAGTCGCGCCGCGGCGCCGCCGAACAGGCCACGAACGGGGCCGAAGCAACGCGCCCCGGGCACGAACACCGTGGAGCCCACCTTGTGCCGGGTCTGCCGGCCGGCCTGCACCACACGCCCCACGGATTCGTAGCCCGGCACCAGGGGGTAGCCCATGCCCGGGAACATGGGCATGCGCCCGGTCCACAGCAGCTTCTCGGTGCCGGTGCTGATGCCCGACCAGTCGATATCGACGACGAGGTCGCCCTCGCCGGCCGCGTCGAGCACCAGTTCGTCCAGCGCCAGCATTTCCGGCGCCTGCATCACGACGGCTGCGGTCTTCATGCGGCCTCCTGCTGCCTGCCGTGCGGGGCTTGGGAGCCGGTGATTCCCGGCTGGGTGGGTGCTTCGGGCATCTTGGGTGTCATCCTAGCCTGACACATTTGGATGTCAATAGGTCTTTACTGCGCGTCGGTGAGCGCCGGCCCGTTCGGCAGCACACCGCCGCTCGGGCCGCCGCTGGCCCGGCGCGCCACGAGCACCCCGGCCTGCAGCGGCATGCGCGTGCGCAGCGCGCGCACGTCGGTGAAGCCGGCCTGCTGCAGCAACGCCGTCAGCGCCTGCGCGCTTCGGGGCTGGCCGCGGCCCATGGCCAGCAGGTAGAAGCCGAAGTAGGCATCGCCCATGGTTCGCGCACCCGGAGCCTCGGCCATGGGCTCGGCCACCAGCAGCGTGCCGCCGGGCGGCAGCGCCCGCGCGACGGCGCGCAGGATCGCCAGCGCGTGGGCGTCGTCGTGGTCGAAGAGCACGCGCACCAGGGTCGCGACGTCGGCGCCTTCGGGCAGCGGGTCGTCGAAGAAGCTGCCGCCGTGCACGGCCACGCGCCCGCCCAGGCCCTGCGCGCCCAGCCGCGCGGTCGCGAGATCGGCCACGGGGGGAAGGTCGAAGAGCATGGCGCGCAGCCGGGGCGCCGCGGCCAGCGCAGCGGCGACGAAGCGGCCCTCCCCGCCGCCCACGTCGAGCAGCACGCGGTGCCTGGCCAGCGGGTAGGCGTCGAGCAGTTCCTCGATCACCATCGGCTGCGACGCCGTCATCAGCGCCGAGTACTCGGCCACCTGGCGTGCCGGCAGCGCGGGCGCGGCGCCGTCGGCCCGGCCCTGGCGCTCGGGGTAGCTGGCGTAGGGCCAGTAGGCGGCCATGGCGCTGCCGGCGCCCTCGTCGCGCAGCAGCGCCACGGGGTCGCGCAGGTCGGCGTAGAGCGTGGCGTGGTGTTCCACCATGGCCGCCAGTGCCGCGTTGCCCACCATCGGCGCGCCCAGCGCACCCAGGCCGTAGCGGCCGCCGCTGCGGCGCTGCAGCAGGCGCAGCGACACGGCGGCGTCGAGCAGGCGCTGCATCGAGCGCAGCGGCAGGCCCAGGCGCTGCGCCAGGCGGGCCGCGCTGTCGGGCCCCGCGGCGAGCTGGTTGAACAGGTCCAGCCGCACGCAGGCCAGCAGCACCTGGGTGTAGACGAAGCCGGCGACGAGGTCGAACAGCTCGCCGGCACGCCGCCGCACCAGCGGCCGCGTCAGCCAGAAGCCGCTCGCCCAGCGGCGGAAGCCGGGCCGCACGACGAGGTCCTCGACGAACTGCTGCCAGCGCTCGCGCCAGCTGGTGGCCTCGGCGGCCGGCGCCGCGGCGCTTGGCCAGGTCAGGCGCTCGCCGTCCCGTGGCTGTGTGCGGGTGGGCACCGCGGGGCCCTCAGGCCACCGCGCGCTGCGGCGTGCCGGTGCGCAGCGACGGCGGCACGAGCCGCTCGGCCTCGGCCCGCACCAGGGCCCGCAGCAGCGGCGCACCACGGCACTCGGGCACGGCGTCGGCGGCCTGCTTCACCAGGGCCTCGAACTGCGCCAGCGCGGCGTCCATGCCCTTCTCCAGCGCCACGCTGGGGCGGCCGAGCGCGAGGTCCTGGCCGCTGGGCTTGCCCAGCCACTCCGGCTGCGCGGCGACGTCGCGGATGTCGTCGGCCACCTGGTAGGCCTCGCCGAGGCAGTCGCCCAGGGCCGTCCAGGCCGCGGGGTCGCCACCGGCGGCGATGGCGCCGGCCCGCGTGGCCGCGGTGAACAGCGCGCCGGTCTTCAGGCGCTGGTACTCCCGCAGCGGCACGCGCGGCTCGCACTCCCAGGCCTGGCCGGCGACGATGCCCCCCGGCATGCCCACGCCCGAGACCACCGTGCACAGCAGCGGCGCCAGCCGTGCCGGGCGGTGCGCGCCGGCGCGGGCCAGCACCTCGAAGGCGGCGACGATGAGCGCGTCACCCGTCAGCACGGCCAGGCGTTCGCCGAAGGCGCTGTGCACCGAAGGCTGGCCGCGGCGGATGGGCGCGTCGTCGAAGCAGGGCAGATCGTCGTGCACCAGCGACGCGCAGTGCAGCAGTTCCACCGCCGCGGCGGCGGCGTCCGTGAGGGCCGGCTCATCGTCGCCACAGGCACGGGCCACGGCCAGGGTGAGCTGCGGGCGGATGCGGGCGCCCCCCGGAAACACCGCGTGCTGCACGGCAGCCTGCAGCCGCGGCGGGCAGCCGGGGCCGGCGGCAGCCTCGAGGGCGGTTCGCAACGCGCTTTCGATCCGGGCGTGTGTCGGCATGGTGACGGGCTCCACGATGCAGTGACGTCACGCCGTCTTGTCGCATCGCTATGTCAACTGAAGTGGACACAGGATAGACATCGGGTGTGCCGCCGTCAATGCGAGGCAACGCCATGCCCTGGCCGAGGCGCGGCGCGACGCAACCCGTCAATGCGGGAGCAAGGGCTCGATCGCCGCCGCCACCTCGCGCGGCGCCTCCTCGTGCGCCAGGTGGCCCAGCCCGGGCAGCCCGTGCACGGTGGCCCCGGGCACCCGCGCCGCCAGCGCCTGCGCCTGCTGCGGCGGCACCGCGGCGTCGCGCTCGGCCGCCAACAGGTGCAGTGCCGTGCCCAGTTCGGCCAGCCGGGGCAGCTCCAGCGGCAGCGAGGACAGGTCCCAGGCGGCCATCATGGCGATCACCGCGCCGACGTGGCCCACGTCGCCCGCCAGGCGGGCGTAGCGGGCACGCCCGGCGGCATCCAGCCGCGAGCCGGTGCCCCGCAGCAATCGCTCCAGCGTGGCCGGCCGGGCCGCGTGCCACGCGAAGAGCGCCGGCGCGAGCGGGTTGATGGCGAGCAGCCGCGCCATCGGGGCATACCACCACCCGCCGCTGCCGCCGGGCGGGAACCAGGCCCCGTTGAGGCTGACGAGGCTGGCCGGCCGGGCGTGCCCGTCGAGCACCAGGCGGGCCCCGATCGCCGCACCGGCGCTGTGCCCGACCACCGCCGCCGGCGCCACGCCCAGCGCCTGCAGCAGCGCGCCGAGGCCGGCGGCCATGCCCGGCAGCGACAGCCCCGCGGCCCGCGGCCGCGACGTGAAGGCGTGTCCCGGCAGGTCGGGCACGAGCAGGCCGTGGCGGCGAGCCAGCAGCGGCGCCAGGGCCGCGAACGAATGGGCGGACGCCCCGGTACCGTGCAGCAGCAGCAGCCAGGAAGCCTCCGGCCGTGGCAGCGGCCACTGCTGCACGTGCCAGCGCAGGCCCCCGGCCGCCACGAGCTCGCTGCGCTCGGCGTGCGGCCAGTCGGGGGGCAGGCCGGGCGGCGAGGCGTGTCGGGCCGGACGTGGTCGAGCGCCCATGGTCGTGCCGCCGGCCTCGACGGGGCTCAGCCCGCGCGCGGCGACAGCAGCGCCGCCTGCACGGCACCGCTGAGCACACGCGCGTCGGCCTGCGGCAGGGCCAGGTAGCGCGCGCCCATCGCCAGGGCCAGCGCCGCGGCTGCGGGCTCGGGGCGCACCGAGGTATCCACCAGCAGGCACTGCACGCCCAGCCCGCGCAGGCGACGTGCTGCAGCCAGCGCCTCCTCGGCAGCCTGCAGGCGCCCGCCCTGCCCCGCGAGCGTGACGTTGGCGCGGCCGTCGGTGAGCATCACCACCAGCGGCGACGCGCCCTCGCGCTGTACCTGCGCGGCCACCTGCCGCGCCATCTCGATGCCGGCGGCCAGCGGCGTGCCGCCGCCGCCAGGCAGCCCGGCCAGCGAGCGCCGCGCCCGCACCAGCGAGCGCGTGGCCGGCAGCAGCAGCTCGGCACCGCGACCGCGGAAGGCCAGCACCGCCACCTCGTCGCGGCGCACGTAGCACTCGGCCAGCAGCAGCTCGACGGCGCCCTTGGCCTCGGCCAGGCGGTGCAGCGCCGACGAGCCCGAGGCATCGACGGCGAACACGGTGGTCGTGCCGCGCTTCTCGGCGAAGCGGCGCACGTGGAAGTCGTCGGGCCGCACGTGCACCCGCGGGCCCTCGCCCCGCCCCGGCTGCGCGGCCCAGGCGCGACGGCGCAGCGGTTGCCAGGGCGCGGCCGCGCGCAGCGTGGCCACCAGGTGCAGCCGCGCGCCCTGCACCGGCGGCCCGCGGCGCGCGCCCAGCGGCCGCCCGCGGCTGCGCGAGGCGGCGGCCGCCCCAGCCTTGCCGCCACGCGCAGCGCGCGTGCGGGGGCCGTCGCCCTGCAGCAGCTGCGCCAGCAGGCCCGGCGGGATGGCGGCCGTGGCGGCGTCGAGCACGCGGTCTTCGAGCGGCTGCGTCTCGGTCGGCGGCGAGGGCGGCGGCGCGCCCTCCGGCGGCGCATCCGCATCGGGTGGCGGAGCGGCTTCCTGCGGCGGCGCTTCGGCGGGGTCCTCGCCGGGGTCTTCGGGCGGCGCCGGCAGCCGCGTGGCACGGGGCGCCAGCACCAGGGCGGCGGCGCGGTCGGCGTCGTCGGCGGTGGCAAGGTCACGCCCGAACAGTGCTGCCGATGCGCGGGCCAGCCGCACCGCGGCCCAAGCCGCGCGGGGCGAGTCCACGCCCAGGGCCAGCGTGGCGGCAGCCAGCGCAGCCACCAGCTCGTCGGGCACCTGCACGCGCGGCAGCCGCTCGCGCGCCTCGGCCACCGCGGCGGCCCAGTCGGCCACCTCGGCCGGCTGCGGCGCGCTGCGCCAGCCCAGGCCGCGCAGCGGCAGCCACAGTGACAGGCGGTCGGCCAGCGCGGGCGCCAGCGGGCTGTCGTCACCCTCGGCCTCGTCGAGCGCGACGAGCGCGAAGCGCGCCGGCGCCACGTCGCTGAGGCCGTCGCGCTCGATGCGCACGCGGCCGTGGTCCAGCGCCGCCGCCACCTGCGCGGCGGTGCCGGGGGCCAGCCGTTCGGCCATGGCCGCCACCACCACGCCGCCATCGGCCGCGGCCAGCAGCCCCTGCTGCAGCACGGGCCGGCCGGCGGCCAGCGTGGCCTGCAGGTCGAGGCCGCCGGACAGGCGCTCCTGCTGGGCATGCTGGGGCAGGCGGCGCCAGGGCGTGTTCGCGGGGAGCAGCCGGCGCAGGGTCTCGAGCCAGGCGTCGCGCACGGGGCCGGCCGGGCCCATCAGGCGCGCGCCCCCCAGGCCCGCCGGATCGACGGCCAGCAGGGCTGCCGCCAGGGCCAGCGCCTGGCGGGCGCTCTCGCGGTCGTCGGCCATGGCGGGCGCCGCGGGCTGCGCCGCTCAGGCGGCCGTGCCGAACACCTCGGCCAGCACGCGCTCCACGCGCACGCCGGCGTCGGTGTCGTCCAGCGGGTCGCGGCGCAGGCGGTGGCGCAGGGCCGGGCGGGCGACGGTGCGGATGTGCGCGTCGGCCACGGCCGCGTCGCCCTGCAGCGCGGCGTAGGCGCGCGCGGCGCGCATCAGCGTGAGTTCGCCGCGCAGGCCGTCGGTGCCCAGGCCCATGCAGAGGTTGGCGATGCGCGACAGTGCCTCGTCACCCAGCTGCACCTCGGGCAGGCGCTGCCGCGACCGCACCAGCCTGCGGCGGGTTGCGTCCTCGTCCTTCTTCCAGCGCGCCGCGAAGGCCTCGGCATCGCGTTCGAAGGCATCGCGGCGCTTGATGACCTCAATGCGCGTGGCCAGGTCCTGCGGCGTACGCACGTCGACCGCCAGGCCGAAGCGGTCGAGCAGCTGCGGGCGCAGCTCGCCCTCCTCGGGGTTGCCGCTGCCCACCAGCACGAAGCGCGCGGGGTGGCGCACCGACAGGCCCTCGCGCTCGACGACGTTCTCGCCCGAGGCGGCCACGTCGATGAGCAGGTCGACGAGGTGGTCCTCCAGCAGGTTGACCTCGTCGATGTACAGGAAGCCGCGGTGCGCGCGCGCCAGCAGCCCCGGCTCGAAGTGCTTGCTGCCCTCGGTGAGGGCGCGCTCGATGTCGAGCGCGCCGACGACGCGGTCTTCGGTGGCGCCCAGCGGCAGGTCGACCACGGGCACGCCCACGAGCGCGCTCTTGCCGCCGGCGCGGCCGGCGCAGGGCTCGGCCTTGCTGCAGAACGGCCGGGCGGGGTCGCAGCCGTAGCGGCAGCCGACCACGGCCTTCATCTTCGGCAGCAGCGCGGCCAGCGCACGAACCGCGGTGCTCTTGCCGGTGCCGCGATCGCCGAAGATCAGCACGCCGCCGACG
This sequence comes from Betaproteobacteria bacterium, assembly GCA_046341655.1. Lineage (GTDB taxonomy): Bacteria > Pseudomonadota > Gammaproteobacteria > Burkholderiales > Burkholderiaceae_C > Rubrivivax. Next base: position 76,153 of record JBKDQY010000153.1, on the reverse strand, counting down.
CTCGGATCCACCGCGGCGACGAGGATGGCGAGCTTCATCTCGTCCTGGCCGACGATGGCGCTGAAGGGAAACGCGTGGGACATCGTGGCTGCGCGGGCGCCCGGCGCCCTGGAAGTGTCAACTTCAATATACACGACAGACCCGCACGAACTCCGACGCTTCGCCAGGCGACGGCCCAGGAAGGACAACGGCGCCGGCGTGGTGGACACGTCGGCGCCGTCGGGGCGCAGGCCGCAGGGGCCGCTGAAGCGTGGTGGGCGGTGCAGGGTTCGAACCTGCGACCCCTGCCGTGTGAAGGCAGTGCTCTACCGCTGAGCTAACCGCCCGGAATCTGTGAACACACCGTGTTCCGGGAAGCCCGGGATTATGCCACGGCAGCCGGCGCCTCTGCGGGGCGCCACACCGCGCCCTTCTTGCAGGCCTTGTCCAGGCCGCGCAGCAACTCGTCGTGCGCGTCGCGCTCGGCGGCGCTGGCGGCCAGCAGCGGCAGCGCAAAGCCGCCCAGGTCGGACGCGGCGTCCTGGCTGCCCGCACCGCCCGGCGCGGACGCGCCGTCCCCCGCATCGATCACCAGAGAGTCCTGCCCACGCGTCATCGCCAGGTACACCTGGGCCAGCAGGTCGGCATCGATCAGCGCGCCGTGCAGGTCGCGCCCGGAGTTGTCGACCTCCAGCCGACGGCACAGCGCGTCGAGCGAGTTGCTCTTGCCCGGGTACTGCTCGCGCGCCATCAGCAGGCTGTCGGTGACCTGCGCGCAGTGCTGCGCGAATCGCAGGTGCCCCAGGCGGGCCAGCTCGGCGTCGAGGAAGGCCAGGTCGAAAGCGGCGTTGTGGATGATGACCTCGGCGCCGGCCACGAAGGCCAGCAACTCTTCGGCCACGGCCTCGAAGGGCGGCTTGTCGGCCAGGAAGTCGTCGGTGATGCCGTGCACCCGCACCGCGTCGGGGTGGTTGCTGCGGCCAGGGTTCACGTAGTGGTGGAAGCGGCGACCGCTGAAGCGGCGGTTGTCGAGCTCGATGCAGGCGATCTCGATGATGCGGTCGCCATGCTCCACCGCCAGGCCCGTGGTCTCGGTATCCAGGAAGATCTGGCGCATGGCCGCCATGCTAGCGGGCCGCGGCGGCCTGGCGGCCGAACCACAGCCACAGCCCTGCGCCGGCGGCAATCATCGGCAGGCACAGCCACTGGCCCATGCTCAGCCCCAGCGCCAGCACGCCCAGGAAGCTGTCGGGCTCGCGGAAAAACTCGGCCACGAAGCGCAGCACGCCATAGCCCACCAGGAAGGCCGACGCCACCTGCCCGCGCGCCCGCTCGCGCCGGCCGTACCACCACAGCAGCGCGAACAGCACCAAGCCCTCGAGCAGGAACTGGTAGAGCTGCGAAGGGTGCCGCGGCAGCGCGCTGCCGCTCTGCGGGAACACCATCGCCCAGGGCAGCGCGGGGTCGGCCGCGCGGCCCCAGAGCTCGCCGTTGATGAAGTTGCCGATGCGGCCCGAGGCCAGGCCCGTGGGCACGCAGGGCGCCACCACGTCCATGACCTCCGGGAACGGGCGGCCGCGGCTGCGGGCCCACAGGGCCATCGCGGCGATGACGCCCAGCAGGCCGCCGTGGAAGCTCATGCCGCCCTTCCAGAGCATCGCGATCTCCAGCGGGTTGGCCAGGTACTGGCCGGGCTTGTAGAAAAGCGCATAGCCCACGCGGCCGCCGACCACGACGCCGATCACGCCCCAGAACAGCAGGTCTTCGACGTCGCGTCGGCTCCAGCCGCGCGAGGCGAAGTGCGGCAGCGCCACGCGGCGCGTGCCCAGCCACCAGAACAGGCCGAAGGCCACGAGGTACGTCAGGCCGTACCAGTGCACGGCCAGCGGGCCGATGGCGATGGCGACAGGGTCGAACTGGGGATGCTGGAGCATCGGCGGCGGCGCGGCGGCCTCGGTCGGGAAGGACGGAGTATCGCCCGCGACGCCGGCCGGGTCTGCCCTCAGCGCAACTCGCCGAGCCGGCGCGTGTAGCGGCGCCAGGCGCTGTCCATCGCACGCAGCGTGCGGTCGAAGAACAGCGTGAAGTCACCGGGCACGACGAGGAACACCTCGGCCGCGAAGGTCGGGTCGCCGTCCTCGTCGAGGAAGCACTTGACGACCTTGACTTCGGAGGTCGCGCTGTTGCAGCCCTCGAGCTGCCGCTGCCGCCCCGCGGCGCTCTTGTCCTCGGAAACGAAGGCCATGGTCAGGCGGAAGTACAGCGGGTCGCGCTCGTCGATGTGGACGACGTAGGTCCGACCCTGGCTGCGGAATCGCACGTTGCCGGCGCTCGTGAGCTCGGGCCGCAGCGATTCGGCGGCCAGATGGCGGCTGACGATGTCCTGCAGTTGCCGCTGCGTGTAGTCCTGCGCGAAGGCGCTGGCGGTCAGGGCCAGAAGCGACGTGGCGAGCGCGGAACGCAGGGCTGGGGTGCGGGTCACGATGCAGGTCTCGGCGAAGCGGGTGGCGTGCTGTGGGTCTCGCGACCGCTGGGGCGTTGCGTCGGTTCGGGCAGCGGCAAGGGCTGCGCACCCCCGAGCAGCGCGAGGCGCGTTCGCGCGTGCGCCGCGTAACGGCCGCTCGGGAAGCGGCTCAGGTAGCCCTCGTAGGCGGCCTTGGTGGCGGCCATGGTCGCCTGCTCCCAGGCCTCGAACTCGCGCTGCGGCACATAGGCGGCGGCCACCGGCTGCGGCCTTGGCGGCACGGCTTCGGCCGCGGCGGCCGCTGGCGGCATCGCGGTCGGCGTGCCCGGCCGCCCGGGGTGGAAGAAGAAGTCGCTCGAGGACTCGTCCACCAGCGACGGCCGCTGGGCGTGGTTGACCGACTGCGCGGCGCGCTCGACGTTGGCCCGCACCCGCTTGAGCATCTCGCCCGCCGACAGCCCGGGCTCGCGCATCTGCTTGACCAGCTCGCGGGTGAACAGCCCGTTGGCCACGGGGTCGTTGTCGCTCAGCCGGTCCAGCGCCTGCTGGCCCTTGGATGCGGCCATGATGATCATCGTGCCCTTGGGCGGCTCGATGCGCGACAGGCTCGAGCCCGGGGCGAGCGAGCGGCCCGCGGAGGTCTGGCGGAAGGGGTCGTCGCGGCAGGCATCGACGATCACCAGCGCGAAACGCGCCCGCTGCGCGAGGTCGTCGACGACCTGCTCGAGGGAAACGCCGTCGCGCAGGATCGAGCGCTCGCTGCTGATCTCGATGTCCACCGGCAGCAGGAAAGGCCCCGTCTGCGGCGGCTGCGAGCCGTGACCCGAGAAGTAGAAGACCACCTCGTCGCCCTTGCCGATCCGGCGCACGAAACCGTCGAGGGCCGCGTTCATGTCGCGTCGGGTTCCGTCGAGCACGCGCGAGACCTGGAAGCCGGCCGCCTCGAGTTCGCCGGCGATGCTGCGAGCATCGTTGCGCGCGTTGCGCAGCACCGGCGCCTGACGGTAGGTGTCGTTGCCGATCACCAGCGCCAGCCGCGCGGCCTGGACCGGTGCAGCCGTCAGCAGCCCCGTCAACAGGGCCGCCACCACCCACAGCACTGCCGGCGGCGCCATCAGAACCGGGGCGCCGGCGCGTCCTCGTTGCGCTTGGCCTCGCACTGCATGTCCACGAGGCCGAGCACCTCGCCCGCCGGACCGACGACCTCGCCTTCGAGCTGGCCGCTGCGGCGATCGATCGCGAAACGCGTCGCGGCCATCTTCTGGAAAGGCGGGTACCAGCCGAACAGACCGCTTTCCCCGAATTCGCGGAACGCCGCTCCGGCCGTCTGGGGCAGGAAGGTCGCGGTGTAGTGCGTCGGGGTGGCCTGGTACTTCATGCGTTGGCCCGTGGGCAGCAGGTTCGAACGCTGCACCAGCATGCTCATGTTGTTGTCACGCAGCGCCAGCTCGAGGTGGGCGTTGCCACGCTTGGCGGCGGTGCGCACCGCGCGGGCGCGGACCTGGAGGTTCTCGTCGTCCTCGGCGAGGTTCTTGTCCCCCTTGTCGCCCTTGTCGCGATCGCCAGACACGACGCCGGAAGCCCCGGCCCGCAGGGTCAGCCCGGCTGCGGCTGGCGAAGCCGCGCCCGGGCCCGCCGCCACCTCACCCTGGCAGTGCAGGTAGAGGTGGTACATCTGTGCCTGCGCGGGCGCACTCAGGCCGTGCAGCAAGACCAGCAGGCCCGGCAGCGCCGACCGGCCCCGGACCATCGCGACGCCCCGCTTCACCCCGGCTCCCTCAGCGCGGGCTCGCGGGCGTCTGCCCGCCCTGGACTCCCAGGCGACCGCCGGTGCCCAGACCGTCACGAACCGTCTGCGCCCTGTAGTTGCGCAGGGCACGCACCATCTGGTTGAACGAGTCGGCGAAGGCCGCGGTGACCACGCGGCCCTGCGGCGTCTTGGAGTAGCCGCTGGCGCCGACGGCCAGGCCCCCGGTGAAGGCACCGCCGAAGAGGCCGAAGTCGTAGTTCTTGCTGTTGCCCTCAGCAGCCGAGATCTGCACGCCTGAGCGAATGTCGACGAGCAGCAACGTGGTTGAGGCCTCGTTGACGCCAACGCTGCCCGCAATGGAGCCCAGCGCACCGGGCAAGAGGCCGGCCAACCCCCCGCGGTTGCCACCGGTATTGCCGGAGAACTGGACCGACGGGCGCATCAGGTAGTCGGCCGCCACCAGCTGGCCGCCTCCCATGTTGCTGCCGGCGCGGCCCTCTTCGCCGCGGATCAGCTGCCGCTCGCGCATGACGTCGTTGAGGCCGCTACCGCGCTCGACGATCACGAAACAGTTGCTCTGCTGGATCATCAGCCGCAGCACGGGCAGCGTCGAGCCCAGCTGGTACCCGCGCATCGCGGAGTACCAGGCTGCGTTCTGGTCCTCCTCCATCGCCATGGTGCCCAGTGGCTCGTTGCAGCGTTCGAGATCCTTGTTCTGGTTCTGGGCCGTCCCGCCGCCCGCCGCACCACCGGCTGAGGACGTGCCACCACCGATCTTGGGCGCCGTGGCGATGCAGCCCTGCAGCATCAGCAGGACGGCAACCAGCGGCCAGGCGGAAGACGCGCCCCAGCGGCGCCTGCGGCTGTCGGTTCGAGCGTTCATGGTGCGATCCTCTTCAGGCGCAGGTCGGACATCGACCAGCACATCACCCTCTACTCTATGACGGCTGGCAGGGCCCCGGCCATCCCCCCGACGCCGGACCTGCCGTCATTCGCCCAGGTACGCCGCGCGCACCTTGGGGTCGGAGAGCAGCGCCTTGGCTTCGCCCGCCATCGTGATCTCGCCCGACTCCATGACGTAGCCGCGGTCGGCCAGACCCAGCGCGCGGCTGGCGTTCTGTTCGACCAGCAGCACCGTGGTGCCGCGGGCGTGGATGTCCGCCACGACCTCGAAGATCTTGTCCACCATGATCGGCGACAGGCCCATGCTCGGCTCATCGAGCAGCAGCACCTTGGGCTGCGCCATCAGTGCCCGGCCCATGGCCAGCATCTGCTGCTCGCCACCGCTCATGGTGCCGGCCAGCTGCGCGGCCCGTTCCTTCAGCCGCGGGAAGATGCCGAAGACGCGCTCGATGTCGGCGGCGATGCCGTCCTTGTCGTTGCGCACGAAGGCGCCCATCTGCAGGTTCTCGACGATGGTCATGCGCGCGAACCCGCCGCGGCCCTCGGGCACCATCACCAGGCCCTGGGCGACCAGGTCCCACGCGCCCTGCCCGCGGATGGGCTTGCCCAGGTAGTGGATCTCGCCGTCGGCCGCCGGCAGCGTGCCGGTCACCGCCTTGAGCGTGGTGGTCTTGCCGGCCCCGTTGGCACCGATGAGGCTGACGAGCTCGCCCGGCCGAACCTCGAAGCTCACGCCCTTGACGGCCTGGATGCCACCGTAGGCCACCTTCAGGCCGCTGACCTTGAGCAGGGCCTCGCCCTTGTCGCTGGACGTCATCGCTTCCTCAATGCGTGGCGTGACCGGCGCCCAGGTAGGCCTCGATCACCTTCTCGTTCCTCTGCACCTCGGCGGGCGTGCCCTCGGCGATCTGCTTGCCGTAGTCGAGCACGGTGACGCGGTCGCACAGGCCCATCACCAGCTTCACGTCGTGCTCGATCAGCAGGATGGTGCGACCGTCCTTGCGGATGCGGTCGATCAGCTCGCGCAGCACCACCTTCTCGGTGGCGTTCATGCCGGCGGCGGGCTCGTCGAGCGCGATGAGCTTGGGCTCGGTGGCCAGCGCGCGCGCGATCTCCAGGCGGCGCTGGTCGCCGTAGCTGAGCGTGCGCGCGCGGTACTCGGCATAGCGGCCGATGCCCACGTAGTCGAGCAACTCCTGGGCACGCTGCGTGATCGCGGCCTCCTCGGCCCTGAACCCGGCGGTGCGGAAGATGGCACCCATCAGCCCCGACTTCGTGCGCACGTGGCGGCCAACCATCACGTTCTCCAGCGCCGTCATCTCGGGGAACAGGCGGATGTTCTGGAAGGTGCGCGCGATGCCCTGCCTCGCCACCTCGTGCACCGCGGTGGGCTCGTAGGGGGCGCCACCGAGCTCGAAGCTGCCGCCGTCGGGCGTGTACAGGCCCGTGATGACGTTGAAGAAGGTGGTCTTGCCGGCGCCGTTGGGGCCGATGAGGCCGTAGACCTGGCCGGCACGGATGGTGATGCCGACGTCGGACAGCGCCTGCAGGCCGCCGAAGCGCTTGCTGACGCCCGCGACCTGGAGGACGACCTCGTCCGAGGAGTTGCGTGGCGTGCTCATGCCTTGGCCGCTCCATCGCTGCCCGCCGCCTGCGAAGCCGCCTTGCCGTGTTCCCGCGCCGGCCACAGGCCGCGCGGTCGCAAGAGCATGATGGAGATCATGGCCAGCGCGATCAGCAGCTGCCGCAGGATGGACGCGTCGAGCCGCCCGCCCGACAACTGCTGCAACGGGCCCGACACGGCGCGCAGAACCTCGGGCAGCGCCGCCAGCAGCAGCGCGCCCAGCACGACGCCCGGCAGGTGGCCCATGCCGCCGAGAACGACCATGGCGACGATCATCACGCTCTCCATCAGGCTGAAGCTCTCGGGGCTGACGAAGCCCTGGAAGGCGGCGAACATGCTGCCGCTGACGCCTCCGAAGGTGGCGCCCATGCCGAAGGCCAGCAGCTTCATGTTGCGCGTGTTGATGCCCATGGCCTTGGCCGCTATCTCGTCTTCTCGGATGGCCATCCAGGCGCGGCCGATGCGGCTCGTCTCCAGGCGGTGGCAGATGACGACGCTGGCCACCACCAGGACCAGGAACAGGTAGTAGTACAGCGTCACCGAGGGGATCGAGAACCCGCCCACCACCAGCGGCTTGCCGAGGTTGATCCAGGGGTCGGCCTGCGGGCCGATGGTCATGGGGTCGATGCGGTCCAGCCCCCGCGGCCCGTTGGTGATGTTCACCGGGTGCTCGAGGTTGTTCATGAACACGCGGATGATCTCGCCGAAGCCCAGCGTGACGATGGCCAGGTAGTCGCCCCGCAGCTTGAGCACCGGCGTGCCCAGCAGGACGCCGGCGATCGCCGCCAGGCCCGCGGCCAGGGGGATCACCATCCAGATCGGAGTGTGCAGGCCGCTGGGGAACATCGCGGCGATGGCCGGGAAGGTCTCGAACAGGTGCGGGCTCGCCAGCAGCGCGTACATGTAGGCGCCCACCGCGTAGAACGCGACGAAGCCCAGGTCGAGCAGGCCGGCGTAGCCGACCACGATGTTCAGCCCCAGCGCCAGCAGCACGTACAGCAGCGCCGTGGCCAGGATGCGGATCCAGAAGTTGCCCAGGCCCACGGACTGCATCACCAGCGGCAACGCCAGCAGCGCCAGCGCGCACAGCACGAAGACCACGATCTTGCTCTGCATCGACGGCATAGCGGTTCCTCCCTCAGGCGCGGTCGGCCACGCGCTCGCCCAGCAGGCCCTGCGGCCGGAGCGTGAGCACGAGGATCAGCGCCACGAAGGCAAAGATGTCGGCGTAGTGGCTGCCCAGCACGCCGCCGGTCAGCGCGCCCAGGTAGCCGGCGCCCAGCGCCTCCACCAGGCCCAGCAGCAGGCCGCCCACCACGGCGCCGGCCAGGTTGCCGATGCCCCCCAGCACCGCGGCCGTGAAGGCCTTCAGGCCGGGCAGGAAGCCCATGGTGTGCTGTACCGTGCCGTAGTTGGCCGCCCACATGATGCCGGCCACCGCCGCGAGCACGGCCCCGATCACGAAGGTGGCCGAGATCACGAAGTCGGGCTTCACGCCCATCAGCGCCGCCACGCGCGGGTTCTCGGCCGTGGCGCGCATGGCGCGGCCCAGCTTGGTGCGGTTGACGATGTACATCAGCACCGCCAGCACGATGGCGGTGACGCCCAGGATCAGCACCTGCGTGACCGTGATCACCGGGCCGCCGAGGTCGATGGGTTCGGTGGGCAGCAACTGCGGGTAGGGCTTGGGGTTGGGCTTCCAGATAATCATCGCGATGGTCTGCAGCAGCAGGCTCATGCCCATCGCGGTGATCAGAGGCGCCAGTCGCGGCGCATTGCGCAGCGGCCGGTAGGCCAGCTTCTCGATCGCGAAGTTCAGCGCCGCGCACACCACCACCGCGCAGGCCAGCGACACCAGCATCAGCGCCCAGCCGGGCAGCCCGCTGTCGACCAGCAGCGTCACCACCGTCCAGCTGGTGAGCGCGCCGAACATCAGCACCTCGCCGTGCGCGAAGTTGATGAGGTTGATGATGCCGTAGACCATCGTGTAGCCCAGGGCCACGAGCGCGTACATGCTGCCCAGGACCAGACCGTTGATGATCTGCTGGAGGAAGATTTCCATTCGGGGGTTCTCCGTTGGCCGGGGAGTCATGCAAGAACCCGGCCCGGGGTCGATCGGGCGGATTCTAGGTGTCGGCACCCCGCGCTTCTCCCGAGGGTTTCCCGTCGGCCTCGGCATCGCGGCGGCGCCACTCGGCCAGGCGTTCGCCGATGCGCAGCTCCAGCCCGCGCGGCACCGGCTCGTAGAAGCGTCGGCCCGCCAGGTGGGGCGGGAGGTAGGTCTCGCCAGCCGCGTAACCGTCGCGCTCGTCGTGCGCGTAGCGGTAGCCGGCGCCCAGGCCCAGCGACTTCATCAGCGCCGTGGGTGCGTTGCGCAGGTGCACGGGCACCGGGTGGGTGCCGTCGCGGCCCACCTGTTCGCGCAGCGCGCCCCAGGCCTTGTAGACGGCATTGGACTTGGGCGCCACGGCCAGGTAGGCCGTGGCCTGCGCCAGCGCCAGTTCGCCCTCGGGCGAGCCCAGGCGCTCGTAAGCCGCCGCGGCGTCCAGCGCCAGGGCCAGCGCGCGCGGGTCGGCCAGGCCGATGTCCTCGCTGGCCATGCGCACCAGCCGGCGCGCGGCATAACGCGGATCCATGCCGGCATCGAGCATGCGTGCCAGCCAGTACAGGGCGGCGTCGGGGTCGGATCCGCGCACGCTCTTGTGCAGCGCCGAGATCAGGTCGTAGAAGACGTCGCCGCCCTTGTCGCCGCGGCGCAGCAGCCGGCCCAGCGCGGCCTCGAGCTGCGGCGGGCCGAGCGTGGCGGCGCCCGGGTTGGCGGCCACCGCGCTCTCGTAGCCGTTGAGCAGCCGCCGCCCGTCGCCGTCGGCGAAGCCGATCAGCTGCGCGCGCGCGGCGCCGTCCAGCGCGGGGCCGCCGGTGGCCGCGCGGGCGCGGTCGAGCAGCTCGCCGAGGTCGGCCTCGGTCAGCGGCTCCAGCACGAACACCGCCGCGCGCGACAACAGCGCGGCATTCACCTCGAAGCTGGGGTTCTCGGTGGTGGCGCCGATGAAGCTGAACAGGCCCGCCTCCACGTGCGGCAGGAACGCATCCTGCTGGGCCTTGTTGAAGCGGTGCACCTCGTCGACGAACAGCACCGTGGCGCGACCCTGGCGGGCCAGCCGCTGCGCCTGCTCCACGGCCTCGCGGATCTCCTTCACGCCCGACAGCACGGCCGACAACACGATGAAGTGGGCGTCGGTGGCGCCGGCCAGAAGCCGCGCCAGCGTCGTTTTGCCGACGCCGGGCGGGCCCCAGAGGATCATCGACGGCAGCCGCGCGGCGTCGAAGGCCACGCGCAGGGGCTTGCCCGGCGCGAGCAGGTGGCGCTGGCCGACCACGTCGTCCAGCGTGCGCGGCCGCAGGCGCTCGGCCAGCGGCACGGTGCCGGGGGCCGGCGGGCCGGCCGCCGGGGGGTCTTCGAACAGCCCTTCCTGCGCCATGCGCTCGCCGCGCTACTGCTCGACGAGGTCCGCGCCCGGCGGCACGACGAAGCGGAAGTGCTCGGGCGGCAGCGCCACGTTGGCCTCGAATCGCGTGAAGACCAGCCGCGTGCGCTGCCCGAAGCCGTCCTGCACCTCGATGACGGCCAGTTCGTTGCCGCGGAAGCCCACGCGCATCCACTGGAACGCGCCGTCGCGGGCCTGCGGCGTGGCGCGCACCCAGTCCAGGCCCTCCGCCGCGGCCTCGGCGCTCAGGCTGAAAGCCGGCTCCAGCGCGCCGCCGGCCAGCAGCGCCGCCGGCGTCGACGCCAGCGCCTGGCCCAGCGCGCGCGAGCTCACCTGGTTGAGGTCGGGGTCGTGCAGCCAGACCTTGCGGCCGTCGGACACCAACGTCTGTTCGAAAGGTTTGCGGTAGACGAAGCGGAAGCGGTCGGGCCGCGCGAACGCGAACTCGCCGCTGCTGGTGCGGCGGCGCTGGCCGTCGGGCGAGGTCACGGTCTGCGTGAACTGGGCCTGGCCGCTGCGCGTGTCGCGCACGAAGGCGCGCAGCCGTTCCACCGCGTCCTGGCTGCGCGCCACGGGAGCGAGCACCAGACCCGCGGCGGCGATCAAAAGGGCACGGCGGCCGGCAGGGACAGTCTTCATTCGTCGCGCTTGGGCACGAGGATGTCGCGATTGCCGTTGTGGCCCATCGGCGAGACCAGCCCGCTCTGCTCCATCTGCTCCAGCAGTCGGGCCGCCCGGTTGTAGCCGATGCGCAGGTGGCGCTGTACCAGCGAGATGCTGGCGCGCTTGTGCTGCAGCACCACGGCCACGGCCTGGTCGTACATGGAGTCGCCCTCGCCCGCGCCGCCCGCCGCCGCGCCGCCGCCCTGCGCGGCATCGCCCTCGCCGTCGAGCACGCCGCCTTCGAGAATGCCCTCCACGTAGTTGGGCTCGCCCTGCTGCCGCAGGTACTCGACGACGCGGTGGACCTCGTCGTCGGAGACAAACGCGCCGTGCACGCGCACCGGCAGCCCGGTGCCGCTGGCCATGTAGAGCATGTCGCCCATGCCCAGCAGCGCCTCGGCGCCCATCTGGTCGAGGATGGTTCGGCTGTCGATCTTGCTGCTGACCTGGAAACTGATGCGGGTGGGGATGTTGGCCTTGATCAGGCCCGTGATCACGTCGACGCTGGGCCGCTGGGTGGCCAGGATCAGGTGCATTCCCGAGGCGCGGGCTTTCTGCGCCAGCCGCGCGATCAGTTCCTCGATCTTCTTGCCCACCACCATCATCAGGTCGGCGAGTTCGTCGATCACCACCACCACGTGCGGCAGCCGCTCCAGCGGCTCGGGCTCCTCGGGCGTCAGGCTGAAGGGGTTGCCGATCTTCTCTCCGCGCTCGGCGGCCTCGGCGATCTTGCGGTTGTAGCCGGCCAGGTTGCGCACGCCCAGCTTGCTCATCAGCTTGTAGCGGCGCTCCATCTCGCCGACGCACCAGTTCAACGCGTTGGCGGCCTGCTTCATGTCGGTGACCACGGGCGCCAGCAGGTGCGGAATGCCCTCGTAGACGCTCATCTCGAGCATCTTCGGGTCGATCAGGATCAGCCGCACGTCGCGCGCCTCGGCCTTGTACAGCAGGCTCAGGATCATCGCGTTGATGCCCACGCTCTTGCCCGAGCCGGTGGTGCCGGCCACCAGGCAGTGCGGCATCTTCGCCAGGTCGGCCACCACGGGGTGGCCGACGATGTCCTTGCCCAGGCCCATGGTCAGCAGCGAGGCGCTGGCGTTGTAGACCTCCGAGCCCAGGATCTCGGAGAGGCGGATGGTCTGCCGCCGCGCGTTCGGCAGCTCCAGCGCCATGTAGTTCTTGCCCGGGATGACCTCGACGACGCGGATGCTCACGAGGCTGAGCGAGCGCGCCAGGTCCTTGGCCAGGTTGACGACCTGCGCCCCCTTCACGCCTGGGGCGGGCTCGATCTCGTAGCGCGTGATCACGGGGCCTGGGCTGGCGGCCACCACGCGCACCTCGACGCCGAAGTCCTTGAGCTTCTTCTCGATGAGTCGGCTGGTCATCTCCAGCGAGTCGGGCGTGACCGTCTCCTGGCGGTTGCCGGCGGCATCGAGCAGGTCCACCTGCGGCAGCCGCGTGTCGCTCAGTTCGGCGAACAGCGGCTGCTGGCGCTCCCTGGCCACGCGGGCCGAGGGCGCAGGGGGTGCGGCGGGGGGCGCCACCACCAGCGGCGGGTGTTCCTCGACTGCCTGGCGCTCCTCGACGACGACGTGCTCGCGCTCGCGCGCGGCCAGTTCGCCCAGGCGGACGTCTTCCGCGCGCTCGCGGGTCTCGACGCGACGCTCCCGAAGGCGGTCGACCCAGGCACCCACCGACTCGACCACCGACAGCCACGAGAAGCGCAGCGCCAGCGCGCTGCCGGCCAGCAGCGCCGCGATCCACAGCACGCCCGAGCCGGCGAAACCCAGCCACTGCATCGACATCGGCCCCAGCCACCACCCGAGCACGCCACCCGCGTGGCCGGGCAGCACGGGCTCGAAGCGGTACAGGCGCGTCCACTCCAGCGCGCAGCTGGCCGCCAGCAGCAGCGCCAGCCCCAGCAGCACCTGCGCCCGGGCGGCCGGTGTCGGCGCGGGCTCGCCACGCAGCGCGCGCGCCAGCGATCCCAGCCAGGCGCGCAACGCCACCGGCAGCAGCCACCAAGCCGACCAGCCGAACAGGAACAGCGCCAGGTCGGACACCCGCGCGCCCAGCAGGCCCACGGCGTTGCGCACCGGCTCGCCCGTGCCCGAGGTGGAAAACGCCGGGTCGCCCGCGTGCCGGGTGGCCATCGCCAGGAAGAACAGGAGCAGCGCCAGCGCTCCCAGGCCCAGGCGGACCCTGCGACGCCAGCCGGTCGCGCCGTTGGCGTCGGCGACTGCACCCGAGACGATCGCGTCGCCGGGATCGCCCTGCAGCGAACCGAGGGGGAAACTCATGCCCGGCATTCTGGCCGATGCCGGGCCGGGGGCCCGGCAGGCCCGGGCTCAATCGTTCGTCAGGCGCTCCTTGATGATCACCGAGCCGTTTTCCTGGGTCTCGATGACGCCGCGCTCCTCGAGGTCCTTCATGACGCGGCTGACCATCTCGCGGGAGGCACCCACCACCTTGGCCATGTCCTGGCGGCTGACCTTGTGTCGGATGATCTTCGTGCCGTCGATCTCCTCGGCCATGTCGAGCAGCGTGCGCGCGACGCGGCCGTAGACGTCGAGCAGCGCCAGGCTCTCGATCTGTCGGTCGGCATTTCGCAGCCGCTTGACCAGGCCGCGCAGCACGCCGTAGGCCAGCGTGCTGTGCTCGGGCAGGCAGCGCGCGAAGTCGGCGCGGGCCAGCACCAGCATGTCGGTCTGGATCTCCGCGCGCACGGTGGCGCTGTGGGGCTCGTTGTCGATGAGGCTCATCTCGCCCACGTAGTCGCCGGCCTCGAGCACCGCCAGGATGACCTCGCGGCCGCGGGTGTCCGAGGTCAGCACGCGGGCGCGGCCGTTGAGCAGGATGAACAGCGCGTTGCTCTTGCGCCCCTGCTCGACCACCAGTTCGCCGCGGCGGAATCGGCGCTTCACCACGCTGTCGGCGATCGCCTGGGCCTGGTCGGCCGTCAGCATCGAGAACAGCGGCACGCGCCGGATCAGGTCCAGGTTGGACAGCATCGACATGCGGTGGGCTCCTCTTGTGGTCGCAGGCAGTGCTCGGCGGCGCGCTCTGCAAGAATCGGACTCGAACCGGGGGCTATTGTGCCCACGGCGAGCCCAGCGCCCCACGGGTGCGCCCCGAGCCCTACCCCAGAACGTCGCCGGCGCGCGACGGCACTCTTCACACCCCCAGCCCGACCATGTCCACCGCACCGCTCCACGCCCGCGTCCTGATCCTGGGCTCCGGCCCGGCCGGCTACACCGCGGCCCTGTACGCCGCCCGCGCCAACCTGAACCCGGTGCTCCTGACCGGCATCGCCCAGGGCGGGCAGCTGATGACGACCACCGACGTCGACAACTGGCCGGCCGACGTGCACGGCGTGCAGGGTCCGGAACTGATGCAGCGCTTCCTGGAGCATGCCGAGCGCTTCAACACCCAGATGGTGTTCGACCACATCAACGAGGTCGACCTGCGCGAGCGGCCGTTCAGGCTCAAGGGCGACAGCGGCAGCTACACCTGCGACACGCTGATCGTCGCCACCGGGGCCAGCGCCAAGTACCTGGGCCTGCCCAGCGAGCAGGCCTTCATGGGCAAGGGCGTCAGCGGCTGCGCCACCTGCGACGGCTTCTTCTACCGCGGCGACACGGTCTGCGTGGTCGGCGGCGGCAACACGGCGGTCGAGGAGGCCCTGTACCTGTCGAACATTGCCGACAAGGTGCACCTGGTGCACCGGCGCGACAAGTTCCGCGCCGAGGCCATCATGGTCGACAAGGTCATGGCCAAGGTGGCGGCCGGCAAGATCGAACTGCACCTGTGGAACACGCTCGACGAGGTGCTGGGCGACGACACCGGCGTCACCGGCGTGCGACTGAAGAGCACGCAGGACGGCAGCACCCGGGAACTGGCGCTCAAGGGCTGCTTCATCGCCATCGGCCACCAGCCCAACACCGACATCTTCAAGGGCCAGCTCGAGATGAAGGACGGCTACATCGTCACCCGCACCGGGCTGGACGGCATGGCGACGATGACCAGCGTGCCCGGCGTCTTCGCGGCCGGCGACGTGCAGGACCACGTGTAACGCCAGGCCATCACCTCGGCCGGCACCGGCTGCATGGCGGCGCTGGACGCGCAGCGCTTCCTGGAGCAGCAGCAGGGCTGAGCGCGTCGCACGCGGCCGTGGGGGCTGTTCGCCGGTGGACGGCAGATCACCTACGCCGACTCCAGTGATCGTCAATCTCCAGCGCCCGCTCCTGGATCGCCTGCTCGCAAGCCTGTCTCCTTCACGGGGCCTGAGGGCCTTGGCGGCGTTCGCATCGTGGTCTATGGTTCTCACCGAGGACAGGGCCGACTACCTGGCGCTGCAGGAACTGGCCAGCCAAGGCATCGATCTCGAGTCGCCGCGCCAGGTCCTGTTCAAGCTTTCCGTGCCCGCGGGGGTTGCCGCCGATCGCGTGATCGAGCGCCTGCGAGCCGACGGCTATCTTGTCGAGGCGCTGGCGGCGACCGGCACGCAGCCACTCTGCGGGCGCCAGGTCATCTCGCCGCACGCGCGGGCGCTGGGTCCGTCCCGTGCCGAGGCCCGCAACACCGGGCGGACGATCATCGGGGGGCACCATCCGGTCTATACTTGCGGGCTTTGCTGCCGTCGGGGTAGCACAGGAAACCGCCACCTGCACTTCTGGCGAGGTCAAGCCGCAACACACCGCCGTCGGGCATCCACGTCCTGCGGGACGAGCCAAACGCCCCGGGGTGCCGGCTGTTCATGGAGAGGTGACCCATGTCACGCGTCTGCCAAGTCACGGGCAAAGGCCCGATGGTCGGGAACAACGTGTCCCACGCCAACAACAAGACCAAGCGCCGGATCCTGCCGAACCTGCAGTACCGCCGCTTCTGGGTCGAGAGCGAGAACCGTTTCGTGCGCCTGCGCGTCACGAATGCCGCCCTGCGTCTGATCGACAAGAAGGGTATCGACGTCGTCCTGGCCGACCTGCGCGCGCGCGGCGAAGCCTGATCAGCGAAGGAGCATCACCATGGCCAGCAAAGGCGGACGCGAGAAGATCAAGCTGGAGTCGACGGCCGGCACCGGACACTTCTACACCACGAGCAAGAACAAGAAGACCACGCCCGAGAAGCTCGAGTTCCTGAAGTTCGACCCCAAGGCGCGCAAGCACGTGCTCTACAAGGAAGTGAAGCTGAAGTAAGCCGCACCGGCACTTCCTTCCGGAAACCCGCCCCGACGCCCGTCGGCGCGGGTTTTCTTCTGCCCCGCGCGCCGGTCGCCGCAAGAAAAAGGGCTCCCCGCAGGGAGCCCTCGTCGGTCGGGAACGCGCGCCGGTCAGCGCACGATGCCCAGCGCCTCGCGCTTGCCACCCTTGTAGGTGTACAGCGTCAGGGCGCCGTTCTTGATGTCGCCCTTCTCGTCGAAGGCGATCTTGCCCGTCACGCCCTGGTAGTCGATGGCCTTCAGCGCCGCCAGGTACTTCTTGGGGTCGGCCGAGTCGGCCTTCTGCATGGCCGCGACCATCACGTTGACGGCGTCGTACACGTACGGGGCGTAGATCTGCACGTCGGCGTTGAACTTGGCCTTGAAGTCGGCCTTGAACTTGTCCATCGCAGGCTTGCCGGCTTCGTCGGTGCCGCCGGCCTCGGCGCAGACGACCTGACCGTCGGCCATCGCGCCCGCCGCCAGCTTGGGCAGTTCACCCGAGCAGATGCCGTCGCCACCCATGAACTTGGCCTTGATGCCCAGCTGCTTCATCTGGCGCATCATCGGGCCGGCCACGGCGTCCATGCCGCCGAAGAACACGACGTCGGGCTTCTTGGCCTTCAGGCTGGTCAGGATGCCGGTGAAGTCGGTGGCCTTGTCGTTGGTGAACTCGCGGCCCACGACGCTGCCGCCCGCGGCGGTGACGCCCTTCTCGAACTCGTCGGCCACGCCCTGCCCGTAGGCGGTGCGGTCGTCGATGACGGCGATGCTCTTGCCCTTCAGCTCGGTGACGGCGTACTTGCCCAGCGTGCCGCCGAGGTGGACGTCATCGGCCACCACGCGGAAGGTGGTTGCGTAGCCCTGGCGGGTGAACTTCGGGTTGGTGGCCGAGGGGCTGATCTGGGGGATGCCGGCGTCGCTGTAGATCTTGGACGCAGGAATCGAGGTGCCGCTGTTGAGGTGGCCGATCACGCCGTGCACCTTGGCGTCGACCAGCTTCTGCGCCGCGGCCGTGCCCTGCTTGGGGTCGCCGGCGTCGTCTTCGGCCAGCAGCTCGAACTTGACCTTCACGCCCTGGATCGTCAGGCCCTTGGCGTTCAGGTCGTCGATCGCCATGCGGGCGCCGTTTTCGTTGTCCTTGCCCAAGTGGGCGATGGTGCCGCTGGTCGGACCGACGTGGCCGATCTTGATGGTGGTCGGGGCCGGCGCCGCCGCGGGTGCAGCGGGAGCGGCGGGAGCAGGCGCCGGCTCCTTCTTGCCGCAGGCGGCGAGCAGGGCGACGGTCATCGCCGAGGCGGCGAAGAGCTTGAAGTTCATGAAGGAATCCTCCTGGGGGGACGAAAAACCCGTGGATTGTAGGCACGCCATCCCCCGTGCCATCCGGACTAGCGCTAGGGACCCTCGCGGCACACCCGCTGCGACGCCTACAGCGACCGTCGTAACGCACAACAGGCTCGAGGCCCTGCGCCTTTTAGGCACGCCAGCGCTGGCGTCCGGCGGCAGCGTCGTCGGCGGCCTGGCCCACGAGCTCGATGAGGCGCTCGCATCCATCGAGCCGCGAGGGCGCGTCGGCGCCGAGGTTGATCCACACCGTGGGCCTGGGCGACGCGTCGACGCCCGCATCGAAGGCCGGCAGCAGCCACAGCGCGCTTCGGCGCCACACCGCGGCAGCGACGCCGGGGCGCGCGTGCGCCGTGAACTCCCGCGGCTCGGACACCCACAGGTGGCGCGAAAGCGCCTCCCAATGCGGCGAAGCCACGCACACGCGACTTCCGGCCCGCAGAGCCTTGCGCAGCAGCCGCGCGGCGTGATCCAGCGGCTCGGCCAGGCCGGTGTGGAACTCGATTTCCACGCCCTGCGGCCCGTGCGGCGGCGTTGCCAGGCGGCCGGGCCGCCTAGCGCGCGCGGCCGAGCACGAAGTGCGTCAGCAGCGGCACCGGGCGGCCGGTGGCACCCTTGGCGGCGCCGCTCTTCCAGGCGGTGCCGGCGATGTCGATGTGCGCCCAGCGCAGCTTGCCGGTGAAGCGCTTGAGGAACATGGCCGCCGTCACGGCACCACCGGCGCGGCCGCCGACGTTGCCCATGTCGGCGAAGTGGCTCTTCAGCGCCTCGTCGTACTCGTCGTCCAGCGGAAGGCGCCAGGCGGGGTCGAAGGCGGCGTCTCCGGCCGCCAGCAACTCGGCGGCGAGGGCGTCGTCCGGGCTGAACAGGCCGCTGCGGTGGTGGCCCAGCGCGATGACGCAGGCGCCGGTGAGCGTGGCGATGTCCACCACCGCCGCCGGCTTGAAGCGCTCGGCGTAGGTCAGCGCGTCGCACAGGATGAGGCGGCCCTCGGCGTCGGTGTTGAGGATCTCGATGGTCTGGCCGCTCATGCTGGTGACGACGTCACCCGGCTTGACGGCGCGGCCGCCGGGCATATTCTCGGTGGCCACGACGATGCCGACCAGGTTGACCCGGGCCTTCAGGCGCGCCACGGCCGCCATGGTGCCCAGCACGCTGGCGGCGCCGCCCATGTCGAACTTCATCTCGTCCATCTCGGCAGCGGGCTTGAGGCTGATGCCGCCGGTGTCGAAGGTGATGCCCTTGCCGACGAGCACCACCGGCGCATCGGTCTTGGCGCCCCCCATCCAGCGCAAGACGATGAACTTGGGCGGCTGCTCCGAGCCCTGCGCCACGGCGAGGAACGAGCCCATCCCGAGCTTCTCGCAGTCCTTGCGCTCCAGCACCTCGACCTTCAGGCCGTGGCTGCGGGCCATGGCCTGCGCCTGCTGCGCAAGGTGGGTGGGCGTGCAGTGGTTGCCCGGGCGGTTGGCCCACTCGCGCGCCAGCGTCACGCCCTCGGCCAGCGCATGGCCCGTGCGCAGGCCCTCGGCCACCGCGCCGGCCTCGGCCTTGTCGGTGCACAGCACCGTCAGCGTCTTCAGGCGCGACGGCGCCGGCGCGCTGGGCTTGGTCTCGCGGTACAGGTAGGTGGCCTCGGCGGCGACCGCGGCCACGGCCTCGCCATGGCTGGCCGCCAGGGTGCCGAAGCCGGCCGGGCACACGGCCAGCGTGCGCGAGCCGCCGCCCTTGAGCGCAGCCAGGCCCGCGGCCAGCGCACGGCGGAAGGCCCGCGCCGTGGCGCCGCCGGCGAAGGCGAAGGCCACTCGCGCGGCCTTCACGCCCGCCACGCGGTGCGCGTACAGCACCTGCGCGGGCTTGGTGTCCAGGTCCCCTTCGCGCACGGCCCGCGCGAACTCGTCGGCCAGCGGCTTGTCGAGTGCGGCAGCGGCCTCGGCCGAGGCGACGATGACCAGCAGCGCATCGGCGACGGCCGTGGTGGCCGTGCCGGCCGTGCTTGTCTTGAAGTCCATAATGCAGAAGGGGCAGGTAAAGCGCGAAATGGTATTCGATTCGACCGTCCGCAAGGAGCTCGCCCGGGGCTTCGGAGCCACCCTCGTCGTCATCCTGACCATCGTGATCACCAATGCGCTTATCCGCTCGGTGGGGCAGGCGGCCAGCGGGAACGTGGCGCCCCAGGACGTGGTGCTGCTGCTGGGCTACGTCACGCTCGGCCAGCTGCCCACGCTGCTGGCGCTGTCGCTGTTCATCGCCGTGGTGGTCGCGCTGTCTCGCATGTACCGCGACAGCGAGATGATCATCTGGTTCGCCAGCGGCGTGGGCATCGGCCGCTTCGTGCGCCCGGTGTTGCGCACGGCCTGGCCGGTGCTGCTGGTCGTGGCGCTGCTGGTGCTCTTCGTGTGGCCCTGGGGCAACCGCGCGAGCCTGGAACTGCGCGAGCGCTACCAGCAGCGCAGCGACCTCGCCCGAGTCACGCCCGGCGTGTTCCAGACCTCGTCGGACGGCAGCCGCGTGTTCTTCGTCGAGCGCGAGAGCCTTGACGGCGTGAACGCGCGCAACGTGTTCATTCTCACGCGCAGCGGCCACACCGAGTCGGTGACCTCGGCGCGTGCCGGACGGCTGGAGCGCGAGGGCGACGACCGCTTCCTCGTGCTCGAGCGCGGCCAGCGCAACAGCGCCGACCTGGCCAGCGGCGATCGCGTGCTCGCCAGTTTCGACAGCTACCGGCTGCTGGCCGGCGAGCGCGCGGTGCGCTCGGCCGAGAGCCGCTCGCCGCGCACCGTGCCCACGGCCGAGCTGCTGGCCCAGCCCACGGCGCGACACCAGGCCGAGCTGGCCTGGCGCATCGGCCTCGTGCTGGGGGCGGCCAACCTGCTGCTGCTGGGCATTGCGCTGGCGGCTTCGCAGCCGCGGCGCGCCAGCAACTGGAACCTGCTGTTCGCGCTGCTGGCCTTCGTCTCGTACTACAACCTCATCAACCTGTCGCAGGCCTGGGTGGCCGACGGCCGCATGAGCCTGGGCCTGGCGCTGGCGGGCCTGCACGGAGGGGTGTTCGCGCTGGCGCTGGCGCTGCTGTGGTGGCGCGACCACGCCAGCGTCACCCACTGGCCCCTGCCGGGGCGGCGGCGCGCGCGATGAGGACCGTCCGCGCCCTGCTCTACCGCGACATCGTCGCCTCGGTGCTGTTCGTGGCGCTGGCCTTCCTGTCGTTGTTCTTCTTCGTCGACTTCGTCGACGCGCTCGAAGGCGTGGGCCAGCGCGGGCGCACGGCCTGGCACGCGGCGCTGGCGGCGCTGCTCGAGCTGCCCGGCCACCTGTACGAGCTGATGCCTATCGCCGTGCTCATCGGCAGCATCTACACGCTGTCGCGGCTGGCGCAGACCTCCGAGTTCACCATCCTGCGCACCGGCGGCCTGGGCCCCGGGCGGGCGCTGGCGCTGCTGGCGACGCTGGGGGTGGCCTTCGGCGCCGCGACCTTCGTCGTCGGCGACTTCGTCGCGCCCTGGTCCGAGCGCCAGGGCGTGCAGCTCAAGGCGCGCTTTTCCGGCGGCCTGTCGATCGGCGGCGCGGGGGCCTGGCTGAAGGAGCGGCGCGACGGCGCCGGCGGCACCGGCAAGCCGGGCGGGCGCAACGTGTCGGTCAACGTCTCGGCCACCGGCAGCGGCGGCACGCTGCTGGGCGTGCGCATCTTCGAGTTCGACGACGACGGCGCGCTGGTCGCGCGCATCGCGGCGCCGCAGGCCCGCGTGGACCGCGACGGCACCTGGACGCTCAGCGACGCCGAGCTCACCCGCTGGCCGTCCGCGCGGGCGGACGGGCCGCCGCGCGTGGAGGTCAGCCGCCACGCCACGCTGGAGTGGGCCAGCACGCTGGACGAGGGCGTCGTGGCCGCCGCCGTGCTGCCCGTGAGCACCATGAGCACGCTGGAGCTGTGGCGCTACAGCGAGCACCTCTCGCACCAGGAGCAGGCCAGCCAGAGCCAGCGCATCCGCTTCTGGCGCAAGGCGCTGTACCCGCTGTCGTGCCTGGTGATGATGGCGCTGGCCCTGCCCTTCGCCTACCTGCATGCACGCGCCGGGGGCGTGAGCCTGAAGGTCTTTGGCGGCATCATGCTGGGCATCAGCTTCGTGCTGCTGAACAATCTGACGGGCCACGTCGGCAACCTGCAGGGCTGGACGCCCTGGGTGGCCGCCGCGGTGCCCAGCCTGGTGTACCTGCTGATGTCGATGGCCGCGTTCGCGTGGCTGGTCCGCTACCGCTGACGCCCCACCTCCTGCCCCATGACGCACGGCCTGATCCTCTTTGCCCACGGCGCGCGCGACCCTCGCTGGGCCGCGCCGTTCGAGGCCGTGGCCGCCACGGTGCGCGCGGCTCGGCCCGGCCTGCCGGTGCGGCTGGCCTTCCTGGAGTTCATGGCACCCACGCTGCACGAGGCCGGCAGCGAGCTCGTCGCCGCGGGCTGCTCGCACCTGACGGTGCTGCCGATGTTCCTGGGCGCCGGGGGCCACGTCCGCCAGGACCTGCCCCTGCTGCTGGACGAGCTGCGCGCCGCCCACGCCGGCCTTCAGGTGGCGCTGCAGCCCGCGGTGGGCGAGATCGACAGCGTCGTTGCCGCGATGGCCGCCGCCGCGCTGGCCCGGCTGCCGGCCGCGGAGCCCGCGGCATGAACCTGCAGCAGTTCCGCTTTGTGCAGGAGGCGGTGCGCCGCAACCTCAACCTGACCGAGGCGGCGAAGGCGCTGCACACCTCGCAGCCAGGCATCAGCAAGGCCATCATCGAGCTCGAGGAGGAACTCGGCGTCGAGATCTTCGCGCGCCACGGCAAGCGCATACGGCGCGTCACCGAGCCTGGGCAGCAGGTGCTGCGCTCGGTGGACATCATCCTGCGCGAGCTGGCCAACCTCAAGCGCATCGGCGAGGAGTTCTCCAAGCAGGATGCAGGGCTGCTGTCCATCGCCACCACGCACACCCAGGCGCGCTACTTCCTGCCGGGACCGGTGGCCGAGCTGCGACGGCGATTCCCCAAGGTTCAGGTGCAGTTGCACCAGGGCATGCCCGAGCAGGTGGCGCGGCTGCTGCTCGACGACGTGGCCGTGATAGGCGTTGCCACCGAGGCCCTGGCGGGGCACGATGGCCTGGTGACCCTGCCCTGCTACGAGTGGCAGCACGTGCTGGTGGTCCCGCCGTCGCACCCGCTGGCGTCGGTGGAGCGCCCCACGCTCGAGCAGCTGGCCGCCGAGCCGCTGGTGCTGTACCACCCCACCGTGACCGGGCGGACGCGCATCGACCAGGCCTTCGCACGCGCCCACCTCAGCCCCCGGGTGGCGCTCGAGGCCATCGATTCCGACGTCATCATGACCTACGTCCGCCTCGGGCTGGGCATCGGCATCGTCGCCGAGGGCGCGATGGCCGCCGAGCGCCCCGACACCGACCTGGTGGCGCGGCCGCTGGGCCACCTGTTCGGCAGCAACCTCACCCGCGTGGCCTTCAAGCGCGGCGCCTGGCTGCGACGCTACGTGGTGGCCTTCGCCGAACTCCTGTCGCCGCGGCTGTCGCAACCGCTGATCGAGCGGGCGATGCAGGGCGACGGCACCGACTTCAACCTCTAGCACCCATCCCATGGCCGAGACCGCCGTCCGCACGCCCACGCTCACGAGCCGCCTGCCGCAGGTGGGCACCACCATCTTCACCGTGATGTCGGCGCTGGCCGCCGAGCACGGCGCGGTCAACCTCGGGCAGGGCTTCCCCGACTTCGACTGCGACCCGGCCCTGCTCGACGCCGTGCAGGCCGCCATGCGCGAGGGCCTGAACCAGTACCCGCCGATGGCCGGCGTGCCGCTGCTGCGGCAGCGCGTGGCCGACAAGATCGCGGCGCTTTACGGCCGACGCTACGACGCCGACACCGAGATCACCATCACCGCCGGCGCCACCCAGGCCATCCTCACGGCCATCCTGGCCGTCGTGCACCCGGGCGACGAGGTCATCGTTCTCGAGCCCTGCTACGACAGCTACGCCCCCAACATCGAGCTCGCCGGCGGACGCGTGGTGCGCGTGCCGCTCACGCCGGGCAGCTTCCGGCCCGACTTCGCGCGCATCGCCGCCGCGCTGACGCCGCGCACGCGGCTGATCATCGTCAACAGCCCGCACAACCCCAGCGCCACGGTCTGGACGCAGGCCGAGTGGCAGCTCCTCTCTTCGCTGCTGGCACCCACCGAGGCCCTGCTGATCAGCGACGAGGTCTACGAGCACATGGTGTTCGACGGCCAGCCCCACGTCAGCGCCAGCAGCATCCCGGCGCTGGCCGCGCGCGCCTTCGTGGTGTCGAGCTTCGGCAAGACCTTCCACGTCACGGGCTGGAAGGTGGGCACGGTGGCCGCGCCGGCGGCGCTGACGGCCGAGTTCCGGAAGGTGCACCAGTTCAACGTGTTCACCGTCAACACGCCGGTGCAGCACGGCCTCGCACGCTACCTGGCAGACCCCGCGCCCTACACGGGGCTGCCCGGCTTCTACCAACGCAAGCGCGACCTCTTCCGCGCCGGCCTGGCCCGCTCGCGACTGCGCCTGCTGCCCAGCGAGGGCAGCTACTTCCAGCTGGTGGACTACTCGGCGGTGAGCGACCTCGACGAGCTCGCCTTCTGCCGCTGGCTCACCACCGAGGCGGGCGTCGCCGCGATCCCGCTGAGCGCCTTCTACGAGGGCGGCTTCGAGCAGCGACTGGCCCGGCTGTGCTTCGCCAAGAAAGACGACACGCTGCAGCGCGCCATCGAGCGCCTGGCACGGCTATGACCCGGGGCGCCCTGCCCGCGCCGATCACTTGCGCGGATCGCGCGAGCGCTTCTCTTCGCCGATCAGGCGGAAGATGCTGGTTGGCGGATCGGAGTTCGTGACGTCGAAGTCCAGCGGCGAGGCGGGCAGCATGTCCTCCGGCGGCATCGTGTCCTTGAAGGCGTCGTGCTCGAGCCCGAGGGGTGTCGCCGCCGAGTTCCCGTCGCCCGCGCCCTCGTCTTCGAGGTCTCGCATGGGCAGCAGCAGGTCCACGCTGCCGGTATCGACGGCCGAGCGGTCGAGCAGATCCCTGGCCAGTGCGTACAGGAACAGCACCTCGCGGTATGCCGGCAGCTCGAACAGCTCGCCACGGCTCTTGCGGAACAGCAGCGCCTCGAGTTCGGCCATGGCATCCAGCGGTCGCGCCCACACTTGCTGAAGCCGGGGGATGACGCCGACGTAGTCCTCCAGCGAGCGGCCGGTGGTCAGGTCGACACCCCACTCGGGGGCGTAGGCGTTGAAGCGGTGGTTGAAGCGCTGGCGCGTGCGCTCGTAGGCCTCGTGATCGCCGCGGCGGCGGTGGATCTCCAGCAGCTTCAGGTAGGGAAGCGGGCTGCCGCCGCCGGTGGTGCGCAGGTGCTCCACCAGCAGGTCCACGGCGGCCTCGTCCTGGCCGAGCACCACGAAGAACTCGGCCTGCTGCTCGAGGTCGATCAACTCCTCGATGGACACGTCGCGCGGCGAGGTCTCGTCGCTGCGGCCACCTGCAGGCAACGTGTTGGTGCGCTGCATCGGTGGCTCGGCCTGGGTGTCGGGCTCGAACAGGGGCGAGTCCGCCGGCCGCATGGCGCCCTTCACGTCGGGGTGCAGGCCGGGCACCGTCACGGGTGCCTCATCGGGCGACAGCGTGGTAGGCGGCGCCGGCCAGGCCACTGGCGGCGCCGGCGGCGGCCAGGCCCGGTTGGCGCGCGCCGCGGCCGCAGCCTTGGGCAGCGCAACGGTGGCCGGCACGGCGGGGGCCTCGGGACTGACGATGACGGTGCTGCGCGCCTCGGGGCCGAGGAACGGGGGCGGGGAAGAGCGTGAGCGCGTCGAGGGTGCGTCGAAGCCGCCCATGCCCGATACCGAGGTGGCCGGTCCGTTGCCGCCGAATCCGGCAGCAGCCTTCTGCCACTGCTGGCGCTGCGCGGCCTGCACGCGGCCCAGGCGCCAGGCCAGCCAGGCCGCCAGCGCGGCCAGCAGCAGGGAGGCCAGGGTCAGCGGCGTCGTCCACAGCGAGGACGCGCGCGCCTCGACGAGCTGCTCGCGCAGCGCGCTGACGAGGTCACGGCTGGACTTGCCCTCGATGCGAAGCTGCGCCAGCTGCTGCTCGAGCGACGCCACACGCAGCGCCGAG
Source organism: Betaproteobacteria bacterium (assembly GCA_046341655.1). GTDB lineage: Bacteria > Pseudomonadota > Gammaproteobacteria > Burkholderiales > Burkholderiaceae_C > Rubrivivax. The sequence goes on along the minus strand of JBKDQY010000153.1, from coordinate 50,581 downwards.
GCCGAGGCGGCCGAGGCCGCGGCCTCGGCAGCGCTGGTGGCCTCGGCCGCGGCGGCCAGGGCCCGGGCCAGGGCCTCGGACTGGGCGGTCCCGGCACTGCGGCTGGGCGCAGGCTCGGTCAGGTCGATTTGCAGGCGCGGCGTGGCGGCAGACCGCCCGGATTCGGTGCGCTGACGCGCCTCGCGCGCCTCGCGGGCGGCGCGCTGCCTGGCCAGCCGCTGCTCGCGCTGGCGCGCGCTGCGCTCGTCGCGGGCACGGATCTGCTCGGGCGTGAGCGCCGCTGCCTGGGCCGGCAGCGCACCCGGGGGCTCTGAGGCAGAGGCCCTCGGCGCCGGGGCAGCCGGCTCCTGCACGGCGACCGCGGGCGGGCTGGCCGCCTGCGCCAGCGCGGGTGGCAGAGACGGCGGTGGCGCCAGGCTGGTGCCCGGCGGATCGGCCAGCACCACGTAGCTGCGCGAGATGCGGTTGCTGCAGCCCACGCCCAGCTGCACCTGCACCACGGGCTCGTCGACACTGCTCTGGGTCAGCACGCGCACGCGTGCCGTGGTGGCGCTGGTCATCTCGATCACGGTGCGCACCAGGGGCGGTGGCACCCGGCGGTCGCCGACGACGACCTCTGCCCCCACGCACTCGGGACTCAGTGCCTCGCCGGGGTCCAGGCGCACGGCCACGGCGAAGTTGAGCGGCTGGCCCATGGTTGCGCCGGCGTCGCCCAGCCCCAGCCCGGCGGCCCCGGCCTGGACGGACCACGCCAGCAGCATCAGGGCCGACACCCCGGAAAGGGCGCCGCCCGCGCTCCTTGCGAACGTGGACCGGCGGCGTTGCATGCGATGGGCTGGTGTCGGGTTCGAGCGCTCGATTCACTCTAGCAGAGGACGCCAGCGTCACTGCTCCGGACAAGGCCGCACGGCGGCTCCCAAGCGTGGCTTATGTCTTGCCCTGGCGGACTGGGTGAGGCCCGGCGTTGTCGGGAAGCGTCAGCAGTCCCAGCCCGGGAACCGATTCGACAGCCGCCGCAACAGCCCGGGCCACGCCAGTTGCGCACCCTGGCCGCGGGTGGCCGTGCCGGCCTGCTGCCGGGCGGTGGCCACGATGCCGGGCTCGATGGCGACGAGTTCGCCGCCGCCGGCCTGGGCGCGCACCTGGATGCTGCACGAGGCCTCGAAGAAGTACATCGCCAGGAAGGCGTCCGCGACCGTGCGGCCCACGGTCAACAGGCCGTGATTGCGCAGCATCAGGTTCGTGTTCGTGCCGAGGTCGGCCACCAGCCTCGGCTTCTCGTCGTCGCGCAGGGCCACGCCCTCGTAGTCGTGGTAGCCGAGCGACGAGAGCACGAAGATCGAGTGCTGCGAGATCGGCAGCAGCCCGCCCCGCTGCGCGGACACCGCCACGCCGTTGAGGGTGTGGGTGTGAAGCACGCAGCCGACGTCGTGCCGGGCCTCGTGCACGGCGCTGTGGATCACGAAGCCGGCCGGGTTCACGGCGTGCGGCGAGTCCTCGAGCTTGACGCCACGCGCATCCACCTTCACGAGGCTCGATGCGGTCATCTCCTCGAACATCAGGCCGTAGGGGTTGATGAGGAAGGCGCCGGTGGGCTCGCCCCGGGCGTCGTCGACGCGCGCGCTGATGTGCGTGAAGACGAGATCGTCCCACCCGAACATCGCCACCAGCCGGTAGGCGGCGGCGAGGTCGCAGCGCAGCCGCCACTCGGTGTCGTCGACGTGGGCGGGGCGGGCATGGGCGGATGCGGGCTGGGTGCTCATCGGTGGCGCATTGGGCAGGACGACAATGCATGCTGCGCGCCTGTCGCGCGCACGACAAGCCATGAATACCCCGGTCCTTACACTCGACGAACAGCACAACATCGACAGCGGCGCGTGGTTCAGCAAGCTCTCGGCCTCCCTGCGCGCGGACATCCTCTCGCGCGCCTCGGTGCGGCGGCTCGCCGCCGGCGAGCCGCTGGCCAGTCGCGGCGCACCGGCCGAGGAATGGTGCGGCGTGGCGCGGGGCGCGGTGCGCATCAGCTCGGTGTCGCTGTCGGGCAAGCAGGTCACGCTCACCTACGCCGAGCCGGGCACCTGGTTCGGCGACATCGCGCTGTTCGACGGCCTGCCCCGCACCCACGATGCCGACGCCCACGGCCCGACGACGCTGCTGACCGTGCGCAAGGCCGATTTCCGTGCCCTGCTGCAACGCCACGTGGAGCTGTACGACGCGTTGCTTCGCCTGAACTGTCGCCGCCTGCGGCTCATGTTCGACAGCTTCGAAGACCTCAACACCCGCCCGCTGCAGGCGCGCCTGGCCAAGCAGTTGCTGCTGCTGGCGCGCAGCTACGGCGTCGCGCACGGGCCCGAGGGCAGCGAGATCCGCATCGGGCTGGCGCTCGCCCAGGAGGACCTGGCCCAGCTGCTCGGCGCCTCGCGCCAGCGCGTGAACCAGGAGCTCAAGGGCTTCGAGCGCGACGGCGCGGTGCGCGTCGAGCCGACACGCCTGGTGGTGGTCTCGCGAGAGAAGCTGATGGCCGCCGCCGAACGCTGAGCCGCTGAGGGCGCGGCGCCGGCCCATCCACCACGACACGGAGACCCCGAGCATGGAGCGCTTCACCGGCACCCGGCCCATGGCCGAGAGCCACGCCTTCGACGTGGCCGCGCTCGAGCGCCACCTGTCGCAGCACCTGCCGGGCTTCGCCGGCCCGCTCCAGGTGTCGCAGTTCAAAGGGGGCCAGAGCAACCCCACCTACCTGCTGGCCACGCCCTCGCGCCGCTGGGCATTGCGCAGCAAGCCGGGGCCGGTGGCCAAGCTGCTGCCCTCGGCACACGCCATCGAGCGCGAGTTCCGCGTCATGCGGGCGCTCGGCGGCTGCGGCTTCCCCGTGCCGCGCATGGAGTTGCTGTGCGAGGACGAGTCCGTCATCGGCCGCGCCTTCTACGTGATGGAGTTCGTCGAAGGCCGCGTGCTCTGGGAGCAGTCCCTGCCGGGCATGACGCAGGCCGGGCGCGCGGCCATCTACGACGAGATGAACCGCGTCATCGCCGCGCTGCACCAGGTGGACGTGGCGGCCGCCGGCCTGGCGGACTACGGCAAGCCCGGCAGCTACTTCGAGCGCCAGATCGGCCGCTGGAGCAAGCAGTACCTGGCCTCGCGCACCGAGGACATCCCCGAGATGGAGCGCCTTATCGAGTGGCTGCCCGCACGGTTGCCGGCCAGCGCGCGCGACGAGACCCAGGTCTCGGTGGTGCACGGCGACTTCCGACTCGACAACCTGGTGTTCCACCCGACCGAGCCGCGCGTGCTGGCCGTGCTGGACTGGGAACTGTCGACGCTGGGCCACCCGCTGGCCGACTTCAGCTACCACTGCATGGCCTGGCACATCCCGCCGGGCGTGTTCCGTGGCATCGGCGGGCTCGACCTCGCCTCGCTGGGCATTCCCGACGAGGCCGAGTACGTGCGCCGCTATGCGCAGCGCACCGGCCGCGGCGACCCGGCCGCGCTGATGGCCGACTGGAACTTCTACCTCGCCTACAACCTGTTCAGGCTGGGCAGCATCACGCAGGGCATCGCGCGGCGCGTGGTCGACGGCATCGCCTCGAGCGCCGAGGCCCGAGCCACCGGCGACGCCACGCGCACGCTGGCGCAGATGGCCTGGGCCTTCGCGCAGCGCGCCGGCTGAGCGCCCACGCACCCGATCCCAAAGGAGACGACACCATGGACTTCGAGTACTCCCCCCGCACCCGGCAGCTGGCCGACAAGCTCAACGCCTTCATGGCCGAGCACGTGTATCCGGCGGAGCCGGCCTACTTCGCGGAGATCGAGGCCAACACGCGCGCCGGCCGGCGCTGGACGCCGCTGGAGACCATCGAGCGGCTCAAGCCCAAGGCACGCGCGGCCGGGCTGTGGAACCTGTTCCTGCCGCCCACGGCCGACGGGCAGGCGGCCCTGGCGCGCGGCGAATCCGAGTACGGCTTCGGCCTGTCCAACCAGGACTACGCACCGCTGGCCGAGATCATGGGTGCGGTTCCCTGGAGCAGCGAGGTCTTCAACTGCAGCGCGCCCGACACCGGCAACATGGAGGTGTTCGCGCGCTACGCCACGCCGGCGTTGAAGAAGCGATGGCTCGAGCCGCTGCTGGCCGGCGAGATCCGCAGCGCCTTCGCGATGACCGAGCCCGCCGTGGCCAGCTCGGACGCCACCAACATCCAGGCCGACATCCGCCGCGACGGCGACCACTACGTCATCAACGGCCGCAAGTGGTGGACCAGCGGCGCCGGCGACCCGCGCTGCGCCGTCTACATCTTCATGGGCAAGACCGACCCGCAGGCGCCCCGGCACTCGCAGCAGTCGATGATCGTCGTGCCCGCCGACACCCCCGGCATTACCGTGCTGCGCCCGCTGACCGTGTTCGGCTACGACGACGCGCCGCACGGCCACATGGAGGTCGACTTCGCGAACGTGCGCGTGCCGGCCGACCACATCCTGCTCGGCGAGGGCCGCGGCTTCGAGATCGCGCAGGGCCGCCTCGGGCCCGGCCGCATCCACCACTGCATGCGGCTGATCGGCATCGCCGAGCGCGCGCTCAGGCTGATGTGCGAGCGAGCCGTCTCGCGCACCGCCTTCGGCAAGACCATCGCGCAGCAGACGGTGACGCAGGAGCGCATCGCCGAGGCGCGTTGCATGATCGACCAGGCCCGGCTGCTCACGCTGAAGGCCGCCTGGATGATGGACCGTGCGGGCAACAAGAGCGCCAAGGCCGAGATCGCGATGATCAAGGTCGTGGCGCCGCAGATGGCCTGCCAGATCATCGACTGGGCGATGCAGGTCTTCGGCGGCGCCGGCATGAGCCAGGACACGCCGCTGGCCTACTTCTACACCTTGTCGCGCACGCTGCGCTTCGCCGACGGGCCCGACGAGGTGCACCGCAACGCCATCGCCAAGCTCGAACTGGGCAAGGTCATGCCCAAGGCGTGACCTTCGGCCCGGGGCCGGCTACTTCTCGCGCTCGTCGCCCGGCAAGGCGCTGGAACTCCACGGGCCTGCCTGCGTGCTCGGCGCGCTGGCGTCGCCGCTCTCGCTGGACACCCGACTGGCCTCGCGCATCGCGCACTCGAACAGCCGCAGCCAGGATTGCAGCGCCGGCAGGGCGGGGTCGGCGAGCGCGGTGCGCAGCATCAGCCGGCCGCGACCGATCATCAGCACCACGGGCAACGCAGGCTCGTTGCGCAGCGCCGCCAGCGACTGCGACAGCGGGCCGGCCAGCCACTGCAGCAGCCAGGGTCTGATGCTGGAAAGCCCCACGAAGCGGCCTGCGAGCTCGCCCAGGTCCTTCTCGGCCAGCTTGGGAAACATCACCAGCCAGCGCATCTCGGGCGGCGTCTGGTTGTCGATGCGGGTCTGCACGCCCTCGACGTACTGGTCGAAGACGTCGCGCTCCATCTGTTCCTGGAGCGACACGTTCATCACCACGATCTGCAGGTCGGGGTTCAGGCCCATCTCGGCGCGGATGCGCAACTCGTGGCCGGCGATGTACGGGCGCTGGGAAGGCCCCCACTCGAGCCGCCACGGCGTGGCCCCGAGGCGGCCATCGACGACGAAGCCCTCGTTGTGCACGACGCGGAAACCGTACTGCCGCTGCTGGGCCCACAGCGCCACGCCCTCCCAGTCGTGGCTGGCGTCGGCCTGGCCGGAGGAGCCGGAGAACAGCCGCTTCAGTCCTTTCAGCATGGTTCAGAATCCAGAGGGCGGCCAGGAGACGAGACGATGATCGAAGTGTATTCGTGGCCCACGCCCAACGGCCACAAGGTCCACATCATGCTCGAGGAGTGCGGGCTGCCCTACCGGGTGCACCCGGTGGACATCGGCGCGGGCGCCCAGTTCGAGCCCGGGTTCCTGGCGATCAGCCCCAACAACAATATCCCCGCCATCACCGACCCCGATGGGCCCGAGGACGCGCCGATCTCGCTGTTCGAGAGCGGCGCCATCCTGCTGTACCTGGCCGGCAAGACCGGCCGTTTCCTGCCCCCGGGCACGGCCGCCCGGTACGAGGTGCTGCAGTGTCTGATGTTCCAGATGTTCGGCGTCGGCCCCATGCTGGGCCAGGTGCACCACTTCCGCATCTATGCGCCCGAGAAGCTCCCGTACGCGGTGGACCGCTACACCAACGAGGCGAAGCGCCTGTACGGCGTCATGGACAAGCGGCTCGCGAAGAGTCCCTACCTGGGCGGCCCCGAGTACTCCATCGCCGACATCGCCGTGTTCCCCTGGCTGCGCAACTGGAAGAACCAGGGCATCGACTGGAACGAGTTTCCGCACCTGCGAGCCTGGTTCGACGAGATCGGCGCGCGGCCCGCGGTGCAGCGCGGCTGCGAGGTTCTGGCCTCGGCGCGCAGGCCGCTGACCGACGACAAGGCCCGCGACCTGCTGTTCGGCCAGGGCCAGTACCGCAAGCGCTGAAGCGGCCTGCGTTACCTCTGGCGGACAATCCGCGCCATCTGCCCGTAGCTCAACTGGATAGAGCAGCGGCCTTCTAAGCCGCAGGTCGGGGGTTCGAGTCCCTCCGGGCAGGCCAGCCGGTCGCACCAGAGGGCTGGATGCCTATACAGTCGGCGCCATCGTGACGATGGCGCCCACCCTCACAGCCGAACAGCAGGCCGCCGTGGCCCACGGTGACGCGCCGCTGCTCGTGGTGGCCGGCGCCGGCAGCGGAAAGACGACCATGCTCTCGGCCCGGATGGCCGAACTGGTCCGTCGCGGGGCCGACCCGCAGCGCATCCTGCTGCTGAGCTTCTCCCGCCGCTCGGCCCAGGAACTGGCCGAGCGCGCCGCAGCCCGTCTGCACGCCGCGCTCGGCCTGCACGCCACCACGGCCGCGCCAAGGCTGCCCTGGTGCGGCACCTTCCACGGCGTCGCGGCGCGGCTGCTGCGCGACGAGGCCGCGGCGCTGGGGCTGGACCCCGGCTTCTCGGTGCTCGACGCCGCCGACGCCGAGGAACTGATGGCGCAGCAGCGCCTGGCACTGGGTCTGGCCGCCCGATCCGTGGCCGAGCACCGCGTGCCCACGCCGGCCACCTGCATGGCCATCCACTCGCGCTGCATCGGCACGCGCCAGCCCCTGGCCGAGGTGCTGCGCCGCCACTTCCCCTGGTGCCGGCCACCCGGCGACGAGGACGGCCGCGCACTGGCAGCGCTTTTCGAGGCCTACGGCGCCGCCAAGCTGCAGCAGCGCCTGCTCGACTACGACGACCTGCTCGACGCCTGGCACCTGGCCCTGCGCCACGAGCCCGTGGCGAGCCGGCTGCGCGCGCGCTTCGACCACGTGCTCGTCGACGAGGTGCAGGACCTCAACCCGCTGCAGTGGCACATCGTCGAGGCCCTGCGCCCCGGGGGCTCCGGGCTGACGGCGGTGGGCGACGACGCGCAGGCCATCTACGGTTTCCGCGGCGCCGCGGTGGCCGGCATGCTGGGATTCCCGGCTCGCTGCACGCCCGCGGCGCGCGTGCTCACGCTCACGCGCAACCACCGCAGCACGCCCGACATCGTGGCCGCGGGCAATGCCGTCATCGCCCAGGCGCGCGAGCGCTTCGCCAAGACGCTGACCAGCACTCGGCCGGCCGGCGCGCGCCCCACGCTGCACGCGGTGGCCGACGAGGCGGCCGAGGCCCGCGGCGTGGCCCGCGCCGTGCTCGAGGCGCGCGAAGGCGGCCTGGCGCTGCGCCGCCAGGTCGTGCTGTTCCGCACCGCCACGCACAGCCAGGCCCTGGAGCTGGAGCTGCTGCGCCGGCGCGTGCCCTACGTCAAGTTCGGCGGCCTGCGCTTCCTGGAAGCCGCCCACTTGAAGGACGTGCTGGCGGTGCTGCGCTGGGCCGACAACCCGGCGGCCGCGCTGGCCGCGCAACGCGTGGCGCGGCTGGTGCCCGGCATCGGGCCGGCGGCCCTGCAGCGCTTCGCGGCCATCGGCCACGACCTCGCCGGCTTCGAGCCGCCGCGCGCGGCCGCCGCGCCGTGGCAGGCGCTGCGCGCGCTGATGGCGGCGCTGCGCGGCCCGCAGTCGCGCTGGCCCGACGACCTGGACCGCGTGCTGGCGTGGTACGAGCCGCACCTGCAGCGGCTGCACGCGGACGCCACGCAGCGCGCCACCGAGCTGCAGCAGATGGCCGCCGGCGCCGCAAGGCAGCGCGACCGCCTGTCCTTCGTGACCGAACTGCTGCTCGAGCCGCCAGCGGCCCACGGCGCCGAGGCCGGCCGGCCGCTGCTCGACGACGACTGGCTCACGCTGTCGACCCTGCACTCGGCCAAGGGCCAGGAGTGGAGCGCGGTGCACGTGCTGCGCGTCGTCGACGGCGCCATCCCTTCCGACCTGGCCACCGGCCACGCCGACGAGATCGACGAGGAAAGGCGCCTGCTCTACGTGGGCATGACCCGCGCCCGCGACACGCTGGCGCTGTGGGCGCCGCAGAACTTCCACGTCACGCAGCAGCGCGCCTGGGGCGGGCGCCACGTCACGGCCCTGCGCTCGCGCTTCATCGACGACGCGGTGATGGCCGCGCTCGATGCCGTCGCGCCCCTGCCCGACGCCGAGGACGCCCCGACCTGCATGCCCGGCGCGGAGGTGCCACCCGCCCCGGCGCCCTCGACCGAACCATCCGAACTGGGGGGCCTGCTCGCCGAACTGGCCCGCCAGCGCCGCGCCGGCTGGGCACAATGAGGCCGACCGCACCGTTGCCACCCCGAGGACGCCCATGAGCACCAGCGCCGAACCCCGCCCCGCCGACACGCTGCCGGGCCTGATGCGATCGCTGGGCGCGCGTGCCCACCAGCTGCGCGCCGCCACGCGCGCGGCCGACCACTACCTGGCCCAGGAGGCCCGTGCCGAGCACGACACGGGGGCCTGGCTGCTGAGCAGCGCCGTGACGCTGGCCGAGGACCTGGCCGCCGACCTGGACGGGCTGGCGCGCACGCTGAAGGAACGCAACGCCGAGGCGGCCCTGCAGCAGAAGCTGGTGCCGTTGCGCGCCCGCGCCCACCAGCTGCACGCGGCGGCCAAGGCGGCCGACCGCTTCCTGGAGCAGGACTCCCGCGAAGACCGCGACGTCGGCGGCTGGCTGGTGCCGATGGCCCAGCAACTGGCCAGCAGGCTGGCGAACGAGATCGACGACACGCTCGCCGGGATGCGGCGGCCCGCCGCGGCCGAGAAGCCTGCCTCCGTCGAGCCGCACGACCCTGCCCTGGCGCGGCGCATCAATGCCGCCACGGCACCGCTGCGCGGCGCCGCCTGACCGCGAAGGCGGGCTCGGCGGCCCAGCAGCGAGTGGTCGGGGTGAAAGGATTCGAACCTTCGACCCATTGCTCCCAAAGCAATTGCGCTACCAGGCTGCGCTACACCCCGACGTGAGGCGGATTCTAGTCAGCCGGCGTGCAGCGGCCGCTCGCTGACGACGATGCCGTCGGCATCGGCGTACAGCCAGTCGCCCGGCCGCACCACCACGCCGCGCAGCCGCACGGGCCCGCCTTGCGCTCCGCTGCCGCGCTTGGCCGGCGGCATTGGGCACAGCGCCAGCGCGCGCACGCCCACGGCGGTGGCGCGAAGCTCGGCCACGTCGCGCACCGCGCCGTCGACCACGATGCCCGCCCACCCGTTGCGGGCCGCCGCCGCCGCCAGGTTGCCGCCCACCAGCGCCGTGCGCAGGCTGCCGCCGCCGTCCACCACCAGCACCCGGCCCTGGCCGGGGCTGTCGAGCAGGGCCTTCACAAGCACGTTGTCCTCCACGCACTGCACGGTGGCCACGGGGCCTGCAAAGCGCGGCAGGCCGCCGTAGTCGTGCCACGCGGGGGGCAGCACGCGCAGCGCGGTGGGGTCGTCGCGGAAGGGGTCGCAGAGGGCGCTGGTGGCGACGTCGTTCATGGAGTGGCGCGTCCGTGCCCCGGCGGGGCGTCGCGTCGAGCCTAGCCTCGCGCCCTCATGCCGAACGCCGCTCCGCCGTCTCCTCTGCCATCGTCCGCGCCTGGCGCGCCGCTGATCGCCGCCTGCCTGGCGGCCACCTGGCTGATCTGGGGCTCGACCTACCTCGCCATCAAGTGGGCGCTGCCGAGCTTCCCGCCCTTCTTCCAGATGGGCACGCGTTTCCTGGCGGCGGGGGGCCTGCTGATGGCCTGGGTGCTGCTGCGCGGCGCGCGGCTGCCGACGCGGGCCGAGTGGGTCAGCGCAGTCGTGCTGGGCGCCCTGATGCTGGGCGGCGGCTTCGGCGCCACCGCGGTGGCGCAGACCACGGTGAGCTCCGGCCTCGTGGTGGCCTTCATCGCCGTGGTGCCGGCGCTGGTGGCGCTGGCGGAGTGGCCCTACGGCGTGCGCCCGAGCCGGCGCGTGGCCGCCGGCATCGCGCTGGGCCTGGTGGGCGTGGTGCTGCTGTCGCGCGGCGCGGGCTTCGCCGCGTCGCTGCCGGGCCTGCTGTGGCTGACTCTGGCCTGCGTCACCTGGAGCGTGGGCAGCGTCTGGGCCCGCCATGGCCTGCCCCGCGCGCTGGGTGGCGGCGCGCTGGCGATGGCGCCGGGCGCGGCCGGCTATGCCAGCCAGATGCTGGCCGGCGGCGCGCTGCTTGCGCTGGCCGCGCTGGCTGCCGGCGAGCGCCCGGCCTGGCCGCCCGAGAGCCGCGCCCTGATGTCGTGGGCCTACCTCGTGGTGGCCGGCAGCCTCGTCGCCTTCTCGGCCTACATGGTGCTGCTGCAACGCACCAGCACCGCGCTGGCGTCGAGCTACACCTTCGTCAACCCGGTGATCGGCCTCGTGCTGGGCGTCACCCTGGGCGGCGAGGTGGTTACGACAGGCGAGTGGCTGGCCGCCGCGCTGGTGTGCGCCGGCGTGCTGCTGCTGCTGCGGCCCACGCGGCGCTGATCGTCAACGCCGCAAGCCCGACAGGCAGCCTCCACTGCCCTGGGGAGGCCATCGCCAGCCCGCCGCACCGCGGCGCGCATCCAAGGCGATCGGGCCCGCGTTCCTGAAGCAGGCGCCACGAAACGCGTGGCGGCCGCCAGCAACGCACAAGGAGGCCTTCATGACGCCCGCACGCCACCCCCCTTGAGCCCGGGCCACGCCGCGGGCGGCGCACGCCGGCCACGGCCCCCCGGTTGCCTCTTCTCCTCTTTCGTTGAACGACATCAATTCACTTCCTCTGGAGATCAACATGCTCATCCGCATCCTCGCCGCCACCCTGTTCGTCCTCAGCGCCGGTGCCGCGCAGGCCGCCGACGTGGCCGTCTGCGAAAGCGGCTTCGCCATCCAGGTGCAGGGCAACGACCGCGCGGTCTGCGTCAGGACCGAGACGGTCGAAGACGACCTGGGTCCGCGCAAGTGCGCGCTGGACGGCCGCCGCGTCGGCACCGAAGCCTCCGACGGCGGCGACATGTGCCAGGGCACGGCCACGCCGCTGAACTCGCTGCTCGTGGGCCCTGCCCTCGACTGCAAGCTCAGCTACGGCCCCGACGCCCGAAACCGCATCGTGCGCAACGGGGCCGACCGCTGCGTCAAGTCCGAGCGGCGCACGACGCGCGGCGACATCACCGTGCGCAACCAGTGACCGCGAGGTCGGGCCGGCGGCTGCCGCAGCGGCCGCCGGCCCGATCGGACCGGACCCGCCCAACCCCACGAACAGGACGCCGAGGTATCGCCATGAAGCCCGCGCACCGAACCTGCGGCCCTGCCGCATCCGCCCTGCTGGCTGCCTGCATGCTGCTGAGCGCCTGCGGCACGCAGCCCAACGCACAAGCCAGCGCCGAGGTGCGTGGCCGGCTCAACCCGGTCGACCGCAGCACGCGTGCGGTGACGAACTTCACGCCCGCGCTGCGCTGCATGGACGAGCTGCTGCACGACACCGGCGTGCGCGACGTGACCCTGATGATGGAGGAGATGCGCGACGCCACCCAGCGCGTGCCGATATCGGCCCGCGACATGATGACCTCGGCCATCTCGGACATGACCCGCCGCTCCCGGGCCGTCAGGCTGTCGGTGTTCGGCAGCGACCAGCAGAACCTGGCGCAGCTTCTGCAGCAGGCGCAACGCCAGACCGCGTTCGCCGTGGTGCCGCGATACGCCCTGCGCGGCACGGTCAGCCAGCTCGACGACAGCGTGGGCAAGCGCGGCGGCTCGATCGGCCTGAGCCTGCCCGCGCGCCTGCTGGGGCTCCGGCTGGGCAGCGAGACGCGCTTTGCGGTGCTGGGCTTCGATGCGGCGCTGGTGGACACCGAATCGATGACGCTGCTCGCGGGCGTTTCCTCGAAGAACCTCACCGTGCTGGCCAGCCGCGATTCGAGCGCCGGGGACGGGCAGGCGCAGCTGCGCAATCCCGGCCTCGACATGGTGTTCTCGTTTTCCGCGTCGCGCTCCGAAGGCCCGTCCCAGGCGGCGCGCAACATGGTCGAGCTGGCGGCCGTCGAGCTGGTCGGCAAGCTGCTGCGGCTGCCCTACTGGCAGTGCCTGCAGGTCGCCGACGACGACCCAGAGGTGCGTCGCGAGGTCGAGGACTGGTTCCTCGCCATGGACGGCAGCGAACGCGTGCGACACCTGCAGGAGCGCATGCGCGAGCGCCGCTACTACGACGGCCCGGTGGACGGCGAGGCTGGCCCTGCGTTCACGGCCGCGCTGCGCACCTACCGGCGGGCCCTGGGCCTGCCGCCCGAAGGTGCGGTGGACCTCGAGTTCTTCCATGCCTTCGTCGCGCGCAAGGTTCCCCGCGGGGGGCAGGCGCGCGGCGCGGCGGCCACCGCCGTGGCGGCAAGTGGCGCCGCGCAGGCCCCGGCCACCGGGGCTTCGCGGGCGCTGCAGCTGTCCAGTGCCGTCGAACGAGGCAGCCTGCAGCTGAACGTGAGCAGCGCTGTTGCCGGCTACGTGTACTGCTACGCCCAGGACCCGGTGACGCAGGAGATCGTCCGCATCTTCCCCAACCGCTTCGCGACCGATCCCCGCATCGAGGCTGGCAAGCGCCTGCGGGTGCCCGGCGCGGCGCGGTTCGTGCTGAACCCGGCGGCGTCCTATGCCTGCCTGCACGCGCCGACGGAGGTCTACGGCGACCTGCCGCCGCCGCTGCGCTGGGGCGACTTCGAGCGCGTCCGTGTGAAGAGCTTCGACGAGATCCGTCAGCGCTTCAGCGAGGTGGGCGACGGCGCCGTGCGCCTGCACGAACTGCCACGCTGAGGGACCCTCCCCGTGCTCGACGGCCCGCAATGCACGGACAATCGCCCCATGGCCCGACGTGAAGAGATCGAGACCCTGCTGGCGCGCGTGGGCCAGGGGGACCGCCGCGCCTTCGAGGCCTTGTACGAACTCACTGCCGGCGTGCTGCTGACGACCGCGGACCGCGTGCTGCACGACCGTGGCGCCGCCGAGGACGTCGTGCACGATGTGTTCGCCGGGCTGTGGCACGGCGACTCGACACCGCGCGCGCCGGCCGTGCGCAGCTTCGCTTGGCTGTGTGTGGTGACCCGCAACAAGGCCATCGACCGCCTGCGCCGGCAGCCGCCGGAGCTGCCCCTTCAGCTGCACTCCGACGATGGCGACGAGTTGCATCACGACGCGCCCAGCGATGCGCCTGGCGTGTTCGAGCAGCTGCGCTTCGAAGAGGACGAGCGGCAGCTGCGCGCCTGCCTGGAGCGGCTCGAGGCCGGGCCGCGCCAGGCCTTGCTGCTGGCCTACGCCGAGGGCCTGTCCCACGGCGAGTTGTCGGCCCGGCTTCGGCGCCCGCTGGGCACCGTCAAGGCCTGGACGCGCCGCAGCCTGCTGTCGCTTCGGGCCTGCATGGAAGCGGCATGACGGTCTTCTGGCACCAGCACCCGCAGACGGTGGACCGCATGGCCGCGGGCTACGCGCTGGGCACCTTGAGGGGACCCGCGCGCAGGCGCTTCGAGACCTTGATGCGGCAACGGGTCGACGTCGAGCAAGCCGTGTGGGCGTGGCACGCCCGGCTGGGCGGGGTGCTGGCGGCCCAGCCGCCATCACCGATCCCGCCGCAATCGTGGCAGCGACTGCACGACCGCCTGTTCCGCACGCCCCGGGTGACGCCGCCGCCCTGGTGGCGTCGGTGGCTGGCGCCAGTCCCTGCCGGCGCGCTGGCCGTGGGGCTGTTGTTCGGCCACCTGTCGGCGCCCCTGCTGCCCATGCTGCGGCCAGACCGCGCGACGCAGGAGACCCAACTGCCCGAGAGCTACGTCGGCGTGCTCGCCGACCCCCATGGGCGCCCTGGGCTCATCGTGTCCAGCCTGCGGCGCGGAGAGGTGGTCGACCTCAAGCAGGTCAGCGCGCCGCCGGCGCTGGCGCAGGGGCAGACCCTCTTCCTCTGGACCATCGACAAGCAGGGCGCGGTGCGGCCGGTCGGCCCGATACCCAACGGCACGTTCGCCAGTGCGCCTCTGGCACAGCCGGCCGAGCGCGTGTTCTTCCACGCCGTCGAACTGGCCGTTTCCACCGAGGCTGCTGGCAGCCTGCCTGTGCAGCCTGGCGGTGCGTTCGTGTACCGCGGCCTGTGCGGCAAGCTCTGGAAGCTGCCACCCGCCCCGGCCACCGCCGCTAGCGCCGCCGCCCCTGGCGGACGCTGAGGGCCCCGGCGCAGACCGTGCAGGGCGCACCCCGTGGCGGCGGGGTCGCGGACCTGGCACTCAGCGCTTCTCGGCGCCCTTTGTCGCCAGCCCGGGGTCCATGTGCTTGCGGAGGAAGTCCAGCACCGTGGGCCGCCAAGCCGATGGATCCTGGGTGAACAGCCCGTGGCCGTCCTTTCCATTGGGCGGGAACAGCACGAACTCGCCCACGCCGCCGGCCGCCTGGAAGGCATCGAACCATTGCCGCGGGTACACCGGGCCCATCCACTGGTCGTTCTCGGCGTACACCCACAGGGTGGGGATGCGGGCGGTGCGCCCGTAGCCGGCGAACAGGTCACGCAGCCCCGGCGTGTCGCAAGGCTGCTGCGGCTGGGTCAGCGGATTGCCGCCGCCGCCGCCGGCAAAGTTGATGGCGGCCACGATCCCCGGCGCGCCCTTGGCCGCCACGGCGATGGCGGTGGCACCGCCGAACGACT
Organism: Betaproteobacteria bacterium; assembly: GCA_046341655.1. Classification (GTDB taxonomy): domain Bacteria; phylum Pseudomonadota; class Gammaproteobacteria; order Burkholderiales; family Burkholderiaceae_C; genus Rubrivivax. Next base: position 35,531 of record JBKDQY010000153.1, on the reverse strand, counting down.
GGCCCAGCACGAGCACGCGGTCGGCTTGCACATCGGGCCGCTGCCGCACCTGGTCGAGCACCTGAAGGGTCTGCACGGCTGCGGCCTCGTAGCCCGGCGGGTACCGCTTACGCGCGCAGGGGCCGGTGTCCTCCACGTCCTCGCCGCCGCTCACCCCGTACCCGAGCCGTGTGGGGACGACGACGAGCAAGCCCAAGCCGGCGAGCCAGCGCGCGTTGGTGATGGCGGTGGCCCGCCCGAACGCAGCCCGCTGGGCCGCGTCCGCCGCCCGGCCGTGGTTGATGAGCGCGATGGGCCTCGGCACCGGGCTGGTGCTGTCGTGGTAGACGCTGACGACGATGGGCTGCTCGACGACGCGGCCATAGGCGTTGGTGACCTTGACCGGCACCTCGATGACCTGCTCCACGAGCGCGGCGTGGGCGGGCAGCGCCACCGCCAGCAGCAGGACGGCCCGCCGGAGGGCCCGTCGCCAGAACGTCGTGTCCGCGCACATGGGCCGGGCGGGCGCTCAGAGTGTGAGAGGCAACCCAATGCGCCCGCGCTGGGGTGTGCAAGGGCCCTGAGCTAGGCGTGGCGCGACGCCCGCACGCCTGTGCGGGCTAGCGACACAACGACGCGCAGGGCCCTTGAACACCCCAGCCCTTCGGGTAGGCCCCCAGAACAGCCCCACTCGTCGTTGCGAAGCCTCGCCGGGTCCCCGACCCGGCTTCGTTTCGCGCCTAGATTGGGGCTGCTCTGGGGGCCTACGCGGGTGCATTGGATTGCCTCTCACACTCTCAGCGCTTCAGTGCCGCTTCACGGATCGCACCGAGCGTCGTGCGCGACGTGATCACGTCGGCCGGCAGCTTCAGGTGCAGCAGGGCCGGGCGGCCCTGGGCCCCGGCCGCCGCGATGCAGCGCTCGAGCGCCGCCACCGCGCCGGCCGTGGTGGCGGCGAACTCGCCGTGCCAGCCATAGGCGCGCGCCAGCGCCGCGAAGTCGGGGTTGAAGAGGTCGGAGCCGCTCACGCGTGCCGGGTACTCGCGCTCCTGGTGCATGCGGATCGTGCCGTAGGTGCCGTTGTCGACGACGATGCTCAGCAGCCGCTTCGCGCCGTAGCCGGTGGCGGTGGCCAGCTCCTGGCCGTTCATCAGGAAGTCGCCGTCGCCGGCCAGGTTGACGACCCAGCGCTGCGGCTGCAGCAGGCTCGCGGCCACCGCCGCCGGCAGCCCGTAGCCCATGGCGCCGCTCGTGGGCGCCAGCTGCGTGCGCCCGTGGTGCTGCAGGCCCGGCAGCACGCCGTAGCGGTGCAGCCAGCCGGCGAAGTTGCCGGCGCCGTTGGTGTAGACCGTGCTCTCGGGCAACAGCCGCTGCAGCGTCTTGACCACCACGGCCAGGTCCATCGGCTCGACGACAGGGGCCTCGAGGTTGGCCTCGTAGTCGGCCCGCGCGGCCTCGGCGTGAGCGCGCCAGCGCAGCTCGGGCGGGGCGGTCAGGGCCTCCAGCGACTTGGCCGCCGCCGGCATCGCGGCCTGGATCGGCAGGTCGGCGGCGTACACGCGGCCCAGCTCCTCGGGCCCAGGGTGGATGTGCACCAGCGCCTGCGCCGGCCGCGGCGCGGCCAGCAGCGTGTAGCCGCCGGTGGTCATCTCGCCCAGGCGCACGCCCAGGGCGATCACCAGATCGGCCTCGCGGATGCGCGCCGCGAGCCGGGGGTTGATGCCGATGCCGACGTCACCCGCGTACAGCGGGTGGCGGTTGTCGAAGGTGTCCTGGAAGCGCCAGCCGCAGGCCACGGGCAGCTGCCAGTTCTCGGCGAAGCGCTGCAGCGCCGCGGCTGACTCGGCGTCCCAGCCGGGGCCGCCGGCGATGACGATGGGCCGCTCGGCCGCCACCAGCCGCGCCCGCAGTTCGCGCAGCGCCCCCGGCGCCGGCCAGGCGCGCACGGGCTCCACGCGAGGCAGCACGGGTGCGGCGGTGGGCGTGGTGAGCATGTCCTCGGGCAGCGCCAGCACCACCGGGCCCGGCCGGCCCTGCATCGCGGTGTGGAAGGCGCGCGCCACGTACTCGGGCAGGCGGTCGGCGCTGTCGACCTGCGCCGCCCACTTGGCCAGGCCCAGCGTGCCAGGGCCGAACATCTGCCGGTAGTCCAGTTCCTGGAAGGCCTCGCGGTCGCGCTGGTCGCTGGCCACCTGGCCGACGAACAGGATCATCGGGGTCGAGTCCTGGAACGCGGTGTGCACGCCGATGCTGGCGTTGGTGGCGCCGGGCCCACGCGTCACCAGGCACACGCCGGGGCGCCCGGTGAGCTTGCCCTGGGCCTCGGCCATGAAGGCCGCGCCGCCTTCCTGACGGCAGACGACGAAGCGGATGCGCTCGCGGTGCTCGTGGAAGCCGTCGAGCACGGCGAGGTAGCTCTCGCCGGGCACGCCGAAGCAGGTGGTGATGCCTTGTTCGATCAGCGCCTGCACCAGCGCGTGGCCGGCCAGGCGGGAGGGTGTGGACGGCGAGGACATGGGCGCTCACTGTAGCGGCCCGGGGCCCGGGCCAGGTTCAGGCCGCGGCCGCTGCCGCGCGCGGCCCCCGCAGCCGCAGCGCCACCAGCGACGCCGAGCCGACGCCCATCAGCAGCGCCAGCGCCGAGCCCGCGAACACGCCGCCGGCGTGACCGTGGTCCATGAGCCAGCCGAACACCGGCGCGGCCAGCGCGAAGCCCACGTCCAGGCCCGAATACACCGTGCCGTACACGCGCCCGGTGGCCCCCGGCGGCGCCGCGCGCTTGATGAGCATGTCGCGCGAGGGCCCGGCCAGTCCGGTGCCGAAGCCGGCCAGGGCCGCCACGCCGGCGGCCAGCCAGGGCGGCAGCGCCCCGCTGCCCACCAGCAGCAGCAGCGCCGCCCCGCCGGCCATGGCCACGCCGATGGTGAGCTCCAGCCGCTGCACCCGCGCCACCACGAAGCCCCCGATCACCATGCCGGCTGCGCCGCACAGCATGTAGCCGGTGACAACGAAGGCCGTGGCCGACAGCGGCAGCCCGTACAGCGCCGCCAGCGCCGGGCTGGCGAAGCTCTGGATCGCGGCCAGCGCCGCCGTGCTCCAGAAGAAGAAACCGAAGCACAGCCACACCGAAGGCAGGCGCAGGAAGGCCATCGGGTGCTCGGCCGGGGCGGTGGAGGCGCCGACGCGGGGCCCCTGGCCGGCGCCGACCAGGCGGTCGTCGATGTCGTCGCGGCGCAGGGCCAGCAGCACCAGCACCGCCAGCGCCCACAGCGCCGCAGCCAGATAGGCGGCACGCCACTGGCCCGAGAGCTCTGCCACGCCGATGAGCAGCACCGGCGCCACCGCCCAGCCCAGGTTGCCCGAGATGCCGTGCGCCGAGAACGCGTGGCCCAGCCGCGCCGGCGACACGCGCTTGTTGAGGATGGTGAAGTCGGCCGGGTGGAACGGCGCGTTGCCCACGCCCGCCAGCACCGCCGCCAGCACCAGGCCTGCATAGCCCTGCGCCGAGGCCGCCGCCAGCGCCGCGGCAACGAAGAAGCCCAGCGCCGCCAGCAGCACCGGCCGCGCGCCGACACGGTCGACGAGGAAGCCGGACATCGCCTGCCCGACACCGCTGATGACGAAGAACACCGACACCAGCAGCCCGAGCTCGGAATAGCTCAGGCCGAACTCGCGCATGAACACCGGGAACAGCGGCGGCAGCAGCAGGTGGAAGAAGTGCGAGGTGGCGTGGGCCAGGCCCACGAGGCCGATCACCGTGAAATCGGCGCGGGCGCCGGCCGGCGGCGCAGGCGGCTTGGAAGCGAGGGACGACATGCCCGCAGCCTAGCGACCGCTGCAGCGGCCGGGTTACGATAGTCGGCCAAGTTCTGTCGAAATCGCGCCATGGCACGCCCCGCATCCAGCCGTCCGGCACCGCAGCGCCCGCAGCGCCGCGGCCCGGGCGCGCGGCCACCGGTGCACGACCACGTGCCGGCCCCGGGGCCCGCCGACTTCGCCCCCACGGCCGCCCACCCGCTGCGCGTGCGCGCCCGGCGCATGACGGCGGCGTCGCGCATCGCGCCGCACCGCCACGCCTGGGCGCAGGTGGCCTGGTCGGCCACGGGCGTGCTGCGCGTCAGTGCCGGCAGCCACACCTACATCGTGCCGCCGTCGCGCGCGGTGTGGATCCCCAGCGGCGTCGAGCACGTGGTCACCGTGGTCGAGGACGCCGAGCTGCGCACGCTGTACCTGTGGCAGGCAGCCGGCGCCTGCGGCCCGGCCGGCCTGGGCGGCGGCCGCGGCGACGACGGCGGCGGCTGGCGGCAGTGCCGAGTGCTGGAGGTCTCGCCGCTGCTGCGCGAACTGGTCGAGCAATTCGTGCAGCCGCCCGCCGCCGCCGCGCGCGAGGCCTGCCTGGCGGCCCTGGTGCAGGACGAGCTCGCGAGAGCCCGCCCGGTGCCCCTGGGCGTGGGCCTGCCCGCCGACAAGCGGCTGCGCGTGCTGTGCGAAGCCGTGCTTGACGACCCCGCGCGCCACGCCACGCTGGCCGGCTGGGCCGCCGAGTGCGGTGCCAGCGTGCGCACCATCGCGCGCCTGTTCCGGCAGGAGCTCGGCACCACCTTCGCCGAGTGGCGCCAGCAGGTGCTGCTGGCCAAGGCGCTGTCGATGGCCGCGCGCCGGCGGCCCATGGCGCACATCGCCGCCGAGCTGGGCTACGCCAGCGCCAGCGCCTTCTCGGCCATGGTGCGGCGCTCGGTGGGCGTGCCGCCGAGCCGCTTCTTCGCCTCCGCCTGACGCCGCCATGGCTTGACGGCCGCGCTGCGCACCCCACATTCCCATACCCGATGCCGAGGACGCCATGAGCGACGCCGTGCTGTTCGACTACACCCGCCAGGACGCCGCCGGCGCCTGCAGCACCCAGCACGCCTGGGCCAAGGTGCCGGCGGCGCTGCCGCCAGCCGAGCGTGCCGCGGCCCGCGAGCGCGCCGCCGCGCTGCTGCAGGCCCGGGGGGCCGTGCTGGTGGCCCACTACTACGTCGACGGCGACCTGCAGGACCTCGCCCTGGCCACCGGCGGCATCGTGGCCGACTCGCTGGAGATGGCGCGCTTCGGGCGCGACCACCCCGCGCAGACGCTGGTGGTGGCCGGCGTGCGCTTCATGGGCGAGACGGCGAAGATCCTCAGCCCGCACAAGCGCGTGCTGATGCCCGACCTGGAGGCCACCTGCTCGCTCGACCTGGGCTGCCCGCCCGAGGCCTTCGCGGCCTTCTGCGACGCCCACCCCGACCGCGAGGTCGTGGTCTACGCCAACACCAGCGCCGCCGTGAAGGCGCGCGCCGACTGGATGGTGACCAGTTCCTGCGCGCTGGCCATCGTCGAGCACCTGAAGGCCCAGGGCCGGAAGATCCTCTGGGCGCCCGACCGCCACCTCGGCCGCTACATCCAGGAGCAGACCGGCGCCGACATGCTGCTGTGGAACGGCGCCTGCATCGTCCACGACGAATTCAAGGGCCTGGAGCTGGAACTGCTCAAGGCCGAGCACCCCGGCGCGCAGGTGCTGGTGCACCCCGAATCGCCCGCGCCCGTGGTGGCCCTGGCCGACGTGGTGGGCAGCACCTCGCAGCTGCTGAAGGCCGTGGTGGAGGGATCGGCGCGCGAGTACATCGTGGCCACCGACAACGGCATCCTGCACCGCATGCGGCAGCTGGCCCCGGGCAAGACGCTGATCGAGGCCCCCACTGCCGGCCGCAGCGCCACGTGCAAGAGCTGCGCGCACTGCCCCTGGATGGCGATGAACGCCCTGCAGGGCGTGCTCGGGTGCCTGGAGCAGGGCCAGGGCGAGATCGTCCTGCCCGAACCGGTGCGCGCCCGCGCCGCGGGCTGCATCGAGCGCATGCTCGACTTCGTGAAGGCCTATCCCGGGGCCCTGGCCACGCCGCAGCGCGGCGCCCCCGCCGGGCTGGTTCGGGGCATCGGCGCGGCCTGACCGGGCCGGGTCGCTTCAGGCCGGGCCCTGCGGGCCGATAAGCCCCTCTGAGCCCCGAAGCCTCAGCCGGGGGCAGGATCCGACATGAGCACCGACTTCACCACCGTCCGCAACCACAACGAACGCGCCGTCTTCGACGCGGTGCGGCAACTGGCGCCGGAGTACCCCGGGCTGGTCCACGACGACGAACTGCTGGCCGACGTGGCCTGCGTGGCGCTGAACCGGCTGGCTCCGAGGTACATCCGCCACGAGGTCGATTTCGTCTTCTACCTGAGCGAGCGCGAACGCAGCGAGAGCGAGCGGCATCTCGCCGAGGCGGTGGAGTACGCCTTCGGCTTCGTCCAGGCCCGCACGGCGATGAAGGCCCGGGGCTGAGCGGGCCGCAGCGGCACGCGCTTCACCCGCCCCGCGACATGCTGCGCGCCGGCCTGGTCAGCACGGTCGGGAAGCTCACCGGCAGCGTCTGCGGGAAGTCGCGGCTGTAGTGCAGGCCTCGGCTCTCGTGCCGGCGCAGCGCGCTGCGCACGATCAGCTCGGCGCACACGACCAGGTTGCGCAGCTCCAGCAGGTCGCGGTTGACGCGGAAGTTGGCGTAGTAGTCGTCGATCTCGCCGCGCAGAAGCTTGATGCGGTGCAGCGCTCGCTCCAGCCGCTTGGTGGTGCGCACGATGCCGACGTAGTTCCACATCAGCAGGCGGAGCTCGTCCCAGTTGTGCGCGATCACCACTTGCTCGTCGGCGTCCTCGACCTGGCTCTCGTCCCAGGGCGGCGGCTCGGGCGCAGCGGCCGCGGGCAGCCGCGCGATCGCCTCCGCGCAGCTGCGTCCCAGCACCACGCACTCCAGTAGCGAGTTGCTGGCCAGCCGGTTGGCGCCGTGCAGGCCGGTGTAGGTGGTCTCGCCCACCGCGAACAGGCGCGGCAGGTCGGTGCGGCCGTCCAGGTCGGTGACGACGCCACCGCAGGTGTAGTGCGCCGCCGGCACCACCGGGATGGGCTGGCGCGCGATGTCGATGCCCAGCTGGCCGCAGCGCGCGTGGATCGTCGGGAAGTGTTCCTTCAGGAAGCCCTCGCCCTTGGCCGCGACGATGGGGCGTGCGTCGAGCCAGACGTGGTCGAGGCCGTGCTTCTTCATCTCGAAGTCGATGGCACGGGCCACGATGTCGCGCGGCGCGAGTTCGGCGCGCTCGTCGTGCGCCGGCATGAAGCGCCGGCCTCCGGGGTCGCCCGGCCCGGTGGACGGCAGCGTCAGCACCGCACCCTCGCCGCGGAGGGCCTCGGTGATGAGGAAGCTGCGCTCCTGGGGGTGGTAGAGGCATGTGGGGTGGAACTGGATGAACTCCATGTTCGCCACCCGGCAGCCTGCGCGCCAGGCCATCGCGATGCCGTCGCCGGTGGCGGTGTCGGGGTTGCTGGTGTAGCGGTAGACCTTGCCGACGCCGCCCGTGGCCAGCACCACCGCGTCGGCAGCCAGCGTCTCGACGCGGCCGCGGTCCATGTCGAGGGCGTAGACGCCGTGGCAGCGCGGTGCGCCGCCGGGCGGGCCCAGGTGGCGCCCGGTGATCAGGTCCACCGCCACCCAGCGCTCGCGCAGCACGATGTTCGGGTGGGCGCGGGCGCGCGCCAGCAAGGCGTCGTGGATCGCGCGGCCGGTGGCATCGGCGGCGTGGGCGATGCGGCGCACCGCGTGGCCGCCCTCGCGCGTGAGGTGCAGGCCGAGCGGGCCCTCGGGATCGGGCGAAAAGCCCACGCCCTGCTCCACCAGCCACTGCACGGCTGCGGCGCTGTGCTCGGCCATGAAGCGCGCGGCGTGCTCGTCGACGATGCCGGCGCCGGCCTCCTGCGTGTCGCGGACGTGGCTCTCGACGCTGTCGTCGGCGCCCAGCACGCCGACGATGCCGCCCTGTGCCCAGGCGGTGGCGCTCTCGTCGAGGTCGCGCTTGGCCAGCACCACCACGGGCCGCGAACGCGCCAGTTCCAGGGCGACCGTCAGGCCGGCCAGCCCGGCCCCCACCACGACCACCGGCCGCAAGGTTTGTCTTTCGTTCATCGGCCTTCGCCCAGCTGCTGCGGAGGTCGATTCTAGGGAGTGGGTCCTGCCGACAGCCCCCGGGACGGGCCGCCGGCCGCCTATCATCCTGCCGTTACCAGAACAAGACCCACCAGAGACCTACGGATGCCCGCCCCGCGCGAACCCGACAACTGGCCCGACACACATCGCGTGCTGCCCGCCCGGCCGGCCCGCGACGACCTGGCCGCGCCGGCCACCCAGATCGTGCGCGACAGCGACGCCTATCTGGGCGAGGCCACGGGCGATGTCGGCCGCCGTATCTCGGACGACCAGGTCGAGTTCTTCGTGGGCGGCGACGCCGCGATGTCGCTGCAGGCCGAGTTCCAGCGCCTGGCGCCCGAGTTCATCGCCCTGCACGACGTGGGCCTCGCGGCCTCGGTGCGCCTGCTGAACAGCATGGTGGTGCCAGCGGGCGCGCGCGTGCAGCGCCTGTCCATCCGCCGGCAGGGCCAGGGCGCGGCGCTGGCGGTGATGCTCTTCGTCGAGGTCAAGCTGGCGGACGACAGCCCGGTGCGCGTCTACAGCACCGAGGTGCAGGCCGACGGCCCCACCCGGGCGGCGCTGGCGCGCGTGCTCCTGGCTCACAGCAGGCTGGGCGTGCTGATGGTGGGCGAGTTGCCCGCGCACGCGCTGACGGCGCAGCTCGCGCCGCTGCATCAGGCCATGCAGGGCCGCAACTGGCCCAACCGCGACCTGCTGCTGGTGCCGCTGGGCTCCAGCATCGGTCTGGCCGGCCCCAGCGCGCAGCTGGCGCACCAGACGCCCGTGGCCGTGCACGTGGCGCCGCACGCCGCCAAGCCCAAGCATGTGTGGACCTTCGTCGGCGGCGCCTGGAACCGCCTCCACGGCATGCCCGGAGGAGAGCGCGCGTTGCCGACCGAGTTGTCGCGGGCCGTGCCGAGGCCTCCGGTGCCGGCCACCGAGGCCATGACCGAGCCGATGCCGCTGGAGTCGCTGCGCCAGCTGCGGCCGCTGCGCGCCGCCAGCACCGCGCCCATGGCGCCGCCTGCACCCAAGGCGCCGAGGGCCCAGGTTGCCCGGGGCGAGCCGCCGGCACCGGCGGCGCCCATGGCCGCGACGGCACCGACGGCCCTGACCATGCCGGCCTCACTGGCGGTGCCGGCGGCGGCCTTCGCCACCCCCACCGCCATCATGCCGATGCCGGTGCCCGGCGCGTCGAGCTGGGCGGCCTACGCCCAGCGCTGCGCACTCGTCAAGGGCGTGCAGGCCTGCTGCGTGTTCGACGTGCACTCGATGGCCGTGATGGCCTCCTCGGGCGACGCGCCAGCACCTGAACGGCTCGCGCGGCAGGGCGCGGCTCTGCTGGCCTCCTTGCTGGACGCGTCGCGGGCACTGGGGCTGGGTTCGCCGCAACCCGAAGCCGCCATCAGCACAGCGCACCACCACCTCATCCTGAAGCCGGTGCCGCGCCACCCGGGAGTGGCGCTGCACGTGGTGCTGCAGGCCCACGGCAGCAACCTGACGCTGGCCCGCCTGCAGATCGACCGCATCGACGTGCCGGACTGACGCCAGCCCGGCGCGGCCCGCGGCACGGGCCCGCGCCGGGGCACGGCTCAGTGCACCACCCGCTCGAAGCTGAACCCGCTCCCGACCAGCTCGACCGGGATGACGTCCTTGGGCCCGAAGCGCCCCTGCAGGATGAGCTTGCTCACCGGGTTCTCGATGCGCTGCTGGATGGCGCGCTTCAGCGGCCGCGCGCCGAACACGGGGTCGAAGCCCACCTTGGCCAGCTCGGCCAGCGCGGCCGGGCTCACCTCGAGCTTCATCTCGAGCTTCTCCAGCCGCGACTGCAGCCCCTTGAGCTGGATCTTCGCGATGTTCTCGATGTGCGTGCGGTCGAGCGCGTGGAAGACCACGGTCTCGTCGATGCGGTTGAGGAACTCCGGCCGGAAGTGCGCCTTGACCTCGCTCCAGACGGCGTCCTTGATCTCGTCGCCCGGCCGCCCGGCCATCTGCATGATCATCTGCGAGCCCAGGTTGCTGGTCATCACGATGACGGTGTTCTTGAAGTCCACCGTGCGGCCCTGGCCGTCGGTGAGGCGCCCGTCGTCCAGCACCTGCAGCAGCACGTTGAAGACGTCGGGGTGGGCCTTCTCGACCTCGTCGAGCAGCAGCACGCTGTAGGGCTTGCGGCGCACCGCCTCGGTGAGCGCGCCACCCTCGTCGTAGCCCACGTAGCCCGGGGGCGCGCCGATCAGCCGGCTGACGGAGTGCTTCTCCATGTACTCGCTCATGTCGACGCGGATCAGGTGGTCCTCGCTGTCGAACAGGAAGCCGGCCAGGGCCTTGCACAGCTCGGTCTTGCCCACGCCGGTGGGGCCCAGGAACAGGAAGCTGCCCAGCGGCCGGTTGGGGTCGGACAGGCCCGCGCGCGAGCGGCGGATGGCGTCGGCCACGGCCACGATGGCCTCGTCCTGGCCGACCACGCGCTCGTGCAGGCGGGCTTCCATCTGCAGCAGCTTGTCGCGCTCGCCCTGCATCAGCTTGCTCACCGGGATGCCGGTGGCGCGCGACACGACCTCGGCGATCTCCTCGGCGCCCACCATCGTGCGCAGCAGCTGCGGCCGGCCCTCGCCCTTCTTGCCGGACTCCTTGGCCTGGGCCTCCTTCAGCCGCTTCTCGAGCTCGGGCAGCCGCCCGTACTGCAGCTCGGCCACCTTGTCGAAGTTGCCCTTGCGCTTGAGTTCCTCGATCTGGCCTCGTGTGCGGTCGATCTCCTCCTTGACCTGCGCACTCCCCTGGGCGGTGGCCTTCTCGCTCTTCCAGATCTCCTCGAGGTCGGCGGCCTCTCGCTCGAGCTTGGCGATCTCCTCCTCGATCAGTGCCAGGCGCTTGATCGAGGCCTCGTCCTTCTCCTTGCGCACGGCCTCGCGCTCGATCTTCAGCTGGATGAGCCGGCGGTCGAGCTTGTCCATGGCCTCGGGCTTGGAGTCGATCTCGATCTTGATCTTGGCCGCCGCCTCGTCGATCAGGTCGATGGCCTTGTCGGGCAGGAAGCGGTCGGTGATGTAGCGGTGCGAGAGCTCGGCTGCGGCCACGATGGCCGGGTCGGTGATCTCCACGCCGTGGTGGACCTCGTACTTCTCCTGCAGGCCGCGCAGGATGGCCACGGTGGCCTCGACGCTGGGCTCGTCGACCAGCACCTTCTGGAAGCGGCGCTCGAGCGCGGCGTCCTTCTCGACGTACTTGCGGTACTCGTCGAGCGTGGTGGCGCCGATGCAGTGCAACTCCCCGCGCGCCAGCGCCGGCTTGAGCATGTTGCCGGCGTCGATGGCGCCCTCGGCCTTGCCGGCTCCCACCATGGTGTGCAGTTCGTCGATGAACAGGATGATGCGGCCCTCGTCCTGCGCCACTTCCTTCAGCACGGCCTTCAGCCGTTCCTCGAACTCGCCGCGGAACTTGGCTCCGGCCAGCAGCCCGGCCATGTCGAGCACCAGCACGCGCTTGTCCTTCAGGCTCTCGGGCACCTCGCCGTTGACGATGCGCTGCGCCAGACCCTCGACGATGGCGGTCTTGCCCACGCCGGGCTCGCCGATGAGCACGGGGTTGTTCTTGCTGCGCCGCTGCAGCACCTGGATGGCGCGGCGGATCTCGTCGTCGCGGCCGATCACGGGGTCGAGCTTGCCCTGGCGCGCACGCTCGGTGAGGTCGAGCGTGTACTTCTTGAGCGCCTCGCGCTGACCCTCGGCGTCGGCCGAATCGACCTTGGCACCGCCGCGCACGGCCGTGATGGCCGCCTCCAGCGCCTTGCGCGTGAGGCCGTGGCCGCGCACGATGCCGCCAAAGTCGCTCTTGGCGTCGGCCGCCGCGAGCAGGAACATCTCGCTGGCGATGAACTGGTCGCCGCGCTTGCTGGACTCCTTGTCGGCGGCCTGCAGCAGCAGCACCAGGTCGCGGCCCGGCTGCACCGGCTGGCCGCCGCCCTGCACCTGCGGCAGCGCAGCCACGGCCGTGTCCATGGCCGTGACCAGGGCGGCCACGTTCGCCCCGGCGCGCTCCAGCAGCGCCCGTGGCCCGTCGGGCTGCGCCAGCATCGCCGCCAGCAGGTGCGCCGGCTCGATGTAGGGGTTGTCGCGGCCGACGGCCGCGCTCTGGGCGTCCTGCAGGGCCTGCTGGAAGGCAGTGGTGAGCTTGTCGAAGCGCATGGGATGAACCTCCGGTCTGCGCTGGATGTGAGGCGCGGCGTCGGGCTTTCACGCCCGACGCGGGCGCACCGGAGGACGCGCCCGAGCCGCCTTTGACATCGATCAACCAAGCCCCGCGCCGGGGCCCGGGGGCTAGGAGTCCGCGCGGCGACGCAGGCGCGCCGCCAGCAGCAGCGCGCCGCCGAGCATCAGCACCGCACTGCCCGGCTCCGGCACGGCCGTCACCAGCGAGAAGCTGTCGAGGGTGTACCCGTTGCCGGTCAGCGGCCCGATGGCCCGGTTGAGCACCAGGGAGATCCCGTCGACGTCGCCGAAGTTGAAGTCGGGTGCCGAGGCGAAGGGCAGGGTCACGGTGACGGGGCCGCCGGGAAAGGCAGGTGCCACGTTGACGCCCACCGTCGTGTAGTAGAGGGGGTTGGCCGGGTCCAGCGGGTTGGCGGTGTACAGCACCACGTTGATGTTCATGGCGATCTGAACGCCCTTGAACACCAGCTCGAAGCTGTCGTAGGGGCGGGCGTCCAGGTTCAGGTGCGGCCCCTGCCAAGCGGGGTCGGCGCCCCCTGCGAACGCCCCGTAGCTCGCGAGCAGCTCGCTGGTCGCGCCCACGCCGTCGCTGACGCTGAGCACCCCGTTGCCCGCAACCGCGACGGACACGCTGGGCAGAGGATTGCGGAAGACGTGGTGATAGACGCTGCGAACGCCGCCCAGAACGTCGGCGGCGGAATCGTTGAAGCTGCGCTCGCCGGTGCCCAGGAACACGCTCGGCACCGGAGCCGTCGGTGAGGTGAAACCGTCCACCAGCAGCTGCTGTGCCTGGGCAGCCTGGGCAGCGAGGACGAGCGCAAAGCCTGTCGACGAGACGAGACGGCGAGTCAATCGGGACATGGTCGGCTCCTCACCAGCATCAACGGTGACGATGATCGCAAGAAACCGGCCTTTGCGGCATCCCCACTTGGAACGGGTCGCCGATCGGTCGTGCCCGCTTCAGAGCGGGTGCCCGATGGTGCGGTAGTGGCCGGCCTGGAACAGCAGCGGCGCCACGGGGCTGTCGCAGCAGGCCAGCACGCGGCCGATGAACAGCAGGTGGTCGCCGGCGTCCTGCGCCGAAACGCTCTCGCACTCGAACACCGCCGCGGTGCCGGCCAGCACCGGCAGGCCGTGCAGGCCTGCGGACCACTCGCCCTCGGCGAAGCGATCGGCACGCCGCGCGGCGAAGCGGCGCGACACACCCACCTGCGACTCGGCCAGCACGTTGACGGCGAAGTGCCTGGCGGCCGAGAAGGCAGCCGCCGAGGGACTCTCGCGCCGCAGCGACCACAGCACCAGGGGGGGCTCCAGAGACAGGGAGCTGAAGGAGTTGACCGTCAGGCCCACGCGCTCGCCGGCGACGTCGGTGCAGGTGACGATGGTCACGCCCGTGGTGAAGCGGCCGAGCGCAGCGCGCAGCCGGCGCGTGTCCGGCGCCGCGGCGTCGGGCGCCACGGGCTCAGCGCCCGCCTGCATTGCGCGCCTCGATACCCCAGCGCGCCAGCGCTTCGTCGTCGGCCACCCGCGCATCGACCCAGCGGGCGCCAGACGGGGTGGTTTCCTTCTTCCAGAACGGGGCCTGGGTCTTCAGGTAGTCCATGATGAACTCGCAGGCCTGGAAGGCCTGCCCGCGGTGCGCCGAACTCACCGCCACCAGCACGATCTGCTCGCCCGGCAGCAGCCGGCCGACACGGTGCACCACGCGGGCGCCGCGGATGTCGAAGCGGCGCCCGGCGGCTTCGATCATCGCCTCGATCGACTTCTCGGTCATGCCCGGGTAGTGCTCGAGCTCCAGTTCCCGCACGGGCTCGCCGGCACCAGGGTGCCCGCGCTCGCGCACCGTGCCCACGAAGCTGGCGACGGCGCCGACGCCGAGGTCGCCCTCGCGCAGCGCCGCCAGTTCGGTGCCAAGGTCGAAGTCGGCGGTCTGGATGCGCACGCGCGGCACGGGAGCAGCCATCTCAGCCCCCCGTGACGGGTGGGAAGAACGCCACCTCGTCGCCTTCGGCGAGCGCGGTGTCGTCGCCGCAGACGGCCTGCGCGACCGCGGCGCGCACCGCCCGGCCGGGCGCCAGCAACTCGGCGTGGCGACCGCCGCGGGCGGCCAGCAGCCTGCGCAGGCTGCCGACGGTTGCACCGGCAGGCAGGGATACGGCCTCCTGCGGCCCCAGCGCCTCGCGAAGGGCGGCGAAGTAGCGGACTTGGACGGTGAGCATCGGGGATTCGGCAGGCGCGAATCCCGCGCCAGGAATCTCGATGCTAGCGGCGCCCCCGCACCGGCGCTGGCGCCGCGCCGGAGCCCGGGTTGGCGACCGGGCCACCCTTGCGGACGGAGCCTGCCGGGGCGAGATGCAGCCTCAGGCGTTGAGCCAGCCTGCGAGCGGCCGGTAGGCCACGGTGTCGCCGGCCCGGATGGCCTGGCCCGACGGCACGTCCACCAGCCCATCGGCCCATACGGTGGAGGTCAGGACGCCCGAGCCCTGGTTCCCGAACAGCACCAGCCGGCCTTCGGCGCCCACGCGCACGCGCAGGAACTCGCGCCGCCTGTCGGGGCGCGGCCAGTCGAAGCCCGCCACCAGCGGCAGCGCCGGCGGAAGGCCGCCCGGCAGCCCCTGCAGGGCGGCCAGCACCTCGTGCACGGCCAGCAGCCAGGTGACGAACGACGACACCGGGTTGCCTGGCAGGCCCACCAGCAGCGCCTCGCTGCCGTCGGGGCGGCGGATGGCGCCGAAGGCCAGCGGCTTGCCGGGCTTGATGGCGAGTTGCCAGTTCTCCAGCCGGCCCTCGGCCTCGGCGGCGGGCTTCAGGTGGTCTTCCTCGCCCACCGAGACGCCGCCGCTGGTGACGATGAGGTCGTGCCCCGCGGCAGCCCGGCGCAGGGCCTCTTGCGTGGCGTCCAGCCGGTCGGGCACGTTGCCGAGGTCGGTGACGACGCATCCGGCAGCCTCGGCCAGGGCGCGCAGCGTGAAGCGGTTGCTGTTGTACAGGGCCCCGGGCCTCAGCGGCTCGCCCGGCATGGCCAGTTCGTCACCGGTGCACAGGATGGCCACGCGCGGGCGCCGCAGCACCGGCAGCGCCGCCACGCCCACCGAGGCTGCCAGGCCCAGCGCCTGCGGCTGCAGCCGCAAGCCCGCGGCCAGCACCACGGCGCCCTCGGCCACGTCCTCGCCGCGGCGACGGATGGCCAGCCCCGACCCGGGCACGGTGTTCACGCGCACCGCAGCGCCGCCGTCCAGCGCCTCGCACTGCTCCTGCATCACCACCGCGTCGGCGCCCTCGGGCACCAGCGCGCCGGTGAAGATGCGTGCAGCGGTGCCGCCCTGAAGCGGCTGCCCCACGTGGCCGGCAGCGATGCGCTGCGACACCGGCAGCACGGTGCCGGCTGCAGGCACGTCGGCGCTGCACAGGGCGTAGCCGTCCATCGCCGAGTTGTCGGCGCCCGGCACGGCGATGGTGGCGCGCACCTCGGCCGCGAGCACGCGGCCCCGGGCCTCGAAGGTCGAGACCGTCTCCGCGTCGGTGATGCGGTGGGCCGCGGCGGCCGCGGCAAGGCGCTGCAGGGCATCGTCCAGCGGCAGGAGGGGGCGCGGTGCGTTCATGCGATGGCGTGTTCCTGGAGGTAGGCCTTGACCGCCGCCACGTCGGGCGGCACCACCGTGAAGCGGCGCGGCAGCGACTCCAGGTGCCGCAGCCCCGCGGGCGGCTCGGGATCGATGCCCGTGGCCTCGCGGATGGTGGCCGCGAACTTGGCCGGCAGCGCCGTCTCGAGCACGATCATGGGCACGCCGCTCTCGCGCTGCTCCCAGGCCACCTTCAGGCCGTCGGCGGTGTGGGTGTCGACGAGGGTGCCGTGCTGCTGCCAGCAGCGGCGGATCGTGGCCAGGCGGTCGGCGTGCGTGCTGCGGCCGCTGGCGAAGCCGAACTCGCCGCGGGCACGCGCCATGGTGGCGGCATCCAGCGTGAAGCCACCCTGCCGCGGCACCTCCTCGCCGAACAGGTGCGCCGTGGCGGCGCCGTCGCGGCCCAGCAGGTCGAACACGAAGCGCTCGAAATTGCTGGCCTTGCTGATGTCCATGCTCGGGCTCGAGGTCTCCTGCGTCTCGGCGCTGCCGCGCACGCGATACGAACCCGTGCGGAAGAACTCGTCGAGCACGTCGTTCTCGTTGGTGGCCACCACCAGGCGCCGGATCGGCAGGCCCATCATGCGCGCCACGTGGCCGGCGCAGACGTTGCCGAAGTTGCCGCTGGGCACCGTGAAGCTCACGGACTCGTCGTCGGACCGTGTCGCCTGGAAGTAACCCGCGAAGTAGTAGACCACCTGGGCCAGCAGCCGCGCCCAGTTGATGCTGTTGACGGTGCCGATGCGCCAGCGCCGCTTGAAGGCGAGGTCGTTGCTGACGGCCTTGACGATGTCCTGGCAGTCGTCGAAAACGCCCTCCACGGCGAGGTTGTGGATGTTGGCGTCCTGCAGGCTGAACATCTGCGCCTGCTGGAAGGGGCTCATGCGGCCGTGCGGGCTGAGCATGAACACGCTGATGCCGCGCTTGCCGCGCATGGCGTACTCGGCGGCGCTGCCGGTGTCGCCGCTGGTGGCGCCCAGGATGTTCAGTGCCTCGCCGCGGCGGCCCAGTTCGTACTCGAAGAGCTGGCCCAGCAGCTGCATCGCCATGTCCTTGAACGCCAGCGTCGGGCCGTTGGACAGGGCCTGCAGGTGCAGGCCGTCGTCCAGGCGCTTCAGCGGCGCGATCGCCGCCGTGCCGAACACGGCCTCCGTGTAGGTGGCACGCACCAGGCGCCGCAGGTCGGCCTCCGGGATGTCGTCGACGTACAGGCCGAGGATCTCGACGGCGAGGTCGGCGTAGGCCAGCCCGCGCCATCGCGCCAGCGTGGCCGCGTCGACCCGCGGATAGTGCGTGGGCAGGTACAGGCCGCCGTCGGGCGCCAGGCCCTCAAGCAGGATGTCGGAGAAGCCGCGGAGCGTGCCCTCACCGCGCGTGCTGATGTACTTCATCAGCTGAGTTCTTCCTTGCGCAGCCTGACGATGGGCGCGAGCACGGTGGGCAGCGCCTGCATCTGCGCCAGCGCCGCGGCCATGCGGCCTTCGACGGTGTCGTGCGTCAGGATGATGAGGTCGGTCTGCTTCTCCCCCTCGGCGCTCTCGCGCTGCAGCACGGCGTCGATGCTGATGTCGTGCTCGGCCAGGATGCCGGTGATGCGCGCCAGCACGCCGGCCTTGTCGGCCACCACCAGGCGCAAGTAGTAGGAGGTGACGACCTCGCCGATCGGCAGGATCGGCGTGTCGGTCAGGCTGCCCGGCTGGAAGGCCAGGCTGGGCACGCGATGGCCCGGATCGGCGGTCTGCAGTCGGGCGATGTCCACCAGGTCGGCGATCACGGCGCTGGCCGTGGGCTCGCTGCCGGCGCCCTTGCCGTAGTAGAGGGTGGTGCCCACGGCGTCGGCCTTCACGACGACGGCGTTCATGGCGCCCTCGACGTTGGCAATCAGGCGCGTGGCCGGGATCAGGGTCGGGTGCACGCGCAGCTCGATGCCTTGGTCCCTGCGCCGCGCGATGCCCAGCAGCTTGATGCGGTAGCCCAGCTGCTCGGCGTAGCGGATGTCGGCGGCCTGCAGCGCCGTGATGCCCTCGACGTGAGCCTTGTCGAACTGCACCGGCACGCCGAAGGCGATGGCCGACAGGATGGTGGCCTTGTGGGCGGCGTCGACGCCCTCGATGTCGAAGCTGGGATCGGCCTCGGCATAGCCCAGGCGCTGCGCCTCCTTCAGCACGGCGCCGAAGTCCAGCCCCTTGGCGCGCATCTCGCTGAGGATGAAGTTGGTCGTGCCGTTGATGATGCCGGCCACCCACTCGATGCGGTTGGCCGTGAGGCCCTCGCGCAGCGCCTTGATGATGGGAATGCCGCCGGCCACCGCGGCCTCGAAGGCCACCGTGACTCCGCGCTCGCGCGCCGCGGCGAAGATCTCGGTGCCGTGCACCGCCAGCAGCGCCTTGTTGGCCGTGACCACGTGCTTGCCGCGGCGAATGGCCTCCAGCACCAGGGCCTTGGCGACACCGTAGCCGCCGATGAGCTCGACGACCACGTCGACGTCCGGGTCGGCCACCACCGCCGAGGCATCGGCCACCACGCGCGCGCGGCCCTTCACCACGGCCTCGGCCCGCGCGGTGTCCAGGTCGGCCACCACCGTGATCCGGATGCCGCAGCCGGCGCGCCGGCGGATCTCTTCCTGGTTGCGGGCCAGCACCTCGAAGGTGCCGCTGCCCACGGTGCCGATGCCCAGCAGGCCGACGCGGAGGGTGGTGTTCATGCGGAGTGGCGTTTGCGGTAGCCGTGGAGGAAGCGCTCGATGCGGCCGATGGCCTCGGTGAGGTCGTCGACGCTGGGCAGGAAGACGAGCCGGAAGTGGTCGTGCTCGGGCCAGTTGAAGCCGGTGCCCTGCACGATGAGCACCTTCTGCTCGGCCAGCAATTCGTAGGCGAACTGCTGGTCGTCGGCGATGGGATAGAGCCTGGGGTCCAGACGCGGGAACATGTACAGCGCCGCCTTGGGCTTGACCACGCTGACCCCGGGAATCTGGGTGAGCAGCTGGTAGGCCAGGTCGCGCTGCTTGCACAGCCGCCCGCCCGGGGCCACGAGGTCCCTGATGCTCTGGTAGCCGCCCAGCGCCGTCTGGATGGCCAGCTGGCCGGGCGTGTTGGCGCACAGCCGCATGCTGGCCAGCATGTTCAGGCCCTCGACGTAGTCGCGGGCGGAGCGCTTGGCGCCGCTGACCACCATCCAGCCCGAGCGGTAGCCGCAGGCGCGGTAGTTCTTGGACAGGCCGTTGAAGGTGACGAACAGCACGTCATCGGCCAGGCTGGCGATGCTGGTGTGCGTGGCGCCGTCGTACAGCGTCTTGTCGTAGATCTCGTCGGCGAAGACGACGAGTCCGTGCTCGCGCGCGATGTCGACGATGCCCTGCAGCACCTCGACCGGGTACAGCGCGCCCGTGGGGTTGTTGGGGTTGATGACGACGATGGCCTTCGTGTGCGGCGTGACGCGGGCGCGGATGTCGTCCAGGTCGGGCAGCCAGCCGGAGCCTTCGTCGCAGCGGTAGTGCACGGGCGAGCCGCCCGACAGGCTCACGACCGCGGTGTACAGCGGGTAGTCGGGGCTGGGAATGAGCACCTCGTCGCCGGCGTCGAGCAGCGCGTTCATGCTCATGGCGATGAGCTCGCTGGCGCCGTTGCCGAGATAGACGTCGTCGACGGCGACGCCGGCGATGCCCTTCTCCTGCGTGTAGTGCATCACCGCCTTGCGCGGCGCGAACAGGCCCTTGCTGTCGGTGTAGCCCGCCGCGACCTGTGAGGGCAGGTTGTGGATCATGTCCTGCACGATCTCGTCGGGCGGCATCACGCCGAACGCGGCCACGTTGCCGATGTTGAGCTTGATGATGCGCTGGCCTTCCTCCTCCATCTGCCGTGCCTTGTCGAGCACGGGGCCGCGGATGTCGTAGCCGACGTTGGCGAGCTTGACGGACTTGACGATCGGCTTCATGGCGGCGGCGGTTCGAAGGGCCCGGGCCACAGGCCCAGGCCCGCGGCGGAGGAACCTAGAATTATCCATCCATGAAGTTCCAGCCCGACACGCTCGCCGGCACCAACGCCATCACGCGCCTCGAGCGCCACCGGCTCTGGGTGGGCAGCGTGCCGCACGAGTCCAGCGTGCTCGTGCCGTGGCGGGGCCCGGTGCGGGCCTGGCCGCCGGCCGCGGCGGCGGAACTGGCCGCTTCCCATTTCGAGCTGATCCTGGCCTTGCAGCCCGAACTCGTCGTGTACGGCAGCGGCCCGCGACTGGTGTTCCCGCCGCCGTCGCTGTCGCGGGTGTTGTTCGAGCGGCGCATCGGGCTGGAAACAATGGACACCGCCGCCGCCTGCCGCACCTTCAACGTGCTGGCGAGCGAGGGCCGCTCGGTGGTGGCCGCCCTGGTTCTCGAGCCAGCCTGAGTTCGGGGCGCCGCCGCGGCGGATGGCCCTGCGGACCGACCTATAATTCGAGTTGGCACTCGGCTTCGGCCATGCCAGGGCCGCCCAGGGAACTTCCGAGAACATCCTCCATGACGCCTGTCATCAACAAAGCACTCCCGGAATTCGAAGCACTGGCCACCGGCGGCGTCAAGTTCACGCCCCAGTCCCACCTCGGCAAGGCCGTCGTCCTGTACTTCTACCCCAAGGACAACACCCCCGGCTGCACGACCGAGGCCATGCAGTTCCGCGACCAGCACAAGGATTTCCTCAAGGCCGGCGCGGTGGTCTTCGGCGTGAGCCGCGACAACATGGTCAGCCACGAGAAGTTCAAGGCCAACCTCGAGCTGCCCTTCGAACTCATCGCCGACACCGAAGAGAAGCTCTGCCACATGTTCGGCGTGGTCAAGAACAAGATCATGTACGGCAAGAAGGTCAAGGGCATCGAGCGCAGCACCTTCCTGATCGACGCCGAGGGCGTGATGCGGGCCGAGTGGCGCGGCATCAAGGTCGCCGGCCACGTCGACGAGGTGCTCAAGGCCGTGAAGGCGCTCAAGAAGGCCGCTTGAAGCATCCCCCGGCACGATGCCCGAGGGCCGGACGCCGGCGCCCCGCCGCCGACGCCCTCACCTCCCCAGCCGCGCGGCGCTGCCGACGCGGCTTTTTTCACGCCCGCGCAAACCCCCTCTAGCCCGGACCAGTCCCCATGCCCCTGCCCAAGCCACCGTCGAAGAAGGGTGACCTGCTGCAAGCCGCCGACTACGAAGCGCAGGCGGCGCCCCGCGCCGAGAAGCGCTCGGTGAAGTCGCGCGCTGCCGACGCCACGCCGGCACCGCTGGAACTGCGCGACGGCGGCCTCGCCCCGGCCGCGCGACCCGTGGCCGCCACCGCCCCGGCCGCCCCCGCTGCCGCGGCGCCCCGGGCCCCTGCCGAGTCGCGCGCCAGGCCTCGCAAGCCTCGCAGCACGGGCCCGGCGAAGCTGTTCGTGCTCGACACCAACGTGCTGATGCACGACCCGACCAGCCTGTTCCGCTTCGAGGAGCACGACGTCTTCCTGCCGATGATCACGCTGGAGGAACTCGACGGCCACAAGAAGGGCATGAGCGAGGTGTCGCGCAACGTGCGCCAGGTCAGCCGCGAACTCGACGCGCTGGCCAGCTTCGACAAGGGTGCCGGCGGCAGCGACGCCGCCGAGGGCATCCCGCTGGCCAAGACCGGCCACCGCGAGGCCGGCGGCAAGCTGTTCTTCCAGACCACGCTGCTCGACGTGAAGCTGCCCGCCGGCCTGCCGCAGGGCAAGGCCGACAATCAGATCCTGGGCGTCGTGCAGAGCCTGCGCGAGCGCTACCCGGCGCGCGAGGTGGTGCTGGTGTCCAAGGACATCAACATGCGCGTGAAGGCACGCGCGCTGGGCCTGCCGGCCGAGGACTACTTCAACGACAAGACGCTGGAAGACGGCGACCTGCTGTACACCGGCGTCATGGCCCTTCCCGCCGACTTCTGGGAGCGCCACGGCAAGACCATGGAGAGCTGGCAGCAAGGCGGCCACACCTACTACCGCATCAGCGGGCCGCTGGTGCCGGCGCTGCTGATCAACCAGTTCGTCTACCACGAGGTGCCGGGCGGACCCAACCTCTACGCCCGCGTTACCGAGATCACCGGCAAGACCGCCGTGCTCAAGACACTGCGCGAGTACACCCACGGCAAGAACGCCGTGTGGGGCGTGACGGCGCGCAATCGCGAGCAGAACTTCGCGCTGAACCTGCTGATGGATCCGGACTGCGACTTCATCACGCTCACCGGCACCGCAGGCACCAGCAAGACGCTGAGGACGCTGGCCGCGGCCCTGAGCCAGGTGCTCGACGACCGCCGCTACAGCGAGATCATCGTCACCCGCGTGACGGTGCCGGTGGGCGAGGACATCGGCTTCCTGCCCGGCGACGAGCAGGAGAAGATGGGCCCCTGGATGGGCGCGCTCGACGACAACCTCGAGGTGCTGGCGCGCACCGACAGCGGCGCCGGCGAGTGGGGCCGCGCGGCCACCAACGACCTCGTGCGCAGCAAGATCAAGATCAAGAGCCTGAACTTCATGCGCGGGCGCACGTTCCTGAGCAAGTTCGTCATCATCGACGAGGCGCAGAACCTGACGCCCAAGCAGATGAAGACGCTGATCACGCGCGCCGGCCCCGGCACCAAGATCGTCTGCCTGGGCAACCTGGCGCAGATCGACACGCCCTACCTCACCGAGGGATCGAGCGGCCTGACCTACGCCGTCGACCGCTTCAAGGGCTGGCCGCACGGCGGCCACGTGACGCTGGCGCGCGGCGAGCGCTCGCGGCTTGCGGACTTCGCATCGGACGTGCTGTAGCGCGGCGCTTCACTCGTCGCCGCGCACGCGCCAGAAGCTGGCAAAGCGCGGCAGGCCCTCGTCGGTGCGGCCCTGGTGGCGGAAGCTCACGCGGCTGCCGACGGGCGGCGGCGATGCGCGCTCGGCGTCGCTGAAGCCCGTGCCCAGGCGGAAGCTGCGGCCGTCGGGCAGGCGGACCTGCAGCGCGCCCAGGCGGCCCTCGTGGCGGCCGCGGCCGGGCAGGTGCGCCACGACCACGCCCTCCGCATCCATCCAGGGCTTGAGCTTGAGCAGGTCGGGGCTGCGGCCCGCGCGCCACTGCGCGGCGGCACGGTGCAGCATCAGCCCCTCGCCACCGGCCTGCACGACGACGTCGAGTGCGCGCGCCAGCGCGGCGGGGTCGGGCAGCCTGCGCTGGGCCACGGCCTGCAGGAAGGGCCGGCGGAGCGAGGCCGCCAGCGTGGCCAGGGCCTCGGCGCGCTGCGCGAAGGGCCGGGGGTCGCCGGGCAGGTCGAAGAGGGCGTAGTGCAAGCCGCGCCAGGCCCGGTCGTCGGGCGTGGCGCGGCGAACCGTACCCACGGTGTCCTCGAAGCCGCCGCGGCCCAGCCACAGTTCGCCATCCAGCGGCTGCGGCGGCAGCGCGGCGGTGAACCAGGCGGGCGCCACGATGTCCGTGCCGCTGCGGAACCGCAGCCGCGCGCCGTCCCACAGCGCGCGCACGCCGTCGAGCTTCTCGCTCACCAGGTAGCCGGTCGGGTCGATGCCCGGTGGCGCGTCCTGCGCGAGCATGGGTGCCAGGGATGCCGCCGCCCGCGCGCCAAAGACCGGGGCCAGGCCCAGGGCGGCCAGGGACAGGATGACGTGACGGCGCGGCAGCGGCATGGCGGGGCTCCTCGTGGGCGGTGAGCCGCAGTCTCGGCCGCTTCGGGCGCTGGCGGCATCCCCCGCGGGGGCCGTCCCGGCACCCTCGCCCGGGCGCCCCCGGCGGGGCGCCACGCCGCCCGGGGAGGGCTCAGCCGGCGACCAGGTCCTTCACCTGCTGCAGCGCGGTCGGGTCCTCGATGGTGGTCAGGTCGCCGGGATCGCGGCCCTCGCAGACGGCCTGGATTGCCCGGCGCAGCAGCTTGCCGCTGCGCGTCTTGGGCAGCACGGTCACGAAGCGCACGCGGCTGGGCCGCGCCACCGCGCCGAGTTGCTCGTCCACCACCTTGAGGATCGCGCCCTCGAGCTTGAGCGCCGCCTCGGGCGTGGCCGCGAGCGAGGCGTCCTTCAGCACCGCGAAGGCCATCGCCACCTGGCCCTTGAGCGCGTCGGCCACGCCCACCACGGCCACCTCGGCCACGGCGGGATGGCTGGAGATGCTCTCCTCGATCTCGCGGGTGCCCAGCCGGTGGCCGGCCACGTTGATGACGTCGTCGGTGCGGCCGAGGATGAAGAAGTAGCCGTCCTCGTCGCGGATGCCCCAGTCGAAGGTGCTGTAGACCATGCGGCCCGGCACGCTCTTCCAGTAGGTGTTGACGAAGCGGGCGTCGTCGCGCCACACGGTCTGCATGAAGCCCGGCGGCAGCGGACCCTCGATGACGACCACGCCCTTCTGGTTGGGGCCGGTGATGTCCTGGCCGGTCTGCTCGTCGACGAGCTTGACGTCGTAGCCCGGCATCGCGATGCCCGGGCTGCCGAACTTGCTGCGCTGCGGCTCCACGCCGTTGGCCACGGTGAGGATGGGCCAGCCGCTCTCGGTCTGCCAGTAGTTGTCGATGATGGGCTTGCCCAGGGCCCCGGCGATCCACGCGGCCGTGGGCTCGTCCAGCGGCTCGCCGGCCAGGAACAGGGCGCGCAGGCTGCTGAGGTCGTGACGCGTCAGCGCATCCGGATCCTGCTTCTTGAGCACGCGCACCGCGGTGGGGGCCGAGAACATCGCCGTGACCTTGTACTTCTCGACCAGGCTCCACCAGATGGCGGCGTCGGGCCGGGTCGGCAGGCCCTCGTAGAGGATGGTGGCCATACCGGCGATCAGCGGCCCGTAGACGATGTAGCTGTGGCCCACGACCCAGCCGATGTCTGAGGTGCTGAAGTAGGTCTCGCCCGGGCGGCCCATGAAGATCTGGTCCATGCTGGCAGCCAGCGCCACGGCGTAGCCGCCGGTGTCGCGCTGCACCCCCTTGGGCCGGCCAGTGGTGCCGCTGGTGTAGATGGTGTAGCTGATGGCCGTGCTGTCCAGCCAGACCACGGGCACCTGCGCGCCGGCATGGCGCGCGCGCTCGGCCGCGTAGTCCAGGTCGC
The DNA here is from genome assembly GCA_046341655.1 of Betaproteobacteria bacterium. Taxonomy (GTDB): domain Bacteria; phylum Pseudomonadota; class Gammaproteobacteria; order Burkholderiales; family Burkholderiaceae_C; genus Rubrivivax. The sequence continues at coordinate 10,673 of JBKDQY010000153.1, read as the reverse complement.
GGCCGGCGGTGCGCTCCATGGGGGCCAGGCCGCGGTCGACCATCAGCACCTTGGGCACCTTGTGGGCCGACAGGCGCAGCGCCTCGTCGAGCAGCGGCTTGTAGGGCACGACCTTGCCGCCGCGGCTGCCGGCGTCGGCGCTGACCACCAGCACCGGCTCGGCGTCCTCGATGCGCGTGGCCAGGCTCACGCTGGCGAAACCGCCGAACACCACGGAGTGCACGGCGCCGATGCGGGTGCAGGCCAGCATCGCGAACACGGCCTCGGGGATCATGGGCATGTAGATCAGCACGCGATCGCCCTGCTTCACCCCCTGGGCCTGCAGGATGGCGGCCATGGTCTGCACCTCGGCCTGCAGTTCGCTGAAGCTGTAGGCCTTCTCCTGGCCCACCTCGGTCGACACCCAGATGAGCGCGTTCTGGCTGCCACGCACGGCGGCGTGGCGGTCGACCGCGTTGTGGCACAGGTTGGTGGTGCCGCCTTCGAACCAGCGCGTGAAGGGCGGGTTGTCGTGGTTGCAGATGCGGCGGGGTGGCGTCTGCCAGTCGATGAGCCTGGCCTGCTCGGCCCAGTAGGCGTCGCGCTCGGCCAGCGAGCGGCGGTGCAGGTCGGCGTAGCGGGTGGGGGCATTCATCGGGCTCGTCTCCTGGTGTTCGGCGCTGCGCGCGGGCATCGTGGCGCCGGGGCGGCGCGTGCGGCAGTCAGGGATTGTCCGGATGAACGGCTTGCAGGGCACTGACGCCGCGGGGCCGCCGGCCCGGGGCTGCCCGGTCCCGCTGCTATGCTGCGTCGCCTATGCCGACCTGCCCCCCTGCCCGGCGTTCGCTGCGCGCGCTCTGCGCGGGCGCTGCCGTGCTGGTGGCGGCATCGGCTGCCGCCCAGCCCGGCGCACCGCCGGCGCCGTCCACGGCCGCTTCGGCACCCGCCGCGGGCGATGCCGTGCTGGACCTGCTGCGCGAGCGGGGTCTGCTGTCTTCCCCGGGCCCGCTGGAAGCCACGCGGTTCGTGCGCCAGGTGCGCGAGACGGCCTCTGAACTGGTGATGACGGCGATGAACTTCCTCGGCGTGCCCTACCGCCGTGGCGGCAACAGCGCCGACCAGGGCTTCGACTGCAGCGGCTTCACGCGCCACGTGTTCGAGCACAGCATCGGCCTCGTGCTGCCTCGCCGCTCGCACGAGCAGGCACAGCACGCCAGCCTGCTGCCCGTGCGGCGCGAAGAGCTCAAGCCCGGCGACCTGGTGTTCTTCAACACCATGCGCCAGGCCTTCTCGCACGTCGGCATCTACGTCGGCGACGGCCGCTTCATCCACGCGCCGGCCACCGGCGGCGAGGTGCGCGTCGAGGACATGCGCGCCGCCTACTGGCAGCGGCGCTTCAACGGCGCGCGCCGCGCCGCGGCGGCGGAGCCACCCGCCGAACCCGCGCTGCCCGCCACCCCCGCGGGCCGCCCCTGACGACGCCGGGCCGCGCCCGCACGGCACAATCCGCGGCCATGGGTGAGTCCGTCATTCCGCTGGCCGATCTGCGCACGCGCGCCACGCCGGCGCGCATCCCGGCGCAGCCGATTCCCGCCACCGGCCTGCTCGCCGACCGGCTCGGCCGGCCGCTGCGCGACCTGCGCATCTCGGTCACCGACCGCTGCAACTTCCGCTGCAGCTACTGCATGCCCAAGGAGGTGTTCGACCGCGACTACCGCTTCCTGCCGCAGGCCGATCTGCTGAGCTTCGAGGAGATCGCACGCATCGCGCGGCTGTTCGTGGCGCACGGCGTGTCCAAGCTGCGGCTGACGGGCGGCGAGCCGCTGCTGCGCAAGGGCCTGGAAGCGCTGATCGCGCAACTGGCGGGCCTGCGCACGCCGGCAGGCGAGCCCCTGGACATCACGCTCACCACCAACGGCACGCTGCTGGCCCGCAAGGCACTGGCGCTGCGCGAAGCAGGCCTGAAGCGCGTGACGGTGAGCCTGGACGCGCTGGACGACGCCATCTTCCGGCGCATGAACGACGTCGACTTCCCGGTGGCCGACGTGCTGGCGGGCATCGACGCCGCGCTGTCCGCCGGACTGGCGCCGGTGAAGGTCAACATGGTCGTCAAGCGCGGTACCAACGACCACGAGATCGTGCCGCTGGCGCGCCACGTGCGCGAGCGCTTCGGCCCTGGCGTGGTGCTGCGCTTCATCGAGTACATGGACGTCGGCGCCACCAACGGCTGGCGGCTCGACGAGGTACTGCCCTCGGCCGAGGTGCGCGCGAGGCTGCATGCCGCCTTCCCGCTGGCGAGGCTGCCGCCGGCCGCACCCGGCGAGACGGCCGAGCGCTGGCGCTACGCCGATGGCGGCGGCGAGGTCGGCTTCATCAGCAGCGTGACGCAGGCCTTCTGCGGCGACTGCAACCGCGCCCGCCTGTCCACCGAGGGCAAGCTGTTCCTGTGCCTGTTCGCCACGCGCGGGCACGACCTGCGCGCCCTGCTGCGCGGCGGCGCCTCCGACCAGGACATCGCCAGCGCCATCGGCCTGGTCTGGCAGGAGCGAGAAGACCGCTATTCCGAGATGCGCGGCTCTGGCACGGCCGAGCCGGGCAGCGGCGAGCGCCGCATCGAGATGCACTACATCGGCGGCTAGGGCATCGGGCCCGGCGCGCGCCGGGCTCAGTCGGCGTGTCCGGGCGCGTGCTTCAGGTCGTCGTCGGCCGGCGTCGTGATCTCGCCCGGCGTGCCCTTGCGCGCGAACAGCGTGTAGACCGTGGGTACGACGAAGATCGTCAGAAGCGTTCCCAGCGACATGCCGCCCACGATGACCCAGCCGATCTGCTGGCGGCTCTCGGCGCCCGCGCCGCTGGCCAGCGCCAGCGGCAGCGCGCCCAGCACCATGGCGCCGGTGGTCATCAGGATGGGCCGCAGCCGCATGCTCGAGGCCTGCACCACGGCCTCCGTCACCGTGCGGCCCTGCTGGCGCAGCTGGTTGCTGAACTCGACGATCAGGATGCCGTGCTTGGTGATGAGGCCGATCAGCGTGACCAGGCCGATCTGCGAGTACACGTTCAGCGTGCCGCCCGTGAGCCTCATGGCCAGCAGCGCGCCCAGCATCGACAGCGGCACGCTCAGGAGGATCACGAAGGGATCGATGAAGCTCTCGAACTGCGCAGCCAGCACAAGGAAGATGAACAGCAGCGCCAGCACGAACACCACGCCCAGCGCACCGCTGGACGCCCTGAACTCGCGGCTCACGCCGTTGAGCTCGGTGGCGTAGCCCGGCGGCAGCACCCGCGCCGCGGTGTCGTCGACGAACTTCAGCGCCTCGCCCAGCGAGTAGCCGGGCTGCAGGTTGGCCGTGATGGTGACACTGCGACGCTGGTTGAAGTGGTTCAGCTCGCGCGGGCTGACGGCCTCGCGGATGCTCACCAGGCTGGACAGCGGCACCATGGTGTCGTTGCGGCCGCGCACGAAGATCTTCTCGATGTCCTCGGGCGTGGTGCGGCCGCTGGCCGCGGTCTGCACGAGCACGTCGTACTGGTCGGCGTCGCGCTTGTAGCGGGTGACGACGCGGCCGCCGAGCATGGTCTCCACCGTGCGCGCCACGCTGTCGACGCTCACGCCCAGGTCGGCGGCGCGGGCGCGGTCGACGTCCATGAAGACCTCGGGTTTGTTGAGCTGCAGGTCCATGTCGGGCTGCAGGATGCCGGGGTTCTTCGCCAGCTCGGCCAGCATCTGCTGGCCGACGCGGGCCATGGCGTCGTAGCTGTCGCCGCTGACGATCACCACCTCCAGCGGTCGCGAACGGAAACCCTGGCCCAGGCTGGGCGGCGTCACCGGGAACGCGTTCACGCCCGGCAGCGCCATCAGCCGCGGCATCAGTTCGCGCTGCAGCTGCTGCGTGGTCTTCTCGCGATCCTCCCAGTCGACGGTGCGGAACACGCCGAAGGCGCTTGACACCTGGCCGCCACCGATGAACAGGAAGCGCCGGTCGAACTCGGGGAACTGCGCGCCGATGGAGTCGATGGCGTCGAGGTAGCGCGCGGTGTACTCGAGCGTGGCGCCGTCAGGTGCGCGCACGGGCATCGAGATGACGCCGCGGTCCTCGTAGGGGGCCAGCTCGCTCTTGGTGGTGGTGAACAACCACCAGCTCGCGCCGGCCGACGCCAGCATCACGCCGACGATGAGCCAGCGCCGCTGCAGCGTCCAGGCCAGCACGCGGCCGTAGCCGCTCGACAGGCCGGTGAGCAGCCGCTCCATGCCGCGGTCGAAGCGGCCGGGCTTCGGGTTGTGCCTCAGCAGCTTGCTGCACATCATCGGCGTCAGCGTCAGCGCCACGAAGCCGCTGACCAGCACGGCGCCGGCCAGCGTCAGCGCGAACTCGCCGAACAGGCGCCCCGTGCGGCCGGGCGTGAAGGCCAGCGGCGCGAACACCGCGGCCAGCGTCAGCGTCATGGCCACGACGGCGAAGCTGATCTCGCGGATGCCCTTGATGGCCGCCTGGAAGGGCTTCATGCCCTCCTCGACGTGGCGGTAGATGTTCTCGAGCACGACGATGGCGTCGTCGACCACCAGGCCGATGGCCAGCACCAGCGCCAGCAGCGTCAGCGTGTTCACCGTGAAGCCGGCCAGCGCGATGAGCGTGAAGGCGCCGATCAGGCTGACCGGGATGGTGACCAGCGGAATGATCGACGCGCGCAGCGTGCGCAGGAACACGAACACCACCAGCGCCACCAGCACCACGGCCTCGGCCACGGTGGTGTAGACGGCCTTGACGGAACGGTCGATGAACACGCTCAGGTCGTTGGCCTGGATCACCGTCACGCTGGGCGGCAGGTCGCGCTGGATCTGCGGCATCAGCGCGCGCACGCCGTCGGCCACCTCGATGGGGTTGGCCGTGGCGTTGCGGATGATGCCGGTGCTGACGCTGGGCACGCCGTTCAGGCGCACGCGGCTGCGCTCGCTCTGCGGGCCCTCCTCGATGCGGGCGACGTCGCGCAGGCGCACGGTGTAGCCGTTCACCGTCCTCAGCGCCACCTGCTCGAACTCGCTGACGCGGTTGAGGTCGGTGCGCGCCGTGACGCTGAACTCGCGCTGCGCGCTTTCGATGCGGCCGGCGGGTACCTCCAGGTTCTGGCGGCGCAGCGCGTCCTCCACGTCCTGCACGGTCAGGCGGTAGGCGGCCAGGCGGTCGGGGTCGAGCCAGACGCGCATCGCGAAGCGGCGGTCCCCGCCCAGCTGCACGTCGGCCACGCCGGGCACCGTCTGCAGGCGTGGCTTGACGACGCGGTTGATCAGGTCGGTGAGCTCCAGCGTGCTCATGGTCTCGCTGGTGTAGGCCAGCCAGATGGTCGGCGTGGCGTCGGCCTCGACCTTGCTGATGACGGGCTCGTCCACCGCCGCGGGCAGACGGCCGCGCACGCGGGCGACGCGGTCGCGCACCTCGGCAGCGGCGGTGTCGGGATCCTTGCTCAGGCGGAAGCGCACCGTGATCTGGCTGCTCTCGGTGCGCGAGATCGAGGTCATGATGTCGACGCCGTCGATGCCGGCGATCGAGTCCTCCAGCGGCTTGGTGACCTGGCTCTCGATGACCTCCGAGCTGGCTCCCAGCAGGCGGGTGTTGACGTTGACCAGCGGCTCGTCGATGCGCGGGTACTCGCGGACGCTGAGTTGCTGGAACGACACCAGGCCGACCAGCACCAGCAGCAGCGACATCACGGTGGCCAGCACCGGGCGGCGGATCGAGGTTTCCGAGAGCTTCATCGCGTGGGTACCCTTGCGTGGCGGAGCGGGGCAGTCGGACCGCGTGTCAGGGCTTGGGGCCGGGGCCGGAAGCCCTCGCCCCAGGCGCAGGCGCCGCACCGGCGGCGGCAGCCGATGCCGCTGCGGGGGCGGGGCCTGCCGCGGGCTTGCCCGCGGGGCCGGCACCTCTCCCGCCGGGGTTGGCCAGGTCGATCACCCGCACCGGCAGCGCATCGCCGCGCAGCAGGCGGCCGTGGCCGGCGGTGACCACGGTGTCGCCGGCAGCCAGCCCCTGCGTGATCTCCACCTGGCCCGGCAGGCGCAGACCGATGCGGGCCTCCAGGCGCTGCGACACCTTCTGCCCGCCGGGCCCGTCGACCACCTTGAACAGGAACTGCCGGGCGCCCACGGGCACCAGGGCTTCCTCCGGCACGACGACGGCCCCTTCGCGCACCGCGAACACCACGCGCGACCTCGCGAACATGCCAGGACGCAGCACCGCGCCGGGGTTGGCCACCTGGGCCAGCACCTGCAGCGCGCGGCCGTTGGCATCGACCTGCGCATCGAGGGCCTGCACGCGGCCCTTGAAGCTGCGGCCGGCGATCGCATCCACCGTCAACTCCACGGGCTGACCGGGGCGCACGCGGTCGGCATAGCGCTCGGGCAGCGCAAAACGCACCGTCAGGGAACTCAAGTCCTCGAGCGGCACGATGTCGGCCCCGTCGCGCACGTAGTCGCCCTCGTTCACCAGCTTCAGGCCCGCCGTGGCGTCGAAGGGAGCCAGCACGCGCATGCGCTGCGCCTGCGCCTGGGCCAGCGCCACCTGGGCCTCGGCCACCTGCAGCGCAGCGGCGTTCTGGTCCACCGCGCTGGCGCTGACGAAGTTCTGCGCCAGCAACTCGCGGCTGCGCAGCAGGTTGGTGCGCGCAATGCTGGCCTGGGCCTCGGCCTGCTTCAGCTGCGCCTGCTGCAGCGTGTCGTCGAGTTGCACGAGCAACTGTCCGCGGCGCACCCGTGCGCCTTCGGTGAAGCCCAGCTTCGCGATGCGGCCGCTCACCTCGGGGCGCACCATCACGCTCTGCGCCGATCGCAGCGAGCCCACGGACTGAACGTCGTCGGTGAGCGTGAGCACCCGCGCTCGCGCCACCTCCACCGACGCCGGGCCGCCGGGGCCGCCAGGCCCCCCGCCGCCCGGACCCCGCGGGCCCCCCGGCGCGGCCGGGCCCGGCCCACCAGCCCCCGGGGCAGCCGACTGCTGCGGCTTGGGGGTGGTCGAGGAGGGTTGCTGCCACCACCAGGCCACGCCCGCTGCCAGCGCCAGGCCGAGCACGGCCACCACGGTATGGATCTTCTTCAACGCCGTTCTTTCGCAAGGTTCACGCAGCCCCGCCCCGGGGGCGGGCCGCTGCCATGGTCCGGCCTTGTACCGGGCGCCGCGCTGGGCAGCCCTTCACGCCGGCCCGGCACACAGGAAGCAACCCCCGATCGTAGCGGCTGCCGGACCCGTGCGCCGGGTTCAGGCCACCGAGTCGGCGCCGCGGTTCGCCAGTCGATCGGCCCGCTCGTTGCCGGGGTCGCCAGCATGGCCCCGAACCCAGCGCCACTGCACGCGATGGCCGGCGTTCAGCGCATCGAGCCGCTGCCACAGCTCGATGTTCTTCACCGGCTTGCCGTCGGCCGTGCGCCAGCCGCGCGCCTTCCAGCCGCGGATCCAGCTCGTGATGCCGTCCTTCACGTAGCTGCTGTCGGTGTAGATCGTCACCCGCGAGGGCCGCTTCAGCGCCGTCAGCGCCTCGATCACGGCGGTGAGCTCCATGCGGTTGTTCGTCGTCTGCCGCTCGCCGCCGAACAGTTCGCGCTCGTGCTCGCCGCTCTTGAGCCACGCACCCCAGCCGCCGGGGCCGGGGTTGCCGCGGCACGCGCCATCGGCGTAGATCACGATCTCGGGACTGCTGTCGTCGTTCATGGCGACTCGGTCCCGGCCAGCGTGCGCTGGCGGTTGGCGACCACGGCGGTGGCGGTGGCGCCCCGGCGCCGCGCCGTCTTCAGCAGGCCCACCAGGCGCATGCCGCGCACGCGCTTGACGGCCACCACCTGGTAGACGGCGCCCAGCACCGGCCACCAGTGCTCGCCGACGGACTCCATCCAGTCCCAGCGCTGCAGCCAGGCCTCGCTCTTCAGCGGCGGACGCCAGCAGCCGAACTGTCCGGCCTCGACCTCGAAGCTCAGCAGGCGAAGCCAGTCGCGCAGCCGCCAGTAGCCGATGAACTCTCCGCTGCCGGGCAGGTAAAGCGGCTCGCGCCGACCAAGCCCGAGCCCGCGGCGCGCGTGACCGGCCCGCTGACGCAGGCCCCACAGGCTGGCCGGGTTGAGCCCGGTGATGACGACGCGGCCTTCGGGCACGAGCACGCGTTCCACCTCGCGCAGCGTTTCGTGCGGGTCGCGCGCCAGCTCCAGCGTGTGCGGCAGCACCAGCAGGTCGACGCTGGCCGAAGGAAAGGGCAGCGCGTCGTACTCGCAATGCAGCGCGGTGGCCATGGCGGCGCCGGCGGGCGGGGCATCGCTGGCCACCCAGCGGTGGGGCATGCGGTTGTTGCGCAGGGCGTCGAGTGCCGGCAGGCCCAGCTGCACGGCGTGGTAGCCGAAGACGTCGGCCACGGCCTCGTCCATGCGCCGCCGTTCCCAGTCCAGCAGCACCTCGCCAGGCGGGGAATTCAGCCAGGACCCCAAATCTATACTCGAGTGCACTCGCGCCATGAATCTGCTTGCACTGCCCGCCTTTGCCGACAACTACATCTGGATGGTGCACGACGAGGCCCGCGCCTTCGTCGTGGACCCCGGCGACGCGGCCCCCGTCATCGAGGCGCTTCGCACCCGTGGGCTGCAGCTGGCAGGAATTCTAGTGACGCACCACCACCCCGACCACGTCGGCGGCATCGGCGCCTTGCGCGGCCTGCTCGCCGAAGGCAACGGCGTGGTCCATGGGCCCGCGCGCGAGCGCATCCCCGAACCCTTCGTGCCGCTGCAGGGCGGCGACACCTTCGAGTTGCTGGGCCTGCGACTGGCCGTGCTCGACGTGCCCGGGCACACCGCCGGGCACATCGCGTACGTTCAGCAGGACGTCGCGGCCGCGCCCTTGCTGTTCTGCGGCGACACGCTGTTCTCGGCCGGCTGCGGCCGCCTGTTCGAAGGCACGCCGGCGCAGATGGCGGCCTCGCTCGCGGCGCTCGCGGCCCTGCCCGACGACACGCGCGTGTGCTGCACGCACGAGTACACGCTGTCCAACCTGCGCTTCGCCGCGGCGGTGGAGCCGGCCAACGACGACATCGCCTCGCACGTGCGGCACTGCGAGGCGCTGCGCGCGGCAGGCCTGCCGACGCTGCCGTCCACGATCGCGCTGGAGCGCCGCATCAATCCCTTCCTGCGCTGCAGCGAACCCGCGGTCGTGGCCGCGGCGCGGCGCGAGGGCGCGGCGAACGACGAACCCGTGCCCGTGCTCGCGGCCCTGCGCGAATGGAAGAACCGCTTCCGGTGAAGATCTGGCGTGCCCCGGGTGCGCTGCTCGCGGCGCTGGTCCTCGCGGGCTGCGCGGCGCTGCCGGCTGCCGAGCCCGCTCCCGCCACTGCCGCACCGGAACGCGAGCCCGATCGCGCCGCGGCGGATGCCGGCAAGCCTGCGCCGCCCGCCCCCGCCGCCTTGGCAACGCCTGCGCCCTTGGCACTGCCGGCCCCGGCGGCGCTGCCGCTGCCACCCATGCCCGAGCCGCTGGAGCCGCCGCTCATCGAGGGCGACCGCTCCAGCCTGTGGGACCGCATCCGCGGCCGCATGGGCATCCCCGATCTCACGGGTGCGCGCGTCGAGCGATGGGAGCAGTACTACGCCGCCCGGCCCGACTACGTGGCGCGCATGGTCGAACGCGGCAGCCTGTACCTTTACCACGTGGTCGAGGAGGTCGAGCGGCGCGGCCTGCCGGCCGAGCTGGCGCTGCTGCCCTTCATCGAGAGCGCGTTCAACCCGGAAGCCCTGTCGCGCGTGCGCGCCTCGGGCATGTGGCAGTTCATGCCGGCCACCGGGCGCGACTTCGAGCTGCGCCAGAACCTGTTCAGGGACGACCGGCGCGCCGTGATGGCGTCCACCGGCGCCGCACTCGACTACCTGCAGCGCCTGCACGCCCGCTTCGGCGACTGGCATCTCGCCTTGGCGGCCTACAACTGGGGCCAGGGCAACGTGGCGCGCGCGATCGCCTCGAACGAGCGCCGCCGGCGGCCCACCGATTACCGCAGCCTGGACATGCCGCAGGAAACGCGCGACTACGTGCCCAAGCTGCAGGCGGTGAAGAACATCGTGCTCGACGCCCCGCGCCTGGGCCTGGTCCTGCCGCCGCTGGAGAACCACCCTTTCTTCGCCAGCGTGCGCATCGACCGGGACATCGATGTCGGCCTCGCCGCCGAGCTGGCCGAGGTCTCGCTGGCCGAGTTCCGCGCGCTCAACCCGCAGTTCGACAAGCCCGTGATCCTCGCCGCCGGCACGCCCGAGGTGCTGCTGCCCTGGGACCGCGCCGAGGCCTTCCGCGACCGCCTGTCCGCCGCCAGCGGCCCGCTGGCCAGCTGGACGGCTTGGCAGGCGCCGCGCACCATGCCGCCGTCCGAGGTCGCGCGAGAGGTGGGCATGCCCGAGGACGAGCTGCGCGAGGTCAATCGCATCCCGCCACGCATGCTGGTTCGCGCAGGCTCGACCCTGCTGGTGACACGCCCGCCCGGCCAGGAGGACGACGTCGCCGCCCATGTGGCGGACCACGGGCAGCTCAGCTTCGCCCCCGATGGCGCAGGACAGCGCCGCCGGACCGTTCGCATCGGGGCCGGCGGCGAGACGGTGGCCTCGGTGGCCCGCCGTCACCACGTGAGCGCCGTGCAGGTGGCGCGCTGGAACGGCGTGAGCACGGGGGCCCGGTTCAGGGCCGGGC
>JBKDQY010000152.1:0-2837 GCA_046341655.1 Betaproteobacteria bacterium | reverse complement strand
CAGCGTCAGGCGGTGGCCGGCGGCGTCGCGGCGGGCCAGCTCGTGGCCCTGGGCCACGACGACCACGTGCGTCCAGCGGTAGCAGGGCAGCGCCACCAGATCGGGGTACTCCGACAGCGCCTCGGTGGCCACGCCGAGGTCAACCTCGCCGGCCAGCACCTGCGCCGCGATCTGCCGCGGCGAGCCCTGCACCAAGTGCAGCGACACCTGCGGGTGCGCGGCGCAGAAATCCTTCACCGCCGAAGGCAGCGCGTAGCGGGCCTGCGTGTGCGTGGCGGCGATGGTCAGCAGGCCCTGCTCGGCGCTGGCGAAGTCGGCGCCGACGCGACGCACGTTCTCGGCCTCCTGCAGCAGCCGCTCGACGTAGGGCAACGCGGCCTTGCCCGGTTCCGTCAGGCCCAGGAAGCGGCGCCCGGCGCGGATGAACAGCTCCACGCCGAGCTCCTCTTCCAGCTCCTTGAGCTGCCGGCTCACGCCCGGCTGCGAGGTGTTGAGTGCCTCGGCCACGCCCGTGAGGTTGAAGCCCCGGCGGACGGTTTCGCGGAAGGAACGGAGCTGCTGGAAGTTCACGCGGCGTGGGGCTGGATGTCTGGCGCGTAGTTTCGTTCATGTCCGCAGCCGCTGATGCGCGGAGCGCATCAGCAGCACCGAATTGCTTCTTTGCCCGGCGCATCGTGCGTTCCTAGGATCGCGCCCCGTTCATCGCCGTCCATCACGGACGGCGGCCGCGACACCCCACAGGCCCCCAGACCATGACCCACCCGATTCCGAAAGACGCTTTCCACCGGAGCATCCGCCGCCGCAGCCTGCTCGCGGCTTCAGCCGCTGCGGGTGCGCTGGGCCTCAGCCCGCTGGCCCGCGCCCAGCGCGACATTGCGCTGCTCAACGTGAGCTACGACCCCACGCGCGAGCTGTACGCGGAGTTCAACAAGGCCTTCGCCGCGCACTGGAAGGGCCGCAGCGGCGACAACGTGACGGTGCGCCAGAGCCACGGCGGCAGCGGCCGCCAGGCGCGCAGCGTGATCGACGGGCTGGACGCCGACGTCGTGACGCTGGCGCTGGCCTACGACATCGACGAGCTGCACGCCAAGGCGCAGCTGATTCCCGCGAACTGGCAGACCCGGCTGCCGAACAACAGCAGCCCGTACACCAGCACCATCGTGTTCCTGGTGCGCAAGGGCAACCCCAAGGGCATCAAGGACTGGGACGATCTCGTCAAGCCCGGCGTCGGCGTCGTCACGCCCAACCCGAAGACGAGCGGCGGCGCGCGCTGGAACTACCTGGCCGCCTGGGGCTACGCGCTCAAGAAGTTCGGCAACAACGCGGCGCGCGCCGAGAGCTTCGTGGCCGACCTGTACAGGAACGTGCCGGTGCTGGACAGCGGCGCCCGCGGCTCGCTCACCACCTTCGCCGAGCGCAACGTGGGCGACGTGTTCATCAGCTGGGAGAACGAGGCCTTCCTGGCCGTGAAGGAACTGGGCCCGACGCGCTTCGACATCGTGGTGCCCTCCTTGAGCATCCTGGCCGAGCCGCCGGTGACGGTGGTGGACAGGAACGTCGACCGCAAGGGCACGCGCGCCGTCGCGCAGGCCTACCTGGAGTTCCTGTACACGCCGCAGGGGCAGGCCATCGCCGCGGACAACTACTACCGCCCGCGCGATGCGGCGGTGGCGGCCCGCTTCGCCAGCACCTTCACCAACAAGGTGAACCTGTTCACCATCGACGACGTGTTCGGCGGCTGGAGCAAGGCGCAGCCGGCGCACTTCAACGACGGCGGCGTGTTCGACCGCATCTTCACGCGCGGCCGATGATCCTCTCCCGCACCCTGCTCAAGCGCCACACCGTGCTGCCGGGCTTCGACCTGGCGCTGGGCTTCGCGCTGCTCTACATCAGCCTGATCGTGCTGATCCCGCTGTCGGCGGCGTTCCTGAAGACCTTCACGCTGACCTGGCAGCAGTTCCTCGACGCCACCACCACGCCGCGCGTGCTGGCGAGCTACCGCCTGACATTCGGCGCCAGCTTCCTGGCCGCGCTGCTGAACGCCTTCTTCGGCCTGCTGGTGGCCTGGATGCTGGTGCGATACAGCTTCCCCGGCAAGCGCATCGTCGACGCGCTGGTGGACCTGCCGTTCGCGCTGCCCACCGCCGTGGCCGGCATCGCGCTCACGGCCATCTGGGCGCAGAACGGCCTGCTCGGCCAGTGGCTGCCGTTCAAGGTGAGCTTCACGCCCGTGGGCGTGTGGGTGGCCCTCGTCTTCATAGGCCTGCCCTTCGTGGTGCGCACGGTTCAGCCGGTGCTCGAGGACGTGAACCGCGAGCTGGAAGAGGTGGCCGCCACGCTGGGCGCCACGCGCTGGCAGACCTTCAGCAAGGTGGTGTTCCCCATCGTGATGCCGGCGCTGCTGACGGGCTTCGCCCTGGCCTTCGCGCGCGCCCTGGGCGAGTACGGCAGCGTCATCTTCATCGCCGGCAACATGCCCATGATCAGCGAGATCACGCCACTGCTCATCATCACCAAGCTCGAGCAGTACGACTACGCGGGCGCCACGGCTATCGCGGTGGTGATGCTGGTGGTGAGCTTCATCCTGCTGCTGGTGATCAACCTGCTGCAGGCCTGGGCGCGGCGTCGGCAAGGGGGCCTGGCATGAACACGGCGGTCTTGATCCAGGCCCCGACCGAGGTGCAGCCCGCCGCGCGGCTGCGCAGCGCCACCGGCGAGGCGCCGTGGGTGCGGCGGCTGATCATCGCGCTCGGCCTGGGCTTCATGACGCTGTTCCTGTTCGTGCCGCTGGCCACCGTCTTCTACGAGGCCCTGAAGAAGGGCTGGGATGTCTACCT
>JBKDQY010000151.1:0-2943 GCA_046341655.1 Betaproteobacteria bacterium | reverse complement strand
GTGGCCTACCGCTGCCACGACGCGAAGGCCACCGTCGAGTGGTACCGGCAGCACCTGGGCATGGACTTCGTGCTCGCCATCGCCGAGGACCGCGTGCCCAGCACGCACGCGCCCGACCCGTACATGCACGTCTTCCTCGATGCCGGCGGCGGCAATGTCCTGGCCTTCTTCGAGCTGCCCAACTCGCCCGCCATGGGCCGCGACGCCAACACGCCCGAGTGGGTGCAGCACATCGCCTTCAAGGTGGGCAGCCTGGGCGAGCTGCAGGCCACGCGGCAGCGGCTGCAGGCGGCGGGCATCGAGGTCGTCGGCCCCACCGACCACACGCTGTTCCAGAGCATCTACTTCTTCGACCCCAACGGCCACCGCATCGAGCTGGCCGCCGACACCGCCACGCCCGAGATGGCCGCGCGGCTCGACGCCGTGAAGTGGGCCATGCTGGAGGAGTGGAGCCGCACGAAGCGCGCGCCGCGCCACGCGGCGTGGATGCACGAGAAGGAGCTGGCGGGTGGCTGAGCCGACACACGACACGCCGTTCGGGCCAGGCGCTTCGACAGGCGCCGCGCGAACCGCCCTGGCCCCACTCCCGTTCGGGCTGAGCTTGTCGAAGCCCTGCGCGGGCGCTTCGACGGGCTCAGCGCGAACGGGACTCCATGCTTGCGAGAGCGCTTCGACAGGCTCAGCGCGAACGGGCTCAGCTCCTCGCGAAGGCGCTTCGACGGGCGCCGCGCACACGGGCTCGGGGGCTGCGCCATGTTGAGCACCTACACCTACCCGCGCTACCCCGCGCCGCGCGCCCCCGAGCTGGACGCGCCGCACGAGCGCCATCACGCCCGCGTGGTGGTGGTGGGCGCGGGCCCGGTGGGCCTGTGCGCGGCCATCGACCTGGCGGTGCAGGGTGTCGAGGTCACGCTGCTCGACGAGGACGACACCGTCAGCACCGGCTCGCGCGGGCTGTGCTACGCCAAGCGCACGCTCGAGGTGCTGGACCGCCTGGGCGTGGGCGACCCCGTGGTCGCCAAGGGCGTGACGTGGAACGTGGGCCGCACCTTCCACGGCCATGCCGAGGTCTTCCGCTTCGACCTGCAGCCCGAGCCCGACCACGAGCGCCCGGGCATGGTGAACCTGCAGCAGTACTGGCTCGAGCAGGTCCTGGTGGAGCGGGCGCTGCAGTTGCCGAACCTGCGGCTGCGCTTCAGGCACCAGGTCACGCAGGTCGAACCGCAGGCCACCGGCGCCGTGCTGCAGGTGGCCACGCCCGAGGGCGCGTTCGCGCTGCACGCCGACTGGGTGGTCGTGGCCGACGGCGCGCGCAGCCCCATCCGCCGGCAACTGGGCCTGGAGATGGAAGGCCAGGTCTTCCGCGACCGCTTCCTGATCGCCGACGTGGTGATGAAGACCGACCTGTTCCCGCCCGGCCAGGCCGAGCGCTGGTTCTGGTTCGACCCGCCCTTCCACCCCGGGCAGAGCGTGCTGCTGCACAAGGAGGCCGACGACGTCTGGCGCATCGATTTCCAACTCGGCTGGGACGCCGACCCCGAGGCCGAGAAGCAGCCCGAGCGCGTGCTGCCGCGCGTGCGCGCGATGCTCGAGCAGGGCCTGGGCCTGACCGGGCAGCAGAAGGTGCCGGCCTTCGACCTGGAATGGGCCAGCGTCTACACCTTCCAGTGCCGCCGCATGGCGAGCTTCCGCCACGGCCGGCTGCTGTTCGTGGGCGACGCGGCGCACCAGGTCAGCCCCTTCGGCGCGCGCGGCGCCAACAGCGGCATGCAGGACGCCGACAACCTGGTGTGGAAGCTCAGGGCCGTGCTCGAAGGCCACGCCCCCGAGCGCCTGCTCGACAGCTACACGCAGGAACGCGGCGCGGCGGCCGACGAGAACAT
The DNA here is from genome assembly GCA_046341655.1 of Betaproteobacteria bacterium. GTDB lineage: Bacteria > Pseudomonadota > Gammaproteobacteria > Burkholderiales > Burkholderiaceae_C > Rubrivivax. Next base: position 1,060 of record JBKDQY010000151.1, on the reverse strand, counting down.
CGTCAGCAGCACGCGCGCCACCGACTTCATCACGCCCAAGAGCGGCGCCAGCCGCGCGCTGCGCGACGCCGTGCTTGCGCTGGCGCGCGAGCACGCGTTCGCGCGCATGCTGGTCAACAGCGGGCGCCTGTCGGTGCCCACGCACCTGGCGCATTCGCCGCTGAACACGCCCGACTCCGAGGCCTGGGACTGCGCCGTGGCCCCGGGCTCGCCGCTGCCTGACGCGCCCGTGCGCCACGAAGGCCGCGACGGCTGGCTGCTGCGCCACACCGGCAGCGACTTCGTGCTGCTGCTGTTCGAGCCCGTGCCGGCCGGCCTGGGCGCGGCGCAGCGCGTGCTGATCGAGGCCCTGGGCGCGCTGACGCCGCCCGTGCGCACGCTGCTGGTCTGCGAGCGCGACGGCCCACCCGGGGCGCTGCCCGCCGGCACCACGCTGCTGCTGGACGTGCGCCGCCGCGTCGCCCAGCGGCTGGACGCCAGCCCCGGCAGCGCCGTGCTGCTGCGCCCCGACCAGCACCTGGCCGCGCGCTGGCGCGTGCCCACGCTCAACGCCGTGCAGGCCGCGCTGGCGCGCGCCTGCGGCCACCCCTGAAACCGAGTTCCCGCATGGCCACGCCGCACCTCGTCACCACCCCGAACTTCCGGCTCGCCGGCAGCGCGCTGCAGCCGGCCTACGCGCCCGGCGATGCCTTCGTCGAGCAACTGCTGGCTGCCCACCGCGGCCTCGACGACGACGCCAGCCAGCAGCTGAACGCCCGGCTGGTGCTGCTGCTGGCCAACCACATCGGCGACCTGGCCGTGCTCGACGCGGCGCTGGCCGCCGCGCGCGCCGGGCTGGGCGGCGCCGGACCGGAGAGAACCCCATGAAGCGCGATCTGCCCACCCTGCCGACCGGCGGCTTCGGCAACCACTTCGCCAGCGAAGCCGTGCCCGGCACGCTGCCCCGGGGCCGCAACAGCCCGCAGCGCGTGGCGCACGGGCTGTATGCCGAGCAGCTGTCGGGCAGCGCCTTCACCGCGCCGCGCGCCGACAACCGCCGCAGCTGGCTGTACCGCCGCCG
>JBKDQY010000150.1:0-10700 GCA_046341655.1 Betaproteobacteria bacterium | reverse complement strand
GGCGGCCACGCTGGGCAAGACCGCGGGGAAGGACCAGAGCGACAACAAGCCGACCTACGTCTCGGTGCTGGGGCTGGACGCCGCGCGCCGCGAGGCGCAGGCGCTGCGGCTGCAGGCGCGGCTGGTGGGGCTGCTGGCGCGGTCGGCCGGCCACGCCGGCATGGCCGGCGGCCAGGCCATCGACCTGGCCAGCATCGGCCGCGGCCTCGACGAGGCCGAGTTGCGCGCCATGCACCGCCGCAAGACCGGCGCGCTGCTGCAGGCCCGCGTGATGATGGGCGCGGCCTGCGGCCACGCCACGGCGGCCACCGAGGCGGCGCTGTCCGACTACGGCTGGGCCATCGGCGTGGCCTTCCAGGTGGTGGACGACATCCTCGACGTCACGCAGTCGGCGGCCACGCTGGGCAAGACCGCCGGCAAGGACCAGAGCGACAACAAGCCGACCTACGTCTCAGTGCTGGGCCTGGACGCCGCCCGCCGCGAGGCGCAGGCCCTGCGGCTGCAGGCGCACGAGGCGCTGGCGGCCAGCGGCCTGGGCCCGGCGGCGACCTGGCTGGGCATACTGGCCGACAAGGTGGTGGAGCGAGAGAATTGAGCATGACCGGACTGCTGCAGAAGATCGAGAGCCCCGCCGACCTGCGCCGCCTGTCGCGGGCCGAATTGCCCGCGCTGGCGGCCGAACTGCGCGAGTTCGTGCTGCAGACCGTCAGCCAGACCGGCGGCCACCTGGGCAGCAACCTCGGGACGGTGGAACTCACCATCGCGCTGCACTACGTGTTCGAGACGCCGCGCGACCGCCTGGTGTGGGACGTGGGCCACCAGACCTACCCGCACAAGGTGCTCACCGGCCGCCGCGACCGCATGCACACGCTGCGCCAGCTCGGCGGCATCGGCGGCTTCCCCAGGCGCGACGAGAGCGAGTACGACACCTTCGGCACCGCTCACAGCTCCACCAGCATCAGCGCCGCCCTGGGCATGGCGATGGCGGCGCAGCTCAAGGGCGAGCCGCGCAAGGCGGTGGCCATCATCGGCGACGGCGCCATGAGCGCGGGCATGGCCTTCGAGGCGATGAACAACGCCGGCGTGCCGCACGAGGGCGTCGTGCCCGACCTGCTGGTGGTGCTCAACGACAACGACATGTCCATCAGCCCGCCCGTGGGCGCGCTGAACAAGTACCTGGCGCGCCTGATGAGCGGCAACTTCTACGCCGCCGCGCGCGAGGGCGCCAAGGCGGTGCTGAAGAACGCACCGCCCCTCTTCGAGCTGGCGCGGCGCTTCGAGGAGCACGCCAAGGGCATGGTCGTGCCCGGCACCATCTTCGAGGAGTTCGGCTTCAACTACGTGGGTCCCATCGACGGCCACGACCTCGACTCGCTGATCCCGACGCTCGAGAACCTGCGCTCCAAGAAGGGCGCGCAGTTCCTGCACGTGGTCACCAAGAAGGGTTACGGCTACAAGCTGGCCGAGGCCGACCCGGTGAAGTACCACGCGGCCAGCGGCAAGTTCAACCCGGCGGAGGGCTTCCCGAAGGCCGTGGCCCCGGCCAAGCCCACCTTCACGCAGGTGTTCGGCCAGTGGCTGTGCGACATGGCCGCGGCCGACGACAGGCTGGTCGCCATCACGCCGGCCATGCGCGAGGGCTCGGGCATGGTGGAGTTCCACAAGCGCTTCCCCAAGCGCTACCACGACGTCGGCATTGCCGAGCAGCACGCCGTCACCTTCGCGGCGGGCCTGGCCTGCGAGGGGCTCAAGCCGGTGGTGGCGATCTACAGCACCTTCCTGCAGCGCGGCTACGACCAGCTCATCCACGACGTGGCGCTGCAGAAGCTGCCGGTGGTGTTTGCGCTCGACCGCGGCGGCCTGGTGGGGGCCGACGGGCCCACGCACGCGGGCGCCTACGACATCGCCTACGTGCGCTGCGTGCCGCACTGCTCGATGCTCACGCCGTCGGACGAGAACGAGTGCCGCATGGCGCTGACCACCGCCTTCCAGGCCGACCACGCCGTGGCCGTGCGCTACCCGCGCGGCAGCGGCGTCGGCGCGGCCATCGACCCGGCGCTCAAGGCCTGGCCCTGGGGCAAGGGCGTGCTGCGGCGCCAGGGCTCGCGCATCGCCCTGCTGGCCTTCGGCACCCTGCTGCACCCGGCGCTGGCCGCGGCCGAGAAGCTGGGCGCCACGGTGGCCGACATGCGCTTCGTGAAGCCTCTGGACGAGGAACTGGTGCTGCAGCTGGCGCGCAGCCACGAGGCCATCGTCACCGTCGAGGAGGGCTGCCTGATGGGCGGCGCCGGCAGCGCCGTGCTCGAGTGCCTGGCCGCGCACGGGCTGGCGGTGCCGGTGCTGACGCTGGGCCTGCCCGACCGCTTCGTCGAGCACGGCGACCCGGCCCGGCTGCTGTCGCTGTGCGGCCTGGACGCCGCCGGCATCGAGGCCAGCATCGTGCAGCGCTTCGGCGCGCGGCCCTCGCTGGCCGCGGTGAACGCCTGAGTGCCTGAGCCTCGCCGGGGCGGTGATCGAAGTCATTCAACGCTGCCGTTCACCCGCGTGACAGCCCGGCGATGCCGGTGGTGGCATGCTCGCGGGCTGCCGCAGATCCTTCCTGCATGAACAAGCTCACCGACGTCCTGCACATCCCCGACACGCAAAGCGCGCCGGATGCCCGCCACCTGGACATCCGGCGCGTGGGCGTGAAGGACGTGCGCTACCCGCTGGCGCTGCGGGTGGCCGGGCAGGTGCAGACGACCGCGGCGCAGTGGACGCTGGACGTGGCGCTGCCGGCCGAGAAGAAGGGCACGCACATGTCGCGCTTCGTGGCCTGGCTGGACGATCTGGCCACCTCGGGCGTGGCGCTGGATGCGGCCGCGCTGCGCGCCCGACACGCCGAGATGCTGCGACGCCTGGGCGCCAGCGAGGGCCGCATCGAGGCCGCGTTCAGCTTCTTCGTGCGCAAGCGGGCGCCGGTCTCGGGCCTGCAGAGCCTGCTCGACTACCAGGGCCGCTGGATCAGCGAGACGCGCGCCGGCACCACGCGCCTGTGGGCCGAGGTGGCGGTGCCGGTGAAGAGCCTGTGCCCTTGCAGCAAGGAGATCAGCGACTACGGCGCGCACAACCAGCGCTCGCTGGTGACCATCCGCGTCGAGCTGCGCGAGGGAGGCGGGGCCGACGACCCCGGCCTGCCCTGGGAGCAACTGGTGCGCTTCGCCGAGGACGCCGCGCCCAGCGAGATCTGGCCCATGCTCAAGCGCCCCGACGAGAAGTGGGTGACCGAGCGCGCCTACGAGAACCCGAAATTCGTCGAGGACCTCGTTCGCGACGTGGCGCTGGCGCTGAACGCCGATGCCCGCATCGGTGCCTACAGCGTCGACGTCGAGAACTTCGAGTCGATACACAACCACTCGGCCTACGCGCGCATCGAGCGCGCGTAGCGGCCTGCCCGTCTCAGCCGAACGCCGCCTTGCGGTAGTCGCTCGGCGCCACCCCCAGGTGGGCGCGGAACACGCGGCTGAAGTGCGCCATGTTCTGGAAGCCCAGGCCCAGCGCGATGTCGGTGAGGCTGCGGTGCGCGTGCCCGCGGTCGGCCAGCAGGCGGCGGCAGGCCGCCAGGCGCTGCGCCAGGATGTAGCCGGCCACGCCGTCGGGCTCCTCGGCGAAGGCGTTGTACAGCTGCCGCCGGCTGCAGTTGAGCGCCCGCGCGATGGCGTCGACGCTCAGGCCGGGGTCCGGCAGGTGCTGCGCCACGTGCTGCTTGATGCGCTCGCGCAGCAGCTCGCGCTGCGTCTGCGCCGTGGCCTGCCCGGCCAGGTCGAGCAGGCTCAGGTGCACCAGCTGCGCGATGGCATTGCCCACTCCGCGCGCGGCGGCCTCGGGCATGCTCGGCAGCTCGGCGAAAGCGTTGCGCATGGTCTGCAGCGCCAGCGTGGAGATGCCGCCGCTGCCGCCCAGGCGGCGCGCCATCAGCGGGTCGAGCTGCGCCGGGACCAAGCCGCGCTCGGCCAGCATCGGCTTGGGCAGCATCACGATCAGGTGCTCCACGCGCTCTGGGTTGGCGACGGTGTAGCTGTCGGTGGTGTCGTAGATGCTCCACTGGCCGGGCGTGACCCAGGTCTCGCGTCCCTTCTGCTCGACGCCGGCGCAGCCGCTCCAGGGGGCGACGATCTTCAGGTAGGGGATCTCGGTGGCGCGTGCCGCCGCCGCGCTGCGCGTGACGCGGTGGCGGGCGGCCTCCAGCCGCGTCAGCACCACCTCGCCGGCGCGCAGCGTGCGCGCCCGGCCGTCGAACACCTCGTCGCCGTAGGGGTCGGACTTCAGGCCCTGGAACAGGCGGCCCAGCCAGTCGGCCCACAGGCCGGCGCGCTCAGGCTCGGGCACGGCGTTGGTGTCCATCAGTTCGGGCGGGGTCGCCATGCGCCTCGTCTCCGGGTAGCCGTCTCGAAGGGACGCGAGCGTAGCGCCGCCCTCGTGGGCCAACGCGGCCTGGGGTCATGGCCTCCGGGAAAGTCCGGAGCCCCCGTGCACGCGCCGGCAAGCGCCGTGCACGCGCGGGCAAGACGGCCGCGGGGCCCCTGCGAACAATACCGGCCACACGTCCAACACCGGAGACTCGCCATGACGCTGAACCGCCGCACCGTCGTCCAGGCCCTGGGCACCGCTGCCGCCGCCACCTCGCTGCCGGCCCTCGCGCAGGGCGGCGACCCCGTCCGCATCGGCTACGCGATGGCCCGCACCGGCCCGTGGAGCGTGGGCGCGCAGACCAGCCAGGAGCCCAACTACCTGCTGTGGGCCGAGCAGGTCAATGCCGCCGGCGGCCTCGACGTCAAGGGCACGAAGCGCCGCGTCGAGCTCATCAGCTCCGACGACCAGAGCAACATCGAGACCTGCGTGCGCACCTACGAGAAGCTCATGGGCAGCGACAAGGTCGACTTGATCCTGCCGCCGTGGGGCAGCAACGCCAACTTCGCCGTGGCGCCGCTGGCCAACCGCTTCCAGTACCCGTTCCTGGCGCCCACGGCGCTGTCGCGCCGCCTGGTGGAGATGAAGCTGCCGTACTTCTTCCTGCTGCTGCAGCAGCCCAAGCCCATGATGGACGCGCTGGTGGAGATGCTCAAGGCCAACGGCGCGCGGTCGGTGGCCGTGATCTACGTCGACGACCTGTTCGGCCTGGAGAACTACGCCGCGCTGAAGGTGGCGCTGGCCGGCAGCGGCATCAACATCGTCGAGGACAAGAGCTACCCGCTGGGCGTGAAGGACCTCAGCCCCGTGCTGCGCAGCATGAAGGACCGCAACCCCGACGCCTTCATCGGCCTGACCTACCCGCCCGACACCATCCTGGCCAGCCGCCAGAGCAAGGAGATCGGTTTCAACCCGAAGTTCTTCTACGCCAGCGTGGGCACGGCGTTCCAGCTGTACCGCAACGTCATGCAGGCCGGCGCCGAGGGCGTGCTGGGCATGGGCAGCTGGAACAGCAAGACCAGCCCCGGCGCCAAGGCCTACTTCGACGCCCACGTGAAGAAGTTCGGCGCCGCCAAGGAACCCGACCGCTGGGCCAGCGGCGCCACCTGGGCGGGGCTGGAGATCCTCACCGCCGCCGTTGCCAAGGTGGGTCTGGACCGCAAGGCCATCCGCGACTACGTGGCGGGCACCACGCACAAGACCATCCTCGGCGACATCCGCTTCCAGGGCAGCGAGAACGTCGGCGTGCCCGGCTCGGTGAGCCAGTGGCAGAAGGGCGAGTTCGAGGTGGTGTGGCCGCGGGCCCGCGCCACCGCGCCGCTGAACCCCAGCAAGCCCGCCTGGGTGTGAGCTGATGAACCCGAGCCCATGCACCGTTCGCGCTGAGCTTGTCGAAGCGCTTGTGGCGTGCATGGGGCTTCGGCAGGCTCAGCCTGGCCCTTCGACATGCTCGGGGCGAACGGGTGGGTTTCGAGAGGGTCAGCCCGGACGGCGGGGAGCATGAGTCTGGGCGCGTGGTTCGAGCTGATCGCCTCGGGCCTGATCACCGGCGCGGTGTACGCGCTGGTGGGCCTGGGGCTGAACCTGCAGTACGGGCTGATGCGCATCCTGAACATCGCGCACGGCGAGTTCCTGATGGTGGGTGCCTTCCTCACGTGGATGGCGCACACCATGCTGGGGCTGAGCCCGCTGCTGATGGTGCCCGTCAGCTTCGCCGTGCTGATGGTGGTGGGCGTGGTGGTGCACCGGCTCAGCTTCCGGCGCCTGGCGCGGACCAGCCCCAACGTCGATGTCTTCGAGGCGCGCGGCCTCATGGTGGCCTTCGGGCTGATGTTCCTGGTGCAGAACTTCGCACAGAGCGTGTGGGGGGCCGACCTGCGGGGCTACGACTACCTCACCGCCCCGGTGCGCCTGGGCGGCGAGGGCGGCGCGCAGTTCGCGGGCAACAAGCTGCTGCTGCTGGCCCTGAGCCTGCTGTTCAGCGTCGGCCTCATCGTGCTGCTCAGGCAGACGCTGCTGGGCAAGGGCGTGCGCGCGCTGATGCAGAGCCCCACCGGCGCGCAGTTGGTGGGCATCGACACGCAGCGCCTGCACCCGCTGATGTTCGGCGTGGGCCTGGGCCTGAGCGGCGTGGCCGGCTGCCTGCTGAGCATGGCCTACACCATCACGCCGTCGATGGGTGAGCCCTACACGGTGACGGCGCTGATCGTCATCACGCTGGGCGGCTTCGGCAGCATGGGCGGCGCGCTCGCCGGCGGCCTGGCTCTGGGCGTGATCGAGGCCGTGGGCATGCACTTCACCAACCCCTCGCTGAAGAGCCTGCTGAGCTACGCCGTGTTCATCGGCGTGCTGCTGTGGAAGCCCAACGGGCTGTTCAACAAGAAGTCATGAGCACGATCGACAAGACCTGGAACGAACGCCTGACGGGCTGGCTGCTCGACAAGACGCTGCTCGGCCGCGACGTGCTGGTGCTGTTCGCGCTGACGGGCTGGGCGCTGGCCGTGCCGCACTGGGGCAGCGAGTTCGCGGTGTCGATGGCGCTGACCTGCCTGATGTACGTGGCGCTGGCCACCAGCTGGACGCTGTTCTGCGGCACCACGCGGTATCTCTCGCTGGCCACCGCGGCCTTCTTCGGCATCGGGGCCTACTTCAGCGCCATCTTCATCGAGCAGCTGGGCTGGGCCACGGTCATCGTGGCGGGTGCCGGCGTGGCGGCGCTGGTGGCGCTGGTGATGGGCGCGGCCGTGCTGCACCTGCGCGGCACCTACTTCGCGGTGCTGACCTTCGGCATGACGGAGCTGATCCGCCACGCCATCACCTACTGGGAGAAGCAGGTCACGGGCACCGTCGGGCGGGTGCTGTCGGTGGTGCCCGAGCGCGACACCATCTACCTCACGGTGCTGCTGCTGGCCGTGCTCGCCGTGGCCACGAGCATCTTGGTGCGCCGCACGCGCTTCGGCCTCGCGCTGGCGGGCATCGGGGCCGACGAGCAGCGCGCGCAGACACTGGGCGTGAACACGCGTTGGGTCAAGATCGGCGGCTTCATGCTCACGGCGGCCTTCGCCGGTGCCGTCGGCGCTGCGATGAGCGTGCGCTGGACGTACATCGACCCGAGCACCGTCTTCAACCCCTTCATCGGCTTCCAGACCGTGCTCATCGCGCTGATCGGCGGCGTGGCCACGCTGTGGGGCCCGCTGATCGCCGCCATCGTTTTCAGCCTGCTGGCCGAGACGCTGCGCCTGCAGGCGCCGCAGCTGTACCTGATGACGCTGGGCGTGCTGCTGATCCTGAGCGTGCTGTACCTGCCGGGCGGCCTGGCCTCGCTGCGCTGGGAGACCTTCCGCCAGTGGCGCGACGACACCAAGGCTTGGTGGAAGGAGATCCGCCGCAGCGACGCGGACAAGCAGAAGGAGGCGCTTTCGTGAACGGCCACCCGCTGCTGGAGGCCCGCGGCGTGACGGTCCGCTTTGGCGGCCTGGTCGCCGTCGACGGCGTGAGCGCGGCCTTCGCCGCCGGCGAGATGGTCGGCATCATCGGCCCCAACGGCGCCGGCAAGACCACCTTCTTCAACGCCCTGTCGGGCGTGCAGCTGCCCACGGCCGGCGAGCTGTTCGCCGACGGCAGGCGCCTGACGGGCGCCAAGCCGCACCGCTACGCCGCGATGGGCGTGGCGCGCACCTTCCAGACGCCGCGCGTGTTCGGAGGGCTCAGCGTCGCGGCCAACATCGACTTCGGCCTGCAGTTTGCCGGCCGCCACCGCAAGGCGAGCTGGCTGCTGAAGGACGAGGCCAGCATCCTCAACCTGATCGGCCTGACGCAGCAGGCCCCGTTGCCGGCCGCGGCCATCACCCCCAGCCAGCAGCGGCTGCTGGAGATCGGCATGGCGCTGGCCACGCGCCCGCGCCTGCTGCTGCTGGACGAGGTCGCCGCGGGCCTGACGGAGGCCGAGGTCGACGACATGGCGCAGCTGATCCGCCGCCTGCGCGACGAACTCGACCTCACGGTGATCTGGATCGAGCACGCCGTGACCACGCTGCTGCGCTACGTGGAGCGCGTGATCGTGCTGCACCAGGGCCGGAAGATCGCCGACGGCACGCCGGCCGAGGTGGTGCGCAACGCCGAGGTCATCGAGGCCTACCTGGGCGACGAAATGCTGGAGGCCGCATGAAGAACGAGGTCGAGCAGATGCTCGATCAGAAGCTCGCGCACCTGCGGCTGGAGAAGCTCTCGGCCGGCTATGGCCCCTTCCTGGTGCTGCGCGACCTGACGCTGGAGGCCCGCCCGGGCCTGACGGTGATCCTGGGCCCCAACGGCGCCGGCAAGAGCACGCTGCTGAAGGCCGTCAACGGCCTGATCCCGCGCGGCGGCCGGCTGCTGCTCGACGGCGAGGCGATCCCGCGCGATGCCAAGACCAGCGAGCTGGTGCAGCGCGGCCTGGTGCTGGTGCCCGAGGGCCGGCAGCTGTTCCCGCAGATGACGGTGCGCGAGAACCTCGAGCTCGGCGGCTGGCTGGTGGGCAAGCCCGAGCGCGAGCGCCGCATCGAGCAGGCCTTCCGCGACTTCCCCAAGCTCGCGCAGCGCCAGCAGCAGCTGGCCGGCACCATGAGCGGCGGCGAGCAGCAGATGGTGGCCGTGGCGCGCGCGATGATGGGCGCGCCGCGCCTGCTGATGCTCGACGAGCCCTCGCTCGGCCTGGCGCCGAGGATGGTGGACGAGCTGCTGGCCATCGTGCGCCGCATCGCCGACCAGGGCGTGACCGTGCTGATGGTGGAGCAGAACGTGCGCAAGGCGCTGGCCGTGGCCGACCGCGGCTACGTGCTGGAACGTGGCCGCCTGGTGGCCCACGGCCCGGCCAGCCTGCTGGCCCGCAGCAGCGTGGTGCGCGAAGCCTACCTCGGCCAGGGGGCCACGAAGCCCGCCGCCACCTCGTCCAGGGATCCCAAGGAGAAGACCGTGTCCGAAACCAGCATGCTCATCAACGGCCTGTCCGTCGGTGCCGAGAAGGGCGCCACCTTCGAGCGCCGCAACCCGCTGGACGGCAGCGTGGCCACGCGCGCGCCCGCTGCCAGCACCGCCGACGCCGTGGCTGCGGCCGATGCCGCCGCCGAGGCCTTCCGCACCTGGAGGGCCACCGGCCCCGGCGAGCGCCGCGCGCTGCTGCTGAAGGCCGCCGACGCGCTGGAGGCCCTGACCCCGAAGTTCGTGGAGGCCGTGCCGGCGGAAACCGGGGCCACGGGCATGTGGGCCGGCTTCAACGTCATGCTGGCCGCCGGCATGATCCGCGAGGCCGCGGCACTGACCACCCAGATCGGCGGCGAGCTGATCCCCTCCGACGTGCCCGGCAGCGTGGCCATGGGCGTGCGCCAGCCCGCCGGCGTGGTGCTGGGCATCGCGCCCTGGAACGCACCCATCATCCTGGGCGTGCGCGCCATCGCCACGCCGCTGGCCTGCGGCAACACCGTCATCCTCAAGGGCAGCGAGAACTGCCCGCGCACGCACCAGCTCATCGTGCAGGCCTTCCAGGACGCGGGCTTCCCGGCGGGCGTCGTCAACTACGTCACCAACGCCCCGGCCGACGCCGGCGCGGTGGTGGAGGCGATGGTGGCGCACCCGGCGGTGCGGCGCGTCAACTTCACCGGCAGCACGCGCGTGGGCAGGCTGATCGCGATGACCTGCGCCCGGCACCTGAAGCCCAGCGTGCTGGAGCTCGGCGGCAAGGCGCCGATGGTGGTGCTGGACGACGCCGACCTGGAGGCCGCCGTCAACGGCGCGGCCTTCGGCGCCTTCGCCAACAGCGGCCAGATCTGCATGAGCACCGAGCGCTTCGTCGTCGACCGCAAGGTCGCCGACGACTTCGTCGCGATGTTCGCCAAGAAGGCGAAGAGCCTGCCGCTGGGCGATCCGCGCAAGCCCGAGCCGGTGGTGCTGGGCAGCGTCATCGGCATGGGCACGGTGGAGCACTGCAACGCGCTGATCGACGACGCGCTGGCCAAGGGCGCGAAGCTGGTGTGCGGCGGCAAGGCCGACAGCACGCTGATGCCGGCCACGCTGCTGGACCACGTGACGCCGAAGATGCGCATCTACCACGAGGAGACCTTCGGCCCGGTGACGTGCGTGGTGCGCGTCGACGGCGTGGAGCAGGCCGTCGCCTGCGCCAACGACAACGAGTACGGCCTGTCGGCCAGCGTGTTCGGCCGCGACACGGCGCGCGCGCTCACGGTGGCGCAGCGCATCGAGTCCGGCATCTGCCA
>JBKDQY010000149.1:0-14547 GCA_046341655.1 Betaproteobacteria bacterium | reverse complement strand
GTAGGGCTTGTTGGCCCCGTCGCTGACGATGTAGATGCCGAACTCGCCCTTGGGGTGCTCCACCGCCGCGTAGGCCTCGCCCTCGGGCACGTGCATGCCCTCGGTGAACAGCTTGAAGTGGTGGATCAGCTCCTCCATGCTGGACTTCCTGTCCACGCGCGAGGGCGGCGCCACCTTGTGGTTGCCGGTGATCACGGGGCCGGGGTTGGCGCGCAGCCAGTCCACGCACTGCTTGACGATGCGGTTGCTCTGGCGCATCTCCTCGACGCGCACGAGGTAGCGGTCGTAGGTGTCGCCATTGACGCCGACCGGCACGTCGAAGTCCATGCGGTCGTAGACGTCGTAGGGCTGCTGCTTGCGCAGGTCCCAGGCGATGCCGCTGCCGCGCAGCATGGCACCGGTGAAGCCCAGGTTCAGCGCGCGCTCGGGGCTGACGACGCCCACGCCCACGGTGCGCTGCTTCCAGATGCGGTTGTCGGTGAGCAGGGTCTCGTAGTCGTCGACGTTCTTCGGGAAGCGTTCGACGAAGTCCTCGATGAAGTCCAGCAGGCTGCCCTGGCGGTTGGCGTTCAGCGCCTTGATGGCCTTCTCGTTCTTGATGCGGCTGACCTGGTACTGAGGCATGCGGTCGGGCAGGTCGCGATAGACGCCGCCCGGGCGGAAGTAGGCCGCGTGCATGCGCGCACCCGACACCGCCTCGTACATGTCGAATATGTCCTCGCGCTCGCGGAAGCAGTAGATGAGGATGTTCATCGCCCCGCAGTCGAGGCCGTGGCAGCCCAGCCAGAGCAGGTGGTTGAGCAGCCTCGTCAGCTCGGCGTACATCACGCGGATGTACTGCGCCCGCTCGGGCACCTCGATGCCCAGCAGCTTCTCGATCGCCAGGCAGTAGGCGTGCTCGTTGGCCATCATCGACACGTAGTCGAGGCGGTCCATGTAGGGCAGGCTCTGGATGTAGGTCTTCTGCTCGGCGAGCTTCTCGGTGGCGCGGTGCAGCAGCCCGATGTGCGGATCGGCGCGCTGTATGACCTCGCCGTCGAGCTCCAGCACCAGGCGCAGCACGCCATGCGCGGCCGGGTGCTGAGGGCCGAAGTTCAGCGTGTAGTTCTTGATCTCAGCCATCAGTGCAGGCCGCCATAGTTGTCTTCCCGAACGACACGCGGCACGTTCTCGCGCGGCTCGATGGTCACCGGCTGGTAGATGACGCGCCTGGTCTCGGCGTCGTAGCGCATCTCGACGTGCCCGCTGACCGGGAAGTCCTTGCGCATGGGGTGGCCGATGAAGCCGTAGTCGGTGAGGATGCGGCGAAGGTCCAGGTGACCCTCGAAGAGGATGCCGAACAGGTCGAAGGCCTCGCGCTCGAACCAGTTGGCCGAGTTCCAGACCTCGTTGACCGAGGGCACGGCAGGCAGGTCGTCGTCGGGGCAGTACACGCGCACGCGCAGCCGCCAGTTCAGGCTCACCGACAGCAGGTGGGACACAACGGCATAGCGCGGTCCGTCGGCGCCCTCGTTGCGGTACTCCGACCAGTCCACGCCGGCCAGGTCGATCAGCTGCTCGAAGCGCAGCCGAGGGTCGTCGCGCAGCGCTCGCGCAACCTCGAGCCAGCGCGCCGCCGGCACGGTGATGGTGATCTCGCCGCGGTCGCGCTTCAGCGCGGTGACGGCGTCGCCCAGCACGCTGGTGAGCGCCGCCTGCAGGGTGTCGAGCTTCAGGGTCATGGGGTACTTGCTCGCGCCAGCGTCAGCGCGCGATGGTGTTCTCGCGGCGGATCTTGGCCTGCAGCTGCAGGATGCCGTAGAGCAGCGCCTCGGCCGTGGGCGGACAGCCCGGCACGTACACGTCGACCGGCACGATGCGGTCGCAGCCGCGCACGACGCTGTAGCTGTAGTGGTAGTAGCCGCCGCCATTGGCGCAGGAGCCCATGCTCAGCACCCAGCGCGGCTCCGCCATCTGGTCGTAGACCTTGCGCAGCGCCGGCGCCATCTTGTTGCACAGCGTGCCGGCGACGATCATCAGGTCGCTCTGGCGCGGGCTGGGGCGGAACAGCATGCCGAAGCGGTCGATGTCGTAGCGCGCGGCACCCGCGTGCATCATCTCCACCGCGCAGCAGGCCAGCCCGAAGGTCATGGGCCACAGTGAGCCGGTCTTGGACCAGTTCACCAGCGTGTCGACCGAGGTGGTGACGAAGCCTTCCTTCAGAACGCCTTCAATGCCCATGCCACTGCTCCGACTGCCTCTGCCCCAAGCGCCTGCGCGTCATTCCCAATCCAGCGCGCCCTTCTTCCACTCGTAGACGAAGCCGACCACGAGGATGGTCAGGAAGACCATCATGGCCCAGAAGCCTGACGCGCCGATGTCATGCAGCGCCACGGCCCAGGGGAAGAGGAAAGCGATCTCGAGGTCGAACAGGATGAAAAGGATGGCCACGAGGTAGTAGCGCACGTCGAACTTCATGCGCGCGTCCTCGAAGGCCTCGAAGCCGCACTCGTAGGGGCTGTTCTTGGCCGCGTCGGGGCGGTTGGGGCCGAAGACGAAACCCAGCACCTGCGGCGCCACGCCGACGCCGATGCCCACCAGGATGAACAGGATCACGGGCAGGTAGGCTTGCAGGTCCATCGCGGTGTCAGTCCAACGTCAGCTGAAACACGGGCATGAAAAAGCGCGCCTTTGGTGTGACCTTGAAGGATCCTCTTGGAGACTGCGAGAGGCTCAAGGCGCGGGGCGCGCTGTTCATGGATACATCGGTGCCGGAACGGACCGCACGGAGGACCTGGTGCCGACGGCGAGACTCGAACTCGCACAGCTTTCGCCACTACCCCCTCAAGATAGCGTGTCTACCAATTTCACCACGTCGGCACGGTGCCCTTCGAAGGGTCCGTCTAGCGTCATCTCCGCCCGGTTTGCATGAGGTCTTGGCTCGCCGGACAGCCGCGCATTCTAGCCACAAAAGAGGGGGTTTCCCCCTCTTCGCGCCCCTGTTGCGGACGGGTCTCAGCGCGAGGCCGCGGGCGCCGCCGGCTGCGCCGGAATCTGCCCCGGCGCCGCGGGGATCGCCCCCGGGATGGCCCCGGGAATCGCGCCCGGAATGGCAGCCGGCGCACTGGCCGCCGGCAGCGGCGCATCGAGCACGCTGGCACCGGGCTGCGCACGCGTGACCTTGCCGGTGGAGCTCAGGTAGGTGATGGCCAGCGTGCACAGGAAGAACACCGTGGCGCAAGCCGCCGTGGAGCGCGACAGGAAGTTGGCGCTGCCGCTGGCGCCGAACAGGCTGCCCGAGGCGCCGCTGCCGAACGAGGCGCCCATGTCGGCACCCTTGCCGTGCTGCACCAGCACGAGGCCGATCATCACGATCGCCGTGATCACTTGCAGGGCCAGCAGGAGGGTCAACCAGATTTGCATGATGGATCGAAGCGTTGGAACTCGAGGGGCGGGCCGCGGCGGCGTCAACCGGCGGCGCGCACGATGGCGATGAAGTCGGCGGCCTTCAGCGAGGCGCCGCCAATGAGCCCGCCGTCGATGTCGGGCTGTGCGAAGAGCTCGGCAGCGTTGTCAGCCTTGACGCTGCCGCCGTACAGGATGCGCATGGCGTGGCCCCGGCCGGTCGCGGCCTGCAGTTGCGCGCGCAGCAGCGCGTGCACCTCCTGCGCCTGCGCCGGCGTGGCGGTGCGGCCGGTGCCGATGGCCCAGACGGGTTCGTAGGCCACCACCATCTCCGCGGCGCAGTGCGCGAGCTGGTGGATCACGGCGGACAGCTGGCGCTTGACGACCTCGGCCGTCTGTCCGGCCTCGCGTTCGGTCAGGGTCTCGCCGACGCAGACGATGGGGGTGACGCCGCGGCCGAGCGCGGCCTGCGCCTTCGCGGCCACCAGGGCGTCGCTCTCGGCGTGGTACGCGCGGCGCTCGCTGTGGCCCACCAGCACGTAGCGGCAGCCCAGCTCCTGCAGCATGGCCGCCGACACCTCGCCGGTGTAGGCGCCCAGCGCATGGGCCGAGACGTCCTGGGCGCCCCAGCGCACGTCGCTGGCGGCCAGCGCGATGGCGGTGTCGGCCAGGTAGACGAAGGGCGGGCACACGGCCACGTCGCAGCCGAAGGGCCGCGCGGCCAGCACCTGCGCCAGCAGCTCGGCGTTGGCGGCGCGGCTGCCGTGCATCTTCCAGTTGCCGACGACGAGCTTGCGACGGGTGGTCATGGCGGATGCTCCCGGATGCGGATCGGGGTCAGGCCCAGCTCAGCACGAGCTTGCCGACATGCGTGCCGGATTCCATCAGCGCGTGCGCGTCGGCCGCCGCAGAGGGCTCGGCGGCCTGGAACACCCGATGGATCACCGGCCGCACGCGGCCGCTCTCCAGCCACGGCCAGGCGTGCGCGCGCAGCTCGCGCGCGATGGCCGTCTTGTAGGCCACGCTGCGGGGCCGCAGCGTCGAGCCGCTGATCGTCAGGCGCTTGCGAAGCACGAGCCCGGCGTCGAAGGCGCCGCCGTTGCCGCCCTGCGTCGCGATGATGGCCAGCCGGCCGTCCTCGGCCAGGCACTGCAGCTCGCGCAGCACGTAGTCGCCGGCCACCATGTCGAGCACCACGTCGGCGCCGCGGCCGGCGGTCAGGCGCCGGGTCTCCTCGGCGAAGTCCTGCGTGCGGTAGTTGATGCCGTGGTCTGCGCCCAGCGCCACGCAGGCTGCCACCTTCTCGTCGCTGCCGGCGGTGACGATGACGCGCGCGGCGTGGGCCTTCGCGAGCTGGATGGCGGTGACGCCGATGCCGCTGGAGCCGCCCTGCACCAGCAGCGTCTCGCCGGGCTGCAGCCGCGCGATCTGGAACACGTTCTGCCAGACGGTGAAGAAGGTTTCGGGCAGGCTCGCCGCCTCCACCATGGTCAGGCCGCGCGGCACCGGCAGGCATTGCCCCACCGGGGCGGCGCAGACCTCGGCGTAGCCGCCGCCGGCCACCAGCGCGCAGACCGCGTCGCCCAGGGCCAGGCCGGCGGACGCCAGTTCGGCGGCGTCACCGGCGATCACGGTGCCGGCGACTTCCAGGCCCGGCAGGTCGCTCACGCCGGGCGGCATGGGGTA
The DNA here is from genome assembly GCA_046341655.1 of Betaproteobacteria bacterium. Taxonomy (GTDB): domain Bacteria; phylum Pseudomonadota; class Gammaproteobacteria; order Burkholderiales; family Burkholderiaceae_C; genus Rubrivivax. The sequence continues at coordinate 9,477 of JBKDQY010000149.1, read as the reverse complement.
CAGGCCCTTGCGCTGCAGGACGTCAGGCCGGTTGACGCCGCTGGCCTGCACGGCGATCAGCAGTTCGCCGGGCCCGGGCACGGGCTGCGGCCGCGTGCAGGCGCGCAGCACCTCCGGACCGCCCGGCTGGGCGATCTCGAAGGCGCGCATCGTCGCAGGCATGCCGGCCGCCACCACGCCGGGGCTTACTCGGGCTGCTTTGGCGGCTCGGCCGCCGGGGCCGCCGAGGGCTCGGCGCCCGGGGCGTCCGCAGCACCCTCCGCCGGCGCGGCGTCGCGGCGCGGACGGTCATCGCGGTCGCTGCGCTCGCGGCGCGGGCGGTCGTCCCGGTCGCCACGGTCGCGGCGCGGGCGGTCGTCGCGGTCGCGGCTGAAGCGCTCGCGCGGGGCCTCTTCCGGCATGCCCTCGGGCCGCTCGAGCAGCGCCTTCATGCTGAGCTTGATGCGGCCCTTCTCGTCGGTCTCGAGGACCTTGACCTGCACGACCTGGCCTTCCTTCAGGAAGTCCTCGACCTTCTCGACGCGCTGGTGCGCGATCTGGCTGATGTGCAGCAGGCCGTCCTTGCCGGGCAGGATGTTCACGAGCGCGCCAAAGTCCAGGATCTTGGTGACCGGGCCTTCGTAGACCTTGCCCACCTCGGCCTCGGCGGTGATCTCGGCGATGCGCTTCTTGGCGTACTCGGCCTTCTCGGCCTCGGTGCTGGCGATGGTGATCGTGCCGTCCTCGCCGATGTCGATCGTGCAGCCGGTCTCCTCGGTCAGCGCGCGGATGGTGGCGCCGCCCTTGCCGATGACGTCGCGGATCTTCTCCGGGTTGATCTTCATCGTGTACAGGCGCGGGGCGAACTTGCTCACCTCTTCCTTGGCGCCGCCCACGGCCTCGACCATCCTGCCCAGGATGTGCAGGCGCGCCTCCTTGGCCTGCGCCAGCGCCACCTGCATGATCTCCTTGGTGATGCCCTGGATCTTGATGTCCATCTGCAGGGCCGTGATGCCGCCGTTCGTGCCGGCCACCTTGAAGTCCATGTCGCCGAGGTGGTCCTCGTCGCCCAGGATGTCGGTCAGCACCGCGAAGCGGTTGCCTTCCTTGATCAGGCCCATGGCGATGCCGGCCACGTGCGCCTTCAGCGGCACGCCGGCATCCATCAGGCTCAGGCAGCCACCGCAGACCGAGGCCATCGACGACGAGCCGTTGCTCTCGGTGATCTCGGACACCACGCGCAGCGTGTACGGGAACTCCTCCTTGCTCGGCAGCACGGCGACGAGCGCGCGCTTGGCCAGGCGGCCATGGCCGATCTCGCGGCGCTTCGGCGAGCCCACTCGCCCGGTCTCGCCGGTGGCGAACGGGGGCATGTTGTAGTGCAGCATGAAGCGGTCTTCGAAGTCGCCGGCCAGCGCGTCGATGCGCTGGGCGTCGCGCTCGGTGCCCAGCGTGGCGGCCACCAGGGCCTGCGTCTCGCCGCGCGTGAACAGCGCCGAGCCGTGCGTGCGGGGCAGCACGCCGGTGCGGATCTCGATCGGGCGCACCGTGCGCGTGTCGCGGCCGTCGATGCGCGGCTCGCCGGCCAGGATCTGGCCACGCACGATGGCGCTCTCGATGTTGAAAAGCAGTCCCTCGACCTCGACCTTGTCGAACTCGATGTTCTCGGCCTTCAGCGCCGCGAACACGTTGCCGGCCACCTCGCGGCAGGCCTGCGTTCGGGCCTGCTTGCTGCGGATCTGGTAGGCGGCGCGCAGCGGGCCCTCGGCCAGCTCGGTGACCTTGGCGATGAAGGGCTCGTTCTTGGCCGGGGCCTGCCAGGACCACTCGGGCTTGCCGGCGTCGCGCACCAGTTCGTTGATGGCGTTGATGGCGATCTTGCCCTGGTCGTGGCCGAAGACCACGGCGCCCAGCATCACCTCTTCGCTCAGCTGGTCGGCTTCCGACTCGACCATCAGCACGGCGGCCTCGGTGCCGGCCACGACCAGGTCCATCTTGCTGTCGGCCAGCTGCGTCTGGCCGGGGTTCAGCACGTACTCGCCGTTGACGTAGCCCACGCGCGCGGCGCCGATGGGGCCGTTGAACGGGATGCCGCTGATCGCCAGCGCGGCGCTGGTGCCGATCATGGCGGCGATGTCGGCCTGCACCTCGGGGTTCAGGCTCAGGACGTGCACGACGACCTGCACCTCGTTGAAGAAGCCGTCCGGGAACAGCGGGCGGATCGGGCGGTCGATCAGGCGGCTGGTCAGCGTCTCCAGTTCGCTGGGGCGGCCCTCGCGCTTGAAGAAGCTGCCGGGGATCTTGCCGGCGGCGTAGGTCTTCTCGATGTAGTCGACGGTCAGCGGGAAGAAGTCCTGGCCGGCCTTGGCCTCGGACTTGGCGACGACGGTGGCCAGCACGACGGTGTCGTCCATGCTGACGAGCACGGCACCCGTGCTCTGGCGGGCGATCTCGCCGGTTTCCAGCGTGACGGTGTGCTGGCCCCACTGGAACGTCTTGGTGACCTTGTTGAACAGGCTCATGCGGTGTCTTCCTTCAGAAAGGGTGGGCAGCGCAATGCCATTCCAGAGGGACCCTGCGCGGGCACCAGGGGGTGCGGCGCGTGGTGCCGTTGGAATGACACAGCTCTTGCGGCCCGGGGTTGAACGAACGGGATCGGGGGCCGCCGAACGGCCGGCAGCCCCCGGGTTGACTTACTTGCGCAGGCCGAGCTTGGCGATCAGCGCGGTGTAGCGCTCGGCGTCCTTGTCCTTCAGGTAGGACAGCAGGCGCTTGCGCTGGTTGACCATCTTCAGCAGGCCACGGCGGCCGTGGTGGTCCTTCAGGTGCTGCTTGAAGTGCGGGGTCAGCTCGTTGATGCGCGCGGTCAGCAGCGCGACCTGCACTTCGGGGCTGCCGGTATCGGCGGCGCCACGGGCGTGGGCCTGGACGATGTCGGCGGTGGCGGTGGTGGTCAGGGGCATGTCGATTTCCTGTGTGGATGCCGTGATGGCTGGAAACCGCCCCAGGGGAACGCCATGCCGGCGTGCCACCGAGAGAGGTTTCCGTGCGTCTACTTGCGAACGCCAGTGAAACCGACCGGCGCCGTGCGCTTCCCGGCCATGAGCCGAAAAGCCCCTGATTATGGCACGAGGGCTGCCCGGAGACGCGCCAGTCCGTCGTCGAGCCGGGCCGGGGCGCGCGAGGCGAAGCACCAGCGCAACCACCCCTCGCCTTCGGGCCCGAAGGCGGCGCCGGGGGCCAGGCCCAGACCGTGTGCGGCCACCAGGTGCCGCGCCAGGGCCAGCGAATCGCCGGCCAGCGGGTGGCCCTCGGCGCGGAAGAAGGCGTACAGCCCGCCCGGCGCCGCGGCCACCCGCACGCCTGGCAGCGCCTGCAGGCCGCCGACGAGCCGGTCGCGGCAAAGCCGCAGCTGGGCCACGACGCGCGGCACCAGCGTGTCGGCCATGGCCAGCGCCGCCAGGCCGCCGCGCTGCACGAACACCGGCGCGCAGGAGCTGTTGAACTCGAGCAGGCGTCCCATGGCCGGCATGGCCGCCTCGGGCAGCACCAGCCATCCCAGGCGCCAGCCCGTCATCAGGAAGCTCTTGCTGAAGCTGTGCACCACCACCACGCGGTCGTCGGGTTCGGCCAGGTCGAGGAAGCCCGGCGCGGCGCCGCCCGCGGGCACGTCGAAGGCCAGTCGCTCGTAGACCTCGTCGGCCACGATCCAGGTGCCGGTGCGCCGGCAGTGCTCGAGCATCGCCTGCTGCTCGGCGGCGCCGAGCGTCCACCCGGTGGGGTTGTTGGGCGCGTTGACCAGCAGCACGCGCGTGGCCGGCGTCACGCGCGCCAGCAGAGCGGGCAGATCCAGCCGCCAGGCGCCCTGCGCGTCGGGTGCCAGCGCCACGCGGGTGACCCGGGCTCCCAGGATCGCCGGCTGTGCGGTCAGGTTCGGCCACACGGGCACCACGGCCACGACTTCGTCGCCCTCGCCCAGCAGCATCTGCATGGCCAGCATGAGCGCGCTCACGCCGGCCGAGGTGACGGCGATGCGCGAGGCCGCCACCGGCCGGTGCAGCGTCGTGGCGTAGGCAGAGATGGCCTCGCGAAGCTCGGGCAGCCCGAGGTTGTGCGAGTAGAAGGTCTCGCCCCTGGCCAGCGATTCGGCCGCCGCCGCGCGGATGGGCTCGGGCGTGACCTCGTCGCTCTCGCCGAACCAGAAGGGCAGCACGTCGGTGCGGCCCAGGCCTGCGTTGGCCACCTCGCGGATCAGGCTGGCGGGCAATTGCTCGATGGCGGCGCGGATCATGCGGTCTCGTTCCTCGGGGGTCGTCGGGCCATCGGGCCGTCAGTCGGGCCGCGGCACGCGGCAGCCGCGCGGCTGCGCCACGGCCTCGGGTTGGTGGTCGGCGGCGCGCAGCGCCGACAGCGTCTCCTCGCTGCTGCCAAGGCTGTCGTGCCGCGCCAGCCGCAGTGACCCGGCGGTGACTTGCGCGTGGCCGCGCGGCGCCAGCAGCAGCACGGCCGCCCCGGCGAGCAGCCTGCGTCGGGTTTGATTCACGTCAGAACGGGGACTCTTGAAAACGCCGCGGCCGGCAGTCACCTGCGGATCATGGACGCCGTGACCAGTGCCCGCAGGCCGGCCCGGCGATGTGTGTGTGCCACGTCATTCTAGGAGGCCCCATGTTCATCGTTCCCAGCTCCCGCGACTCCCGCCAGCTCACCCGCCTGTTCGACGACGCCTTCGACCGCTTCTTCGGGCAGGTCGCCGTGCCCGCGGCCGAGAGCGTGGCCTCGCGCAGCCCCGCGCTCGACGTCGCCGAGAGCGACCGCGGCTACACCGTCAAGCTCGAGATGCCCGGCGTGGCCCGCGAGGACGTCAAGGTCTCGATCGACGGCCGCCAGGTCACCGTGCAGGCGCAGAGCCAGCACCACGAGGAGCGCAAGGACGGCGAGCGCGTGGTCTACCGCGAGCGTTCGGTGTCGAGCTACGCGCGCACCTTCACGCTGCCACTGGAAGTGGACCAGACCGAGGCCGGAGCCCGGCTTGAACACGGCGTGCTGACGCTGACGCTGCCAAAGCGCGGCGCCCGCAACGCGGCGCAGATCACGGTGTCGTGATCGACAGCTCGGCCAGCGGCCAGCGCGGCCGCACGTCGAAGGCGCCGTCGGTCTGCGGCACGGCCAGGCCGTGCTGCAGGCGCAGCGCGGCGGCCAGCGCGATCATTGCGCCGTTGTCGGTGCACAGCGCCAGCGGCGGGTAGTGCACGGCGGCGCCGCGGCGCGCCACCGCGGCGTCGAGCCGCTCGCGCAGGCGCCGGTTGGCGCCCACGCCGCCGGCCACCACCAGCGTGGTGGCGCTCGTGGCATCGAGCGCGCGCAGCGACTTGGCCACCAGCACGTCGACGATGGCCTCCTGGGTGGCCGCGGCCAGGTCCGCCAGGGCCTGCGCGCCGGGCTCGGCACCGAGCTTGCGATGCTGCGTGAGCACGGCGGTCTTCAGGCCGGCGAAGGAGAAGTCCAGGTCGCCGCTGTGCAGCAGGGGCCGCGGCAGCTTGAATGCGGCCGCGTCGCCCTGCTCGGACAGCCGCGCCAGCGCCGGCCCGCCCGGGTAGCCCAGGCCCAGCAGCTTGGCACTCTTGTCGAAGGCCTCGCCGGCGGCGTCGTCGATGGTCTCGCCCAGCAGCTCGTAGCGGCCCACGCCGGCCACGTGCATCAGCTGCGTGTGCCCGCCCGACACCAGCAGCGCCACGAACGGGAACGCCGGTGCCGGCAAGGCCAGGAACGGCGACAGCAGGTGCCCCTCGAGGTGGTGCACCCCCAGCGCCGGCCGCCCCAGCGCCGCGGCCAGCGCCACCGCCACGCCCGCGCCCACCAGCAGTGCCCCGGCCAGCCCGGGGCCGCGCGTGTAGGCCACCAGGCCGATGTCGGCCGGCGCGGCGCCTGCATCGGCCAGCACGCGCTCCAGCAGCGGCAGCACGCGGCGGATGTGGTCGCGCGAGGCCAGCTCGGGCACGACGCCGCCGTAGTCGGCGTGCATGGCCGCCTGCGTGTGCAGGGCCTCGGCCAGCAGGCGCGGCGGCAGGCCCGGCCCGGCCGAGGCCTCGACCAGCGCGACGCCGGTCTCGTCGCACGACGACTCGATGCCCAGCACCTTCATCGCAGATCAGTGCTTCTCGCGGGCGTGGTTGATCGTGTACTTCGGGATCTCGATCGTCACGTCGCGGTTGGACAGGATGGCCTGGCAGCTCAGTCGCGAGGTCGGCGTCAGGCCCCAGGCGCGGTCGAGCAGGTCCTCCTCCGACTCGTCCATCTCGCCCAGCGAGTCGAAGCCCTCCTTCACGATCACGTGGCAGGTGGTGCAGGCGCAGCTCATCTCGCAGGCGTGTTCGATCTCGACGCCATGCTCCAGCATGGCCTCGCACAGCGAGGTGCCGGCAGGAGCCTCGATGCTGGTGCCCTGGGGCGCCAGCTCCGGGTGGGGAAGGATGCGGATGACGGGCATGGGGGCCTTCAGATCTGGTCCAGCGAGCGGCCGGCCAGCGCGCGCCGGATGCCCTCGTTCATGCGTGCGGCGGCGAAGCCCTCGGTGCCTTCCGCCAGGGCCTCGACGGCGGCGTCGATGGCGTCGGCGTCGGTGCCGCGTGCCTGCGCCTCGGCGGCCAGCAGCAGCGCCTCTATGGACTCGCGCCCGGCGGCGTCGAGCAGCGCACCGTCGGCGGCCAGCGCGGCGCGCGTCGCCAGCACCATGCGCTCGGCTTCCACCCGCGCCTCGCGCAGCTTGCGCGCGGCCATGTCGTCCTCGGCGTGGGCGAAGCTGTCCCGCAGCATCTGCGCGATCTGCTCGTCGGCCAGGCCGTAGCTGGGCTTGACGGCCACCGAGGCCTCGACGCCCGAGCCCAGCTCGCGCGCCGACACGCTCAGCAGCCCGTCGGCATCGACCTGGAAGGTGACGCGGATGCGCGCCGCGCCCGCCGCCATCGGCGGGATGCCGCGCAGCTCGAAGCGCGCCAGGCTGCGGCAGTCGGCCACCAGTTCGCGCTCGCCCTGCACGACGTGGATGGCCATCGCCGTCTGCCCGTCCTTGAAGGTGGTGAAGTCCTGCGCCTTGGCCACGGGGATGGTGCTGTTGCGCTCGATCACGCGCTCGACCAGCCCACCCATGGTCTCCAGGCCCAGGCTCAGCGCGATCACGTCCAGCAGCAGCAGCTCGCCATCCCTGGCGTTGCCGGCCAGCGCGTTGGCCTGGATAGCGGCGCCGATGGCCACGACCTCGTCAGGGTTCACGTCGGTCAGCACGGGGCGGCCGAACAGCGCGCTCACGCGCTCGCGCACCAGCGGCATGCGCGTGCTGCCGCCCACCATGACCACGCCCTGCACCTCGTCGGGCGCCACGCGGGCGTCGCGCAGCACCTTGCGCACGGCGGCCAGCGTGCGCTCCACCAGCGGCGCGGCGACGGCGTCGAGCTGCGCGCGGGACACCGCCACGCGGGCGTCGCGACCGCCCACCCGGGCCTGCCACTCCGCGTGCCCGGCCGTGCTCAGCGCCTCCTTGGTGGCGCGGGCGGCGATCAGCGCGCTGCGGCGGTCCTGCGCGCCCAGCGTCGCGGTGTCGACGTCGGCCTGGGCCAGCGCCCAGTCGGCCAGCGCGTGGTCGATGTCGTCGCCGCCCAGGGCCGCGTCGCCACCGGTGGCCACGACCTCGAACACGCCGCGCATCAGGCGCAGCAGGCTGATGTCGAAGGTGCCGCCGCCCAGGTCGTAGACGGCGTACAGGCCCTCGCTGCCGTGGTCCAGGCCGTAGGCCACGGCGGCAGCGGTGGGCTCGCTGATGAGGCGCAGCACGTTCAGGCCGGCCAGCTGCGCCGCGTCCTTCGTGGCCTGGCGCTGCGCGTCGTCGAAATAGGCGGGCACGGTGATGACGGCGCCGTGCAGCTCGCTGTCGAAACTGTCTTCGGCGCGCTGGCGCAGCGTGGCCAGGATCTCGGCCGACAGCTCCACCGGGGTCTTCAGTCCCGCGCGCGTGGCCACGGCCACCATGCCGGGCTCGTCGACCAGTGCGTAGGGCAGCCGGCCGGCACTGGCCACGTCGGCCAGGCGCCGGCCCATCAGGCGCTTGAAGGACGCGACGGCGTTGGCGGCATCGGTGGCCTGCGCCGCCAGCGCCTCGTGGCCGATGCGGCGGCCGCCACCCTCGGCGTAGTGCACGGCGCTGGGCAGCAGCAGCCGGCCCTGCTCGTCGGGCAGGCACTCGGGCACGCCGTGGCGCACGGCAGCCACCAGCGAATTCGTGGTGCCCAGGTCGATGCCCACGGCGATGCGGCGCTGGTGCGGGTCCGGCGCCTGGCCGGGCTCTGAAATCTGCAGGAGGGCCATCGGGGAAACGGGTGTCAGGCGGCGGCAAGCCGCTCGAGGCGCTGCGCCAGCGCCTCGCGGAAGCGGGTCACGAACATCAGCGCGCGCACCTGCGCGGCGGCGGCGGTGGCGTCGCCCTGCTCGTCGAGCAGCGCCACCAGGCGCTGGTGCATCGCGCGCTCCTGCGCCGCCACGGCGTCGTCCAGCGCCTGCACGGCGGCGGCGTCGGCGGCGTCGTCGAGCGCCTCGCGCCAAGTCATCTGCTGCTGCAGGAACTCGTGCGGCATCGCGGTGTTGCTCTCGGCGGCGATGGGCACGCCGCGCTGCTCGCACAGGTAGGCGGCGCGGCTCAGCGGGTCCTTCAGGCGCTGCCAGGCCTCGTTGACGCGCACCGACCACTGCATGGCCACGCGCTGCGCCGCCGCGCCGTCGGCGGCGAAACGGTCGGGATGCGTGGCGGCCTGCAGCTCGCGTCGGCGCGCGTCGAGCGCGGCGCGGTCGAGCGCCTGCCGCGGCGGCAGGCCGAAGAGCGTGAAGTCGTCGTCCGAGAGGTTCATGGCCCGGGCCTACAGCGCCTTGGCCATGAACAGCGACAGCCCGTTGTCGGGGTAGCCGCCGAAGGGCCCGCACCGCACGTAACCGGCGCTCTCGTAGCGCTTGACGGCCTCGGTCTGGTCGCGCCCGGTCTCCAGCAGCGCCAGGCGGTGACCGTCGCGGCGCAGGCGCTCCTCCACCGCTTCGAGCAGCCGCGCGCCCAGCCGGCGCCCGCGGCGCGAGGGGTCGACGTACATGCGCTTGATCTCGCCGTAGGGCTGGCCCGCGGTGGCGGGCTCGCCGGCCATGCGGCGGCAGGCGGCTGTGCCGATGGCCTGGCCCTGCTCGCGCGCGACGAAGAAGCTGATCTCCGGCGCCAGCAGCTCGTCGACCGAGAGGATGTGGTTGGCCTCCGGGGCGTAGAGCCCGCTGAGGTAACGGTCGAGCGCCGACAGCAACGCCACGACCTCGGGCTGGTCGGGGCGCTCCTCGGCGATCGTGACCGCGGGCTCCATCAGACCCGGAAGGATTCGCCGCAGCCGCAGCGGTCCTTCTCGCGCGGGTTGTGGAACTTGAAGCCCTCGTTGAGACCCTCGCGCACGAAGTCGAGCTCGGTGCCGTCGATGT
>JBKDQY010000148.1:0-3153 GCA_046341655.1 Betaproteobacteria bacterium | reverse complement strand
CGTGTACGCCGTGCACGTCCACGCCCCCGGCGAACAGCTCGGGGTTGCGCGTGAGTCCCATGGCGGTGAGATACCCGCCGTAGCGGCCGCCCCAGAGCGCCACCTTGCCCGTGTCTACGTCGCTGCGCGCACGCAGCCAGCGCGCCGCCAGATGCACGTCGTCCTGCCAGGCCTGCCAGCTTGCATCGGCCAGGTCGCCGGCGCTGTAGCCGCAGCCGAGCAGATCCATCTGCAGCACGGCCAGACCGGCTTGCGCCAGCGCACGCGACTGCAATGCGGCCATGCGTCGCGACTTGTTCATCTCTTCGGCAAAGGGGTGCAGGTACACCACGAGCGCGCGCGGCTGGCCGCTTGCCGGCACGTGGTGCAGCCCGAAGCGCGCGCTGCCATCGGCCGCCTTGATGAACAGGGGGCGCATCGACGCTTCGCCTGGGCAGGGCCGCCTTCAGGCGCCCACGCGTTCCGCCACGAAGTCCACCAGCGCACCGACGCTGCCGAAGGTGGAGCCGTCGATGTCGTCGTCGGACACGCTGATGCCCAATTGCTCCTCGAGCGTGGTGATCAGGGTCACCACGGCCATCGAGTCGAGCTCGGGGACCGCGCCGAGCAGGGCGGTGTCCCGCGTGAAGCCGGCGCTGCGGCCGTTCAGGCTCAGCACCTCGTCCAGCACCCTCAGCACCTCGGCATGCACATCCATCGTCAACCTGGTTACCCGCTCGATACGAAGCCCCAAATTCTAGGTCGGGGCCTTTGCCGCACCCTGCTGGCTTCCGTGCCTTACTTCGCGGCCCGAGGCCCTGGTACCACCAGCCCCCGGCTCGCGGGATGGAACGCGCATGACATACTTTTCTGCCCTTTCGCACGCTGGCCGCGCAACCATTCTCCCGATGCCCGAATCGACCCTGCTGCACGAGCTGGTGGCCACCGCCGCGCATCGCCATGCCGACGCCACGGCCCTGGTGGCCGGGCCGGTGGCGGTGGGCTACGGGCTGCTGCAAACCCAGGTCGAGGGCATGGCTGCCGGCCTTCGCCAGGCGGGCCTGGAGCGCGGCGCCCGCGTGGGCATCTGGCTCGAGAAGCGGATCGAGACCGTCGTCGCCAGCTTCGGTGCCACGGCGGCCGGCGGCGTCTTCGTGCCCATCAATCCGGTGCTCAAGCCCGAGCAGGTGTGCTTCATCGCTGCCGACTGCCGGTTGGCGGTGCTCGTCACCTCGCCCGACCGGCTGGCCGTGCTGATGCCGGTGCTGAAGGACTGCGCGGGTCTGAAGCACGTGGTGCTGACGGAGGCCCCGCCGGTGCCGATGGCCTTGCCGGCCGGCATGACCCTGAGCCTCTGGCACGACTGGCTCGCAAGCCCGCCGGCCCAGGGCCACCGCGTCATCGACACCGACCTCGCCGCCATCCTCTACACCAGCGGCTCCACCGGCCGCCCCAAGGGCGTGGTGCTCAGCCACCGCAACATGGTGGCCGGCGCCAAGAGCGTGGCCAGCTACCTCGAGAACGGCCCTTCCGACGTGCTGCTGGCCGCGCTGCCGCTGAGCTTCGACGCCGGCTTCAGCCAGCTCACCACGGCCTTCCACAGCGGCGCGCGCGTGGTGCTGCTGAACTACCTGCTGCCGAAAGACGTGCTCAAGGCCATGGAGCGCGAGAAGGTCACGGGGCTCACCGCCGTGCCTCCGCTGTACATCCAGCTCTCGGCGCTCGACTGGCCCGGGGCCATCGGCGAGCACCTGCGCTACTTCGCCAACACCGGCGGCCGCATGCCGCGCGAGACGCTGCAGCTGCTGCGCCAGCGTGTGCCGAAGGCCAAGCCCTTCCTGATGTACGGCCTGACCGAGGCCTTCCGCAGCACCTACCTGCCGCCCGAGGAGGTGGACCGCCGCCCCGACAGCATCGGCCGTGCCATCCCCAACGCCGAGATCCTGGTGCTGCGCGAGGACGGCACCGAGTGCGGCCCTGACGAGCCCGGCGAGCTCGTGCACCGCGGCGCGCTGGTGGGCCAGGGCTACTGGAACGACGCCGAGAAGACCGCCGAGCGCTACAAGCTGCTGCCCGCCGGCATCGGCGGCCGCCAGGCTGGGCAGATGCTGCCGGAGGTCGCCGTGTTCTCTGGCGACACCGTGCGGCGCGACGCCGAGGGCTTTTTGTACTTCGTCGGCCGCCGCGACGAGATGATGAAGACCAGCGGCTACCGCGTCAGCCCCACCGAGGTGGAAGAGGTGCTGTACGCCACCAAGCTGGTGGGCGAGTGCGTGGCCTTCGGCGTGGACCACCCGGTGCTGGGCCAGGCCATCCAGGTGATCGCCACCGCGCCCGACGGCAGCGCCGCGCTCGACGTGCCGGCGCTGCTGGCCGAGTGCAGGAAGCACATGCCGGCGTACATGGTGCCGCACGGCATTGAGCCCATGGCGGGGCCGCTGCCACGCAACCCCAACGGCAAGATCGACCGCAAGACGCTTTCCACCGGGTGGGTGGCCCGGCACGCCTCGTGACTGCAGTGTCACGATCCCGTAGGCGCGTCGGTGCAGCATCCGTGTCATGAAGATCACCATATTCGGCGCCGGCTACGTCGGCCTCGTCACCGGCGCCTGCCTTTCCGAGATGGGCAACCACGTGGTCTGCATCGACGTCGATCCCCGCAAGATCGACAGGCTCCAGCGCGGCGAGATTCCCATCCACGAACCGGGCCTGGAGGGGCTGGTGCACCGCAACGCCGCGGCCGGCCGCCTGCAGTTCACGCTGGACCCCGCCGCGGCTGTGGCGCACGGCACGCTGCAGGTCATCGGCGTGGGCACGCCGCCCGATGAAGACGGCTCGGCCGACCTGAAGCACGTTCTGGCCGCGGCCCGCACCATCGGCCGCCGGATGACCGACTACAAGGTGGTCATCGACAAGAGCACGGTGCCAGTGGGCACGGCCGACCAGGTGCGCGCGGCCATCGCCGAGGAACTGGCCCAGCGGGGTACGCCGATGGAGTACGCCGTCGTCAGCAACCCCGAGTTCCTGAAGGAAGGCGCGGCCGTCGAGGACTTCATGAAGCCCGACCGCATCGTGGTGGGCAGCGACGACGACCGCGCCACGCTGCTGATGCGGGCGCTGTACGCACCCTTCATGCGCAATTCCGACCGCCTGGTGGTGATGGACGTGCGCAGC
>JBKDQY010000147.1:0-5563 GCA_046341655.1 Betaproteobacteria bacterium | reverse complement strand
GTTGTGGCGGACCGACAGCCCTTCGTTGCGGAAGTTGCGGTTGATCTCGAACACGCGCTCGAAGCCGCCCACCAGCAGCCGCTTCAGGTACAGCTCGGGCGCGATGCGCAGGAACATCTCCTGGTCGAGCGCGTTGTGGTGGGTGACGAAGGGCCGCGCGTTGGCGCCGCCCGGGATGGGGTGGAGCATCGGCGTCTCGACCTCGAGGAACTCGTGCTCGACCATGAAGCCGCGGATGGAGGCCACCGCCTTGCTGCGCGCCACGAAGCGCGCGCGCGCGGCGTCGTCGGTGGCCAGGTCGACGTAGCGCTGGCGGACCTTCTGCTCGGGGTCCGTCATGCCGTGGAACTTGTCGGGCAGCGGGCGCAGGCTCTTCACTAGCAGCCGCACGCGGGTGGCGCGGATCGACAGCTCGCCGGTCTTGGTGCGGAAGAGCGTGCCCTCGCAGCCGAGGATGTCGCCGAGGTCCCAGTGCTTGAAGGCGGCCAGCGCCTCGGCGCCGACGGCGTCCTGCGTGACGTAGATCTGGATGCGTCCGGAGCCGTCTTGCAGCGTGCCGAAGCAGGCCTTGCCCATCACGCGCTTGAGCATCAGCCGGCCGGCCACGACGACGTGGATGCCTTTGGGCTCCAGCACCTCGTTGGCCTCGCCCTCGTGGGCGTGGTGCAGGTCGGCGGCGTGGTGCTTCGGGCGGAAGTCGTTGGGGAAGGCCACGCCCTGGGCGCGGAGGGCGGCGAGCTTGGCGCGGCGCTCCGCGATCAGGGGGTTGTCGTCGTCGGTGGTCATGCGCATCTCGAAGCCAAGCAGCGATTTTATGGGTGCGGCCCGCGGGCACGGCCGGGGCGCGGCCGCCTGGCGGGCCGTGCGCGAGAATCCGGCGGCGAGACCCGCCCTGACACCCCGCGCATGCCACCGTCCCACGATCGTCTGCCGTCCGCGACAGGCTGCGCCGTGATCGTGTTGAACTGGAACGGCGCCGACGACACGCTGGCGTGCCTGCGCTCGCTGCGCGACGCCGGTGACCCCTGCCGCGTGGTGGTGGTCGACAACGGCTCCAGCGACGGCTCGGTCGCGCGCATCACCGCGGCGCTGGGTGCGCTGGGCGTGCCCTGCACCCGCTGCACGCGCGAGGCCCCGCCGGCGCCCGACGCGTCCAGTGGCTTCGCGGTCTGGCTGCTCGTGGCCGGCGAGAACCTGGGCTTCGCCGCCGGCTGCAACGCCGGGCTGCGTGTGGCGCAGGCGCTGGGCTGCGGCCTCTTGGCCTTCCTCAACAACGACACCGTCGTGGAGCCCGGGGCGCTGGGCCGTCTCGCGGCCCGGCTCCAGGCCGACCCCGGCTGCTTCGCGACCCTGCCGATGATCACCGTGCACGGCAGCGACCGCATCTGGAACTGCGGCGGCGCCGTCTGGCGCATAGGGCTGCGGCGCTACCACCTGTCGGGCCGGCCGCGGGCCGAGGGCGCGCGCCGCGGCGAGATCCGCTGCAGCGTCTTCCCCGGCTGCTGCGTCGACACGCGCACGGCGGCCTTCGCGGCGCGCGGCGGCTTCCGCGCGCGCTTCTACTTTGGCGAGGAGGACTTCGAGCTCGCGCTGTGGCTGCAGGAGCAGGGCGGCCACGCGGTGTGCGTGACCTCGGCCGTGGTGCAGCACAAGGTCGGCGCCGCGTTTGGCGCCGCCGCGGCCGGGCCGCGGCGCGCGCGCGTGGCCGTTCACTACCTGAACCGCTTCATCCACATGCGGCTGCGCCTGGGGCCGTGGCGCTGGCGGCTGTGGTGCGCGGCCTACCTGCCCTACGTGGCGCTGCTGCTGTGGCGCAGCGGCACGCTGGCGGCGGCGGCGCTGCCGGGCTTCGTGCGCCGGCTGCTGGCCCGCGCCGCCACCATGGACCGCGTGACGCGCAGCGACTTCGAGGTCGTGATGGCCGGGCGCTGGTGATGGACGCCGCGCCGCTGCGCCGGCTGCTGATGCTGGCCCCGGCCAACGTCGGGCACACGCAGCGCTGGGCCATCGCGCTGGCCGGCCGCGGCGTCGAGGTCGTGCTGGCCACGCAGCACCCCGACGCGGCCTGGGCGCCGCCGGCCGGCGTGCGCGTGGTGGCGCTGCCCCACCGCGGCACGGCGGGCTACTTCCGCAATGTGCCGGCGCTGCGCCGTCTGCTGCGGGTCGAGGGCCCCGAGCTGCTCAACGCCCACTACGCCAGCGGCTACGGCACCACCGCGGCGCTGGCGGGCTGGCACCCCTGGTTGCTGGCGGTTTGGGGCAGCGACGTCTACGAGTTCCCCTTCTCGGGCGCGCTGCAGGGCTGGTGGCTGCGCCGCAACCTGCGCCGCGCCGACGCCATCGCGTCCACCAGCCACGCCATGGCCGGGCAGGTGCGGCGGCTCACACCCGATCGCGGGGCGATCGCGGTCACGCCCTTCGGCATCGACACCGCGCGCTTCTCGCCGGCGCAGCCGGGCCCGGGCGGCGGCGAGGCGGGCGACGGCGTGGTCATCGGCACCGTCAAGACGCTGGCGCCGGCCTACGGCATCGACCGGCTGCTGCGCGCCTTCGCGCGGCTCGCGGCGCCGGCCGGCGGGCCGCTGCCGACGCTGCTGATCGTCGGCGGCGGCCCGCAGGAGGCCGAGCTGCGGGCGCTGGCGCAGTCGCTGGGCATCGCCACGCGCGTGCGCTGGGTGGGGCCGGTGCCGCACGCCGAGGTGCCGGCGTGGCTGAACCGCCTGGACATCGTCGTCGCCCCCAGCCGCATCGAGAGCTTCGGCGTGGCCGTGCTCGAGGCCTCGGCCTGCGCGCGCCCGGTGGTCGTCAGCGACGCCGGCGGGCTGCCCGAGGTGGTGGTGGACGGCGAGACCGGCCTGGTCGTGCCCGGCGGCGACGAGGCTGCACTAGCCGGCGCGCTCGGGCGCCTGGCGGGCGACGCCGCGCTGCGCCGCCGCCTCGGCAAGGCCGGGCGCCGCCACGTGCAGCGCCGCTACGAGTGGTCGGCCTGCGTTGGGCACATGCTGGCCTGCCTGCAGGCCGCGCGCGACGGCCGGCCCCCGCCCGCACCGGGGGCGTGATGCAGGAGCTGACCAGCGCCCGCGTGCTCAAGCGTTCCCTGGCCTGGAACGCCGTGGGCACGCTGCTGCCGGTGCTGGCCGCCGTGGTGGCGGTGCCGCTGCTCATCGACGGCCTGGGCGACGACCGCTTCGGGCTGCTGACGCTGGTGTGGGCGCTGGTGGGCTATGCCAGCCTGTTCGACCTCGGCCTGGGTCGCGCGCTCACGGTGGTGGTGGCCGAGCGTCTGGGCCGTGCCGACGCGGCGTCCGACGACGAGCTCGGCCCGCTGCTGTGGACGGCGCTGTGGTGGCTGGCCGGGCTGGGCCTGCTGGCCGCGCTGCTGCTGGCCGCCGCCGCGCCGGCCCTGGTGCAGGCGCTGCAGGTGCCGGCGGCGCTGGTGGCCGAGTCGGTGCTGGCCTTCCGCGTGCTGGCCGTCGGCCTGCCGCTGGTCTTCGTCACCTCGGCCCTCACCGGCATGCTGACGGCGCTGCAGCGCTTCGACCTGCTGACGCAGGTGCGCCTGCCGCTCAGCCTGGCCACCACGCTGGGGCCGCTGCTGACGCTGCTGGCCTCGCCCAGCCTGGTGTGGATCGCGCTGCTGATGTTGGCGGTGCGCGCGGTGGCCACCGCGGCCTTCGCGTGGCGGCTGGCGGCGCTGCGCCCCGGGCTGCTGCGGCCGTCGCGGCCGCGGCAGGCGCCGTCGCGCCAGCTGTTGGGGCAGGGCGGCTGGATGACGGTCAGCAACGTCGTCGGCCCGTTGATGACCTACCTCGACCGCTTCATCGTCGGCGCCATCCTGGGCACCGCCGCCGTGGCCTTGTACGTGACGCCCTACGAGGTGCTGGGCCGCCTGAACGTGATGCCGGGCATCCTGCTGGGCGTGCTGTTCCCGGCGATGACCACCGCCTTCGCCAGCGATCCTGCGCGCGCGCGCGCGCTGTACGCCGACGCCGCCACCGTGCTGCGCCACGGCCTGTGGGTGGTGTGCCTGCTCATCTTTCTGTTCGCCGAGGAACTGCTGGCACTCTGGATCAGGCCCGCGTTCGCGCAGGAGGCCGCCCCCGTGGCGCAGTGGCTGGCGGTCGGGGTGTGGATCAACGTGCTGGCGCACACGCCCTTCACGTTCCTGCAGGGCGTGGGCCGCTCCGACCTCATCGCCACGGTGCACCTGGCCGAGCAGGCACCCTTGCTGGCGCTGGTGGCCTGGTGGACGCACAGCCACGGCATCGCCGGCACGGCCGCGGCCTGGACGGTGCGCGTGCTGGTCGACACCGTGCTCATGCAGATCCTGGCGTGGCGGGTGCACACGCCCCTGGCGGCCCTGGTGCGGACCGATCTCGCCTGGCTGGCCGCGGGCCTGGCGGCCTTCGCCGCCTGCGCCACGCTGGACTCGCCCTGGTCTCGGCTGGCCGTGCTGGCCGCGGCGGCTGCCCACGCCGCCTGGGTGCTGTGGCCCTATGCGCAGCGAGTGCTGCCAAAGGGGGCCGGGCGATGATCCGCGACGAGGCGCTCGGTGCCTGCCCGGTGTGCGGCGAGGCCGAGCGCACGCTGCTGCATGCGGCGCTGGCCGACGACAGCTTCCGAGCGGTTCCCGGCACATGGCCACTGTGGCGGTGCGCCGGCTGCGACTGCGCCTACCTCGACCCGCGTCCCGACCGCGCCAGCATCGGCGAGGCCTACCGCCGCTACTACACGCATGAGCCGACCGCGGCGGCCGCGGCGGGGCCGTCGTGGCGCGGCCGGCTGCGGCGCTGGCTGGAGGCCGCCTACTTGCAGCGGCGTTACGGCGCGCCCGGACCGGCCTCTTGGGCCGGCGCGGGGCTGTACGCGTTGCTGCTGCCGTACCGTTGGGCCACTGACGTGCGGCTGCGCCACCTGAGCGGCCCGGGGCGCGGCCGCCGGCTGCTCGACTTGGGCTGCGGCGACGGCGGCTTCCTGCGCCTGGCGCAGGCCTGCGGCTGGCTTGTGGAGGGCGTGGACCCCGACCCGCAGGCCGTGGCCGAGGGCCGCCGCCTGGGCCTGCCGCTGCGCGAGGGCGGGCTCGAGGCCCTGGCCGGGCAGTCGAATTGCTTCGACCAGCTGACGCTGAGCCACGTCATTGAGCACCTGCACGACCCCGCCGCGGCGCTGGCCGACTGCCACCGCTTGCTGCGGCCCGGCGGCCGGCTGTGGATCGCCACGCCCAACGTCGACAGCGCCGGCCACGCCCGCCATGGCCGCTTCTGGCGCGGGCTCGAGGCGCCGCGGCACCTGGTGCTGTTCCACGAGGCCGCGCTGCGGCGGCTGCTGGCACAGACGGGCTTTGGCGAAGTGCGGCGCCACCCGCCGGCCCCGGGCGAGCCCTTCGTGCTGGCGCGCGCCCGCCACGCCATGAGCCTGGGCCGGCACCCGCATGTCGACACGCCACTGCTGCCACTGGCGCTGCGCCGCGCCGCCGCCTGGGCGGCCATCACCGGCCTTCTGCGCCCGGCGCGGCGCGAGTTCATCTACCTCTCGGCCCGGCGCTGACGGGCCGCGACCGTCC
>JBKDQY010000146.1:0-18658 GCA_046341655.1 Betaproteobacteria bacterium | reverse complement strand
CGCGGGTGCGGGCTGCATCCCTGCAGCGGGGTCGCCATGGCGCCTCAGGGAAAATACCGGGGTGTCCGATACCCCTCCGTCATCCCCCGGCCTGGCCCCGGGCACCCGCGCGCCAGCCGTCTGGCGCCATCCCGAGTTCTCGCGCGGGGCGCGCGACATGCTCACCACCTCGATCGGCATCGGCGCCTGGGGGCTGATCACCGGCGTGGCCATGGGCAACAGCGGGCTGCCCATGCCGCTGATGCTGATGATGTCGCTGCTGGTGTTCGCCGGCAGCGCGCAGCTGGCCACGCTGCCGCTGCTGACGAGCGGCGCGCCGGTGCTGGTGGTGTGGGCGACGGCGCTGTGCGTGAACCTCCGCTTCCTGATCTTCTCGGCGCAGTGGCGGCCGTACTTCGCGCACCTGGGCCGGCGCCGGCGCGTGGCGCTGTCGTACGTCCTGGCCGACCTGAACTACGTGCTGTTCATGCGGCGCTTCCCCGAGGCCCGGCCGGCGCCCGAGCAGGTGCCCTACCTGCTGGGCGGCGCCAGCATCAACTGGCTGAGCTGGCAGGTGCCGTCCATCGTCGGCATCGTGTTCGCCGACAGCGTGCCGGCGCACTGGGGAATCGGCTTCGCCGGCACGCTGGCGCTGCTGGGCGTGGGGCTGTCGCTGGTGTCCGACCGCTTCACCGCGGTGGCCGGCGCCGTGGCCGGCTGCGCGGCCGTGGCGGCCTACGCGCTGCCGTTGAAGCTCAACATCCTGGTGGCCATCGCCGCAGCGGTGGCCATCGGCGTGCTGATGGACCACGCGGCGCCGCGCAAAGCCGCCGCGGCCGAGACTTCGGAGAGGCAACCCTGAGCGACGCGAACCCCTGGACGCTGGGCCTGGCCATCGTCGGCCTGGCCGTGATCACCCTCGTCACGCGCGGCTTCTTCCTCATCCCCGAGCGCGAGTGGCCGCTGCCGGCCTGGCTGCGCGAGGGCCTGCGCTACGCGCCGCTGGCGGCGCTGGCGGCCGTGGTGGTGCCCGAGGTCATCAGCACGCAGGGCCGCTTCGTCGCCACCTGGGCCGACGCGCGGCTGTGGGGCGCCGCGGCCGGCGCGGCCTGGTACTTCTGGCGCCGCGACATCCTGGGCACCATCCTGTGCGGCATGCTGGTGTACCTGCCACTGCGCCTGGGCCTGGGCTGGGTCTGAGGGCGCCAGGCCGGCGCCGGGGCCGCTGCCTAGAATCCGCGCCCGACATCGGCGTCGCGATTCGGGCCATCCACGGGCACGACGGCGTCCGCGGGAGACCTGCACCATGAACGTGATCCGCCTTGCCGACCTGGTGGCCGCCGGCCGCGTGAAGGGCCGGCGCGTGTTCATCCGCGCCGACCTCAACGTGCCGCAGGACCATTCCCCGGAGGGTGGCGGCCGCATCACCGAGGACACGCGCATCCGCGCCAGCGTGCCGGCCATCCGCATGGCGCTGGATGCCGGCGCCGCCGTGATGGTGACCAGCCACCTGGGCCGCCCCACCGAGGGCGAGTTCAAGCCCGAGGACAGCCTGGCGCCGGTGGCCGCGCGCCTGGCCGAGCTGCTGGCCTGCCCGGTGCCGCTGGTGGCCGACTGGGTGGACGGCGTGGCCGTGCAGCCGGGCCAGGTGGTGCTGCTGGAGAACTGCCGCCTCAACAAGGGCGAGAAGAAGAACAGCGAGGAACTGGCCCGCAGGATGGCCGCGTTGTGCGACATCTTCGTGCACGACGCCTTCGGCACCGCGCACCGGGCCGAGGCCAGCACCTACGGCATCGCGCAGTTCGCCCAGGTGGCCTGCGCCGGCCCGCTGCTGGCGGCAGAGATCGACGCCATCACGCGTGCGCTGGCGGCGCCGAAGCGGCCGCTGCTGGCCATCGTGGCCGGCAGCAAGGTCAGCACCAAGCTCACCATCCTCAAGAGCCTGGCCGGGAAGGTGGACGGCCTCATCGTCGGCGGCGGCATCGCCAACACCTTCATGCTGGCCGCCGGGCTGCCCATCGGCAAGAGCCTGGCCGAGCCCGACCTGGTGGGCGAGGCCCGCGCCGTGATCGAGGCCATGCGCGCGCGGGGCGCGGCGGTGCCTATCCCCACTGACGTGGTGGTGGCGCGCGAGTTCAAGTCCGACGCCGTGGCCACCGTGAAGAAGGCCGCCGACGTGGGCCCCGAGGACATGATCCTCGACATCGGCCCCGAGACCGCGGCCACGCTGGCGGCGCAGATCGCCGGCGCCGGCACGGTCGTGTGGAATGGCCCGGTGGGCGTGTTCGAGTTCGAGGCCTTCAGCCACGGCACCGAGGCCATTGCGCGCGCCATCGCCGCCAGCAGCGCCTTCAGCATCGCCGGCGGCGGCGACACGCTGGCGGCCATCGCCAAGTACGGCATCGAGCGCGAGGTGAGCTACATCAGCACCGGCGGCGGCGCCTTCCTGGAGGTGCTGGAGGGCACGACGCTGCCGGCCTTCGAGCTCCGGGCGCGCCGCGCGGGGGGCTGAGCGGCCGGCGGCGCGCGGCGGCACGAAACCGCGCTGAAACCGCCGCGGGGCAGCGGGTACCCATAATCGGTGCCGCCCGCAGTTTCACGAAAGCCCGCATGACCCGCGCCACCACGATCGTCGCCACCCACGGCCCGGCCTCCAGCGACCCCGAGGTGCTCGAGCGGCTGCTGCTGGCGGGCGTCGACGTCGTGCGGCTGAACTTCAGCCACGGCAAGGCGCAGGACCACATGGCCCGCGCCAACCTGGTGCGCAGCGTGGCCGACAAGGTGGGCAAGACCGTCGCGCTGATGGCCGACCTGCAGGGCCCGAAGATCCGCGTCGGCAAGTTCGCCGAAGGCAAGGTGATGCTGGAGCCGGGCGCGGCCTTCGTGCTCGATGCGCAGCGCGCCGAGCCGGGCGACGTGAACGCCGTCGGCCTGGACTACAAGGAACTGCCGCGCGACGTGCGCCCGGGCGACACGCTGCTGCTCAACGACGGCCTCATCAAGCTGCAGGTCGAGGCCGTGCGCGGCGAGCAGGTGCACACGCGCGTGGTGCTCGGCGGCGAGCTCTCCAACAACAAGGGCATCAACAAGGCCGGCGGCGGCCTGACCGCCCCCGCGCTCACGGCCAAGGACATGGAGGACATCAAGACCGCGATGGCCTTCCAGTGCGAGTACCTGGCGGTGAGCTTCCCGAAGAACGCCACCGACATGGAGATGGCGCGACAGCTGGCCAATGTGGCCGGCGAGGCCGTCACTGGGGGAATGCGCCACAAGCCGGCGATGATCGCCAAGATCGAGCGCAGCGAGGCCATCCCTCAGCTCGAGGCCATCCTGAGGGCCTCCGACGGCATCATGGTGGCGCGCGGCGACCTGGCCGTCGAGGTGGGCAACGCCGCGGTGCCGGCGCTGCAGAAGCGCATGATCCGCATGGCCCGCGAGATGGACAAGGTGGCCATCACCGCCACGCAGATGATGGAGAGCATGATCCTGGCCCCGGTGCCCACGCGCGCCGAGGTGTCCGACGTGGCCAACGCGGTGCTCGACGGCACCGACGCCGTGATGCTCAGCGCCGAGACGGCGGCCGGCAAGTTCCCGGTGGAGACGGTGGAGCAGATGCACCAGATCGCGCTGGAGGCCGAGCGCGCGGAGGACATCTCGCTGGAGACCGACTTCACGAACAAGAAGTTCGGCCGCATCGACCAGAGCATTGCGATGGGGGCGCTGTTCACCGCGCACCACCTGGGCTGCAAGGCCATCATCGCGCTGACCGAGTCGGGCTCGACCGCACTCTGGATGAGCCGGCACAACATCAAGGTGCCGATCTACGGCCTGACCTCGCAGCCGGCCAGCCAGCGCCGCATGGCGCTGTACCGCAACGTGCGCCCGATGCTGATGCCCAAGATGTCCGACCGCGACGCCGCGCTGGCGCAGGCCGAGAGACTGCTGGTGGAGCGCGGCGTGCTCAAGCCTGGCGACACCTACGCGATCACCTGCGGGGAGCCCATGGGCTACCCCGGCGGCACCAACATGCTCAAGGTGTGCCAGGTGGGCTGAAGGCGCGCCCGCCGCGGCAGCGGCGCGCGGCGCCAGCCGCGGGGCGGAACTCGGCGCAGCCAAGATTTGCCAGGTCGGCTGTAGGCCCGCCAACAGCGGCTGTGGGTCCCAGCCGAGGCCGCTCAGGCTGCTGCTCGCACGGCCGCGATCATCGCGGCCACGGGGGGCGCAGCCTCTACCGGTTGCAGCTCCAGGCCCGGGTGGCGGCGGCCGATGACGCGGAACAGTTCGTCGGCGAAGCCGTGCCCGATCTGCTCGAATCCCGTGAAGTCGAGTTCGGCGCACGCGAAGCGCTCCAGCCTCTGCGCGACGCGGCGCGCCTCGGCGCGAGAGCTCAGCTGTCGCATGCCCGGCGGCGCCAGCAGTGCCAGCGGCACCCGCGTGCGCTCGAAGCCATAGCCGGTGCCGCTCATGCTGTGCGCGCACAGCACCTGCTCCAGCGTGCGCGGGGTGTCCAGTGCGACGGCCCAGTAGATGCTGGTGCCGGCGCGCGTGACCGGGCGCTGCGCGTGCCAGCGCCCGGCGTCCCAGCCCCGGCGCTGGAACGACGCGGCGTTGGCGTGCAGGTCAAACACATCGGCCAGCTGCGACGTGAAGAACAGGCCGTGGCCGCAGTGGCGCTCGGGGTCGCTGGTGAGCTTGCCCTTGGCCAGTTCCATCATCGCCACCGCCGGCTCAGCGAGCTCGAAGTGCTCGGCCACGCGCCGGAACAGGCCGACGCCGTCGTCCGACACCAGCAGCTGCAGCTGCAGCGGCGTCTGCCGCATCGACACGGTGACGCTCTCGCCGCCGCTGTGGTCGATGGCATTGTTCAGCAGCTCGGTGAAGGCGTGCTGCGCCATCGCCTTCACCGCGGCAGGCAGCGCGAAGCAGGGCGCGAAGTCGCAGCGCCACGGCGTGTCTTCCTGCAGTCCCGCCAGGGGGTAGCGCTTGACGACCTGCCTCAGCGGTCCGGGCGCATGCCGCGGTGCGCGCGGCGTGCCGCTGGCCTGCAGCCACTGCAGCGCCACAAGGCGCTTGAGCAGCGAGTGGGCCTGGCGGCGGCTGATCTGCAGGCGCTGCACCAGGTGGTTTGGCAGTGCGTCGCCGTGCGCCAGGGCCGCGGTGGTGATCCAGCGGGTCACGGAGGCGGGGTCGATGCGGGGCATTGCGCGGGAGCTGTGGCGGGGACGGTCGGGGTACGCAGTGTCGGCCCGACGCCGCCCGGACTTGAGCGCGAACAGCGGCACGCAAGCCCGTCAATTCCGCGGGAGGCGCGCCAACCAGGTCGGCTGAAGGCCGGCCGGTCGCGGCAGCGGCGCGCGGCGCCAGCCTGAGCTTCTTCGGCTGCCAGTCTTTCGCGGCCAGCGTCTTCACCTTCACCAGCGCCATTTGGAGCATCGTCTCCGGCAACGTCAACAGCAGCACCGTGGTTGCTTCCCGCACCGGCGATTCGATGACCAACGGCGGGTTGGCCGGCTACCGCGTGACCTCGACGCCGCTGACCAACACCGAGCGGGCGGTCTTCCGGGTCGACGTCGACATCCCTGACGTCACGCTCGCTCCGGGCAGATACTGGTTGCACTGGGGCCTGACCGGCTCGCTGTCCTCGGGCCCGTGGCAGCCGCCGACTGCCGACGGCGCGCTCGGCAACGCCGTGCAGAGAGTGTCTGCCGCTGCCTTCGCCCTCCTTGTCGATTCGGGCGACCAGTTGGATTTCGAGTTCCCGCTCGCCATCCAGGGTGCCGTGGTGCCCGAGCCCGGCACCTGGGCGATGATTCTGGCGGGCGTGGCAGCACTGGCGTCGTTGGCACGAGGCGCGCGGTCTGATCCCCGCGAATGGTCGCACACTAGGCCACCGATGCCCTGCCGGGGGCGGCACCTAGAATTCGGGCCAGTTACCGCGCGGTAACTGCCGGGTTCGCTCCGCGCCGCGCGATCCACCCCTGCACCAGGAGTCCGCCATGCCCCTCGTCTCCATGCGCCAGCTGCTCGACCACGCCGCCGAGAACGGCTACGGCATCCCGGCCTTCAACGTCAACAACCTCGAGCAGGTGCAGGCCGTGATGCAGGCCGCCCACGAGGTGGGTGCGCCGGTCATCCTGCAGGCCAGCGCCGGCGCCCGCAAGTACGCCGGCGAGCCCTTCATCAAGCACCTGATCCAGGCCGCCACCGAGGCTTATCCGCACATCCCGCTGGTGATGCACCAGGACCACGGCACCAGCCCCAAGGTCTGCCAGGGCGCCATCGACCTGGGCTTCGGCTCGGTGATGATGGACGGCTCGCTGATGGAGGACGGCAAGACGCCGGCCTCGTTCGACTACAACGCGCAGGTCACGCGCAAGGTGGTCGACATGGCCCACGCGGTGGGCGTCACCGTCGAGGGCGAACTCGGCTGCCTGGGCAACCTGGAAACCGGCGACGCCGGCGAGGAAGATGGCATCGGCGCCGAGGGCAAGCTCGACCACAGCCAGATGCTCACCGACCCCGAGGAGGCGGCGGTGTTCGTCAAGGCCACGCAGCTCGACGCGCTGGCCATCGCCATCGGCACCAGCCACGGCGCCTACAAGTTCAGCCGCAAGCCCACGGGCGACATCCTGGCGATCGGCCGCGTGAAGGAGATCCACCGCCGCATCCCGAACACGCACCTGGTGATGCACGGCAGCTCCAGCGTGCCGCCGGAACTGCTGGCCGTCATCAACCAGTACGGAGGCAGGATGAAGGAGACCTTCGGCGTGCCGATCGAGGAGATCCAGGAAGCCATCAAGCACGGCGTGCGCAAGATCAACATCGACACCGACATCCGGCTGGCGATGACGGGCGCGGTGCGCAAGTTCATGGCCGAGAACCCCGACAAGTTCGACGCCCGCGAGTGGCTCAAGCCCGCGCGCGAGGCCGCCTACAAGGTGTGCCGCGACCGCTACGTGCAGTTCGGCTGCGAGGGGCAGGCCGCGAAGATCCAGCCGCGCACGCTGGTGCAGGTGGCGGCCGACTACGCCAGCGGCCGGCTGGCGCAGGTGGTGCAGTGAGCGGGCCGCTGCCCTCGTTCGAGGCCTTCCGGGCCGAGTGGCTGGGCCAGGGCTACGACGAGGTGCTGGCGCGCGAGTGGGCGCCCGGGCAGGTGGTGCCGGAGCACCGACACCCCTTCGACGCGCAGGTGCTGGTGGTGCGGGGCAGCCTGGTGCTGGGCTGCGCCGGCGAACAGCGCGCGCTGCAGGCCGGCGACTGCTTCGGGCTCCCGGCCGGCGTGCCGCACACCGAGCACTACGGCCCCGAGGGCGCCAGCTTCTGGGTGGCGCGGCGCAACCCGCGCTGAGCCCGGGGCCTCAGACCTGGCCGAGGATGGCCCGGTCGATGGCGTGGTTCTGCGGGCCGCGTTCGGCGATCTTCAGCGCGCCCAGGCGGTTGCCCAGCGCGGCGCAGCGCTCCAGGTGCCAGCCGCGCTCCAGGCCGTAGAGCAGCCCGGCGCGGAAGGCGTCGCCGCAGCCCGTGGGGTCGAGCACGCGCTCGGCCTTCACGCCCGGCACCACGAGCCGCTCGCCGCGCATCCACAGCTCGCAACCCTGGTCGGCCAGCGTCACCACCATGCCCTGGATATGGTCGCGCTGCGAGATGGCCTGCGGCGTCCAGCCGGTGCGCTCCTGCAGCATGCGGGCCTCGTAGTCGTTGACCGCCACCCAGCGCGCCAGTCCGATGATCTCTCGGTGCTCCTCGCCGTTGAACTGCGGCAGCTGCTGGCCGGGGTCGAAGATGAACGGGATGCCGGCCTCGGCCATCTGGTGCGCGTGCTGCCACATCGCGTCGCGGCCGTCGGGGGCGATGATGCCGATGGCGATGTCGGCACGCTCGCCGCGGCCCGGCACCTTCATCTGGTGCGCGTGGCTCATGGCGCCGGGGTGGAAGGCCGTGATCTGGTTGTTGTCGCGGTCGGTCGTGATGTGGCACTGCGCGGTGTGCAGCACGGCATCGCGGTGAATCAGGCGGGTGTCGGCGCCCCAGCCGGCCACGCGCGCCACGTACTCGCCGCCGTCCACGCCCACCGCGGCCAGTATGACGGGCTGGCCGCCGATGGCCTGCAGGTTGTAGGCGATGTTGCCGGCGCAGCCGCCCCACTCGCGCCGCAGCGTGGGCACCAGGAAGCTCACGTTCAGGATGTGCACCTGCTCCGGCAGGATCTGCTCGGCGAAGCGCCCCGGGAAGGTGGTGATGGTGTCGAAGGCGAGGGAACCGCAGATGAGCGCGGGCATGGCGAGGCTCCGGGGAGGTGCTGGGGGCGGGGCGCCGGCCGCAGGGCCTGCGCCACGGGATCAGGGGTAGAACATCTCGACGGTGTAGCCGGCGATGACGCGGCTGCTGCCGTCGGCCGCGGCGGTGGACTGCAGCGTGGCTTGCAGGGCAAGGTCGCGGCCGGGCGGGATTGTCGCTGCACTGGCGCCCAGGTCGGCGGGCTGCAGGACGCGGCGCGCGACCAGCTGGCCGCGCGCATCGGTGAGCGACAGGTCCAGCGCGGGCAGCGCCACCGGGTGCTCGGCGCGGTTGCGCAGCGACACCTGCAGCTTGTAGAGGTTGCTGCGCTCCACGCGCAGCAGGCCCGAGCTCTCGACCGAGAGCGCGTCCAGCAGACGGGCGGGGCCGACCTCGCAGCCCAGCCAGTCGCAGCCCTGCTCCAGCAGCGGCGCCAGCGCGGGCGCGCGGGCCGCGAGGCGGTCGCGCCAGGTGTGGGCCACCTGCGCGGCCAGCAGCGTGGCCGCCAGCAGCGCCATGCCGGCCAGCGCGGCGCGCACGCCCGGGCGGCGCCAGCGCGCGGCGCGGTCGGCCTGGCGGACGAACGAGGGCGCCAGCGCAGGCTCGGCGCGCAGGTCGTCCAGCGCGGGTGCGGGGGCGGGAGAGGCCGCTCCCGCGGCCGCGGCCGTGGATACCGGTGGCGTCTTGGTCCGGTCGCGGGGGGTGTCGGCCAGGGTGGCGTCGCCGGGGGGCCACTCGGTTGGTGCGCCGGGCGGCGTTGACGTCGCTGGCGCCGGCAGCGGCGGGCTGCCCGGGCGCGGCGCCGGCTGCGCGACCTCGAAGCCCGAGGCGCCGCCTTCGCCCGCCAGCCCTGCGGCGCCCTCGCGCAGGGGCAGGCCGGTCTCCAGGTCAACCAGCCCCTCAAGCGCGTTGAACACCTGCAAGCAGCGGCCGCAGCGCACCCAGCCTTCGGAGACCCGCAGCTGGTCGGCCACGACCCGGAACACGGTGCCGCAGGACCTGCAGCGGGTGGCGAGGCTGCTCATCGCCGCCCCGGATCAGCCACGGCGGCCTGCCATCAGGATCCAGCCGTCCTCGCGGTCGGTCACCGCGAGCGTGATCGGCGGCGAGCAGGCCGCGTAGGCCGACGCGATCTCGTCGGCCTGGCGCTCCAGCAGCCCGGCCAGCACCAGCCAGCCGCCCGGCGCGACGTGGGCGGTGAGCAGCGGTGCCAGCAGCTTCAGCGGCGACGCCAGGATGTTGGCCAGCACCAGCCCGTAGGCGCCCGAGGCCAGCTCGGGCAGGCCGGGGTTGAGCATCACGCCGTTGGCGCTGGCGTTGTCGCGCGTGCTCTGCACGGCTGCGGGATCGATGTCGACGGCGTCGATGTGCCGCGCACCCATCAGCGCGGCGCCGATGGCCCGGATGCCGGAGCCGCCGCCGAAGTCGAGCACGCGCGCCAGGTCGGCGGGTTCCGCGTGCGCAGGCTGCGTGGCCAGCCAGCGCAGGCACATGCGGGTGGTGGGGTGGGTGCCGGTGCCGAAGGCCAGGCCCGGGTCGAGCCGGATCACCTGGCGCGCCGCGGCCGGCACGTCGTGCCAGCTGGGCACGATCCAGAACGTCGGCGTGATGGGCACGGGTTCGAACTGGCTTTGCGTCAGGCGCACCCAGTCGGCCTCGGGCGCGGCCTGCAGCGACTGCACCGCCAGGCCCTCGGTCCAGTCCTGTGCCAGCAGCAGCGTGGCCGCGGCCCCGGCCTGCGACTCCTGCTCGAACAGCACCTTCAGCGTGCTGCGAGCCCAGCCCGGCGCGGGCGCTGGCAGCCCCGGCTCGCCGAACAGGGCCTGCTCGGCGTCGGTGTCTGCATCGGCGTCCTCGACGCTGACGGACA
This sequence comes from Betaproteobacteria bacterium, assembly GCA_046341655.1. Lineage (GTDB taxonomy): Bacteria > Pseudomonadota > Gammaproteobacteria > Burkholderiales > Burkholderiaceae_C > Rubrivivax. The sequence goes on along the minus strand of JBKDQY010000146.1, from coordinate 8,532 downwards.
GCGCGTCGAGCTCGTCGATGAGCGCGTCCGACACCGGCTCCACCAGGCCCGCCGGGGCGCGCAGGATCAGCTCGACCATGCGAACCCCGTTCGCCCTGAGCAGCGGACCGAGCTTGTCGAGGGCCGAGTGTCGAAGGGCTCGCTTCGGGGTGAGGGCTTCGACAGGCTCAGCCCGAACGGTGCCGTGAGCTTCACCGCTTGTGCTGGCTCATCCACTGCTCGAGGTAGTGGATGGTGGTGCCGCCTTCCATGAACTTGCTGTCGACCATCAGCTCGCGGTGCAGCGGGATGTTGGTCTGGATGCCCTCGACCACCGTCTCCATCAGCGCGATGCGCATGCGGGCCATGGCCTGCTCGCGGGTGTCGCCGTGGCAGATGATCTTGCCGATCATGCTGTCCTAGTTGGGCGGCACGAAGTAGTTCGTGTAGACGTGCGAGTCCACGCGCACGCCCGGGCCGCCGGGGGCGTGCCACAGCGTGATGCGGCCCGGGCTGGGCACGAACTTCACCGGGTCCTCGGCGTTGATGCGGCACTCGATGGCGTGGCCGCGCAGCCCGATCTGGCGCTGCGTGAACGGCAGCTTCTCTCCGGCGGCAATGCGGATCTGCTGCTGCACGATGTCGATGCCCGTGACGAGCTCCGTCACCGGGTGCTCGACCTGCACGCGCGTGTTCATCTCGATGAAGTAGAACTCGCCGTTCTCGAACAGGAACTCGAAGGTGCCGGCGCCGCGGTAGCCGATCTTCTTGCAGGCCGCGGCGCAGCGGTCGCCGATGCGCTCGATCAGCCGGCGCGGGATGCCCGGGGCCGGCGCCTCCTCGATGATCTTCTGGTGCCGCCGCTGCATGCTGCAGTCGCGCTCGCCCAGCCACACGGCGTTGCGGAAGCTGTCGGCCAGCACCTGGATCTCGATGTGCCGCGGGTGCTCGAGGAACTTCTCCATGTAGACCTGCGGGTTGCCGAAGGCCGCCCCGGCCTCGGCGCGCGTGGTCTGCACGGCGTGGATCAGCGCCGCCTCGGTGTGCACGACGCGCATGCCGCGCCCGCCGCCGCCGCCGGCCGCCTTGATGATCACCGGGTAGCCCACGGCCCGCGCGATGCGGATGATCTCCTTCGGGTCCTCGGGCAGCGCGCCCTCGGAGCCGGGCACGCAGGGCACGCCGCTCTTGATCATCGCCTGCTTGGCGCTGACCTTGTCGCCCATGATGCGGATGCTCTCGGGCGTGGGCCCGATGAACACGAAGCCGCTGCGCTCCACGCGCTCGGCGAAGTCTGCGTTCTCGCTGAGGAAGCCGTAGCCGGGGTGGATGGCCTCGGCGTCCGTCACCTCCGCGGTGGAGATGATGGCCGGCATGTTGAGGTAGCTCTGCGCGGAAGGCGCCGGGCCGATGCACACGGCCTCGTCGGCGAGCTTGACGTACTTGGCCTCGCGGTCGGCCTCGGAGTAGACGACGACCGACTTGATGCCGAGCTCGCGGCAGGCGCGCTGGATGCGCAGGGCGATCTCGCCCCGGTTCGCGATCAGGATCTTCTTGAACACGAAGATCCCGCCCTATTCGAGGACGAACAGCGGCTGGCCGAACTCGACCGCCTGCCCGTTCTCGCACAGCATCTTGACGATTCGGCCTTCGAGGTCGGACTCGATCTCGTTCATGATCTTCATGGCCTCGATGATGCAGACGGCCTGCCCCGGCTTGACGGCGTCGCCGACGTCGACGAAGGGCTTGGCGCCCGGGCTGGCGGCGCGGTAGAAGGTGCCGACCATGGGCGACTTGATCACCTTGCCCGCGGGCGGCGCGGCCGGTGCCTCGGCCGGGGCGGTCTGCGCGGCCGGCGCCGGGGCCAGCGGCACGGCCACCGGCGCGGCAGCCAGGGCCGGCATCATGGCCGCGGCCACGGGGCCGCCCTTGACGATGCGCACCTTGCCCTCGGCCTCGGTGATCTCGAGCTCGGAGATGTTCGACTCGGAGACCAGGTCGATCAGGGTCTTCAGCTTTCTCAGGTCCATGGGGTCCTCGCAAGTCGGCGGCCGGTCGTGGCCGGCGCCTGGGTGTGGTTCAGGCGGCCGGGGCCGGCTTCAGGCGCGCCAGGGCGTGCCGCACCGCCAGCCGGTAGCCGTCGGCGCCGAGGCCGACGATCACGCCGGTGGCGATGTCGCTCAGGTAGCTGTGGTGGCGGAAGGGCTCGCGCCGGTGCACGTTGCTCAGGTGCACCTCGATGAAGGGCAGCGCGACGCCGGCCAGCGCGTCGCGCAGCGCCACGCTGGTGTGGGTGAGGCCGCCGGGGTTGATGACGATGAAGCCGGTGCCGTCGCTGCGCGCGGCGTGGATGCGGTCGATCAGCACACCCTCGTGGTTGCTCTGCAGGCTGCTCAGCCTGGCGCCGGCATCTGCGGCGATCTGAGCCAGATCGGCGTCGATCTGGGCCAGCGTGGTCGAGCCATAGACCTCGGGCTCGCGCGTGCCGAGCAGGTTGAGGTTGGGGCCGTGGAGGACGAGCAGGTTCATGGGGGCGGGCGGCTCGGGGCCGCCGAAGGGCGCGACTGTACGCCGTTTTGCCGAAATTGCGAGCAGTTCGGCGCAAACCGCGGGGTCAACGCATCTCGCGCGCCCAGCCGGCCAGTTCGGCGGCGTTCGTCTCGCCGGCCTTGGTGCGGGCGATGCGGCCGCGGCGGTCGAAGGCCACGGTGAACGGCAGGCCGGACTGCGCGTTGCCCAGCCTGCGGGCCAGTTCCGATCCCTCGAAGCCCGCCATGGCGATGGCGTAGCTCACGGGCGTGCGACGCAGGAACTCGCGCACCGCCCGGGCGTTGTCCACCGCCAGGCCCAGCACGCGCCAGCCCTGGGCGGCGTGCTCGCGCGCGAAGCGGTCGAGCTCGGGCATCTCCTTAACGCAGGGCGGGCACCAGGTGCCCCAGAAGTTGACGAGCAGCGGCTGGCCGCGGAACGAGGCGGTGGCCAGGTTGCGCGGCGCGGGCTCGTCGGGCGTCGGGAAGCTCAGCGTCCAGAAGCCGGCGGTGTCGCGGTCGACGGCGGCGAGCTCCTCCTCGCGCAGCCGGGTGGCGCGCAGTTGCCAGGCGATGCCGCCGGCCGCGGCCAGGCCGCCGGCGATGGCGGCCGTGACGACGGAGCGGCGCTTCATGCCGCGCCCCCGGCGACGTTGGCGGCCGCGGCGGCCATGCGTGCGCGCAGCGCCGCCGCGTCGCCGCGCCAGGTCTGGCCGTCGGCGTCGGGCTTGAGAGCGCCGCGCAGGTCGTCGCGGTCGTGCACGATGAGGTGCAGCGTGACCGGCTCGCCCAGGGCGCGGCTGCGGCTGGCCACGGTCAGCACTGGCAGCGGTTCGCGTCGCGGGCCGGCCGCCGGCAGGCTGTCGACGTCGTAGTCGACCCCGGCGTTGATCAGCGCGATCTCCGGCGCCTTGCCGTCGTCGGCGTACAGCTCGATGCGCAGCGCGTTCAGGCGCGTGGCCGTGCCGCGCCAGGCGGCGCCGGCGAGATGCGGGTGGAAGTCCGCCAGCCGGTCCATCCACAGCAGGGCCACCTCGCGCAGCGCCTGCAACTCGGCCGGCTGCGTGTCGGCGCAGAAGATGGCGATGTGCTCGCGCACGGCAGCCTCCAGCGTGGCGTTGTCGGGCAGCTCCACGCGCGGGCCGAAGTCGCGCGCGGCACGTCGCTTGGCCTGGTCGTAGTCCATGCCCTCGTCGACGACCAGCCGCGCGGCGGCGGCGGCGATTTCCAGGCTCAGGCTCATCTCGGCAACTCGACGTCGTTCATGCGCGCCACGATGGTGGCCGTGCGCGACAGCAGGTAGGGGCTGGCCGGCCGCTTTTCGAAGCGCTTGGGTGCCGGCAGCATCACCGCCAGCCGCGCCGCCTGGTGCGGCGCCAGCTGCGCGGCGTCGATGCGGAAGTAGTGCCGCGCGGCGGCCTGCGCGCCGAACACGCCCTCGCCCCACTCCACGTTGTTCAGGTAGATCTCCAGGATGCGTCCCTTGTCCAGCAGGGCCTCGAGCATCAGCGTGATCAGCAGTTCCTGGCCCTTGCGCAGCACCGTGCGCTCGCCCGAGAGGAACAGGTTCTTGGCCAGCTGCTGCGTGATGGTCGAGCCCCCCACGATCTTGGGCACCACGGGCCGGCCCTGGCGCGCCGGGGCCCTTTTCGACAGGGCTTCGGCCCGGGCCTCGGCGCGCTCGTTGCGCTCCCAGGCCTTCTCGATGGCGTCCCAGTCGACGCCGCCGTGGTCGGCGAAGCCGCCGTCCTCGCTGGCGATGACGGCGCGCTGGAGGTTGGCCGAGATGCGCTCGCCAGGCACCCACTGCTGGCTCCACGGGATGCGCTGCCGCTCCACGAGCAGCCGCCAGGCCTCGCTGCGCTGGAAGCTGGTGCTCTGCGGGTCGACCACGATCATCAGCGCCACGCGAGCGGCGAACACCAGCTGCAGCGCCAGCGCACTGAGCACCACCAGCGCCAGCGCGCGCAGAAGCTGCGTGGCCCAGGCCGGGCGCTTCATGCCGCGTCCACCTCGGCGCGCAGCGCCGCCAGCACCGGGGCGGTGTCGGGCATCACGCCGCGCCACAGGAAGAAGGCCTCGGCCGCCTGCTCCACCAGCATGCCCAGGCCGTCGCGCGGCACGGCGCCGTGCGCGCGCGCCCAGGCCAGGAAGGGCGCGGCGGCGGCGCCGTACATCAGGTCCACGGCCAGCGTGCCCGGGCGCAGCACGGCGGCCGGCACCGGCACGGCCGCGCCGGCCAGGCTGCTGCTGCTGGCGTTGAGCACCACGTCGAAGGCCTCGCCGGGCGCCTGCAGCCCTGCGGCGGCCAGCGTCGCGCCGTGGCGCTGCGCCAGCCCGGCGTGCGACTGCACCAGCGCCTCGGCCCGGGCGGCCGTGCGGTTGGCCAGCACCACGCTGGCGACGCCGGCCTCGAGCAGCGGCCCCAGCACGCCTGCCGCCGCGCCGCCGGCGCCCACCAGCAGCACGCGTGCGCCGCCCAGCGCCACGCCGGCGTGCCGGCGGATGTCGCGCACCAGGCCGATGCCGTCGGAGTTGTCGGCCCACCACTGCGCCGGGCCGGGGCCGTCGAAACCCAGCACGTTGGCCGCGCCGCCGCGGCGGGCGCGCTCGCTGGCCCAGCCGGCCAGCTGCAGCGCCTCGAACTTGAAGGGCACCGTCACGTTGCAGCCACGCGCGCCGCCGGCGGCAAAGGCGCGCACGCCCGCAGCAAAGCCTTCGAGGGGGCACTCGAGTCGGCCGTAGTCCACGGCCTGCCCGGTCTGCGCGGCGAAGCGGGCGTGGATGGCCGGGCTGCGGCTGTGGGCCACGGGGTGGCCGAGCACCGCGTAGCGATCGGGCGCCTTCGCGGGGGGTGTCATCGGCTGATCTGCGTGGTCTCGAGCGCCTCGTCGCGCGTGAAGCGGAAGCGCGAGGTGACGACGATCTGGTCGGCCTGTGCGCGCATGGCCGGTGTGAACGGCCCGAAGGGCTGCGCCGCCATCACGATGGCCAGCGCCTGCTGGTCGAGCCGGCGGTTGTTGCTGCTGCGCACGACGTCGGCCTCCACCACGCGCCCGGCGGCGTCGATGGTGACGTTCATCGTGAGCTCGCCGAAGAGCTTGCGGCCCTGGTGCTCGGGGAAGCTGCGCGTGCCGCGGTCCTCGATGCGGCGCCGCAGACTGTCGTAGTACAGCGCGTAGACCTCCTCGCGCGTGGCCGGGCTGATGTAGCGCTTCTTGGGGCGCGCGTTCTCCTCGTTCACGCGCTTCTCGATCTCGGCCAGCAGGCGCAGCAGCTGCTTGCGGCGCTCGTCCTGCTCGCGCTGCTCGGGCGCGCCGCGGTCGCGGCTGGGGTCGGGCGGGGGCAGGGCGGCGATCTCGCGGCGCACCTGGGCCAGCAGCTGCTGCTGCTCGCGCTGCAGCTGCTGGATGCGCTGGCGCGCCTCCTCGGGCGACTCGCCCATCTGCACCGTGGCGGCCAGCGGCAGCGGGCTGGTGGCGCGGCCCTGGGCGGCCTCGCCGCCGCCAGCGAGGTTGGCCTGCGCGATGGCCTGGGCCCGGGCCGGGGGCTCGTCGCCGCGGGCGTTGACCAGGATCACCTCCAGCGGCGTGTCGCGGAAGGCGCGGTTGATGGCCTCGGGGTCGACGAAGCGCACCGTCAGCAGCACGCCGTGCGCGCCCAGCGAGAGCGCCAGCGCCCACTGCAGCGTCGTCAACTCGGGCCAGCGCATGGGCGTGGTGCGGTGGGTGAGGCAGCGGGTCAGGCAGCGGGTTCGGCCGCCGGGTCGACCACGGGCTCGGCCTCGGCCACGTCGATGGCCAGCTGCAGGGTGCCGGCGGGCTCGGCCTCGTCGTCCTCGGGCGACTCGTCGGCGGGCGCCGGCTCGGCGTCGAGCCGCGCCAGCAGCGTGGCGTGCAGCTCCAGCGTGAGCAGGTCCATGCCGGCCACGCGGGCGCGGATGCGGGCGCCGCGCGGCAGGCCCTCGGTGCCGGGCACGCGGAACACCAGCGGCAGCGTCTCGGCGCGCACCAGGCCTTCCTTCATGACCGCGGCGTCGAGCTCGGCGACGCCGGCCTGCTGCAGGTGGCGCAGCGTCCAGTAGCGCTCGATCTGCTGCTGGAAGCCGTTGTAGGCCGCGTAGGCGGCGTCGAAGGCGCCGATGACGCTGAACAGGGCCGCGTCCTTGGGCTTGAACGGCGCAACCAGCGGCGCCATGCGGCCCTGGCGCGCCACGGCGACGATCTGCCACTGGTTCACGAGGTCGGTGTAGCGGCGCAGCGGGCTCGTGCTCCAGGCGTACTGCGGCACGCCCATGCCGGCGTGCGGGGCGGGCTTGGTGCCCATCTTCACCTTGATGCCGGGCGCCAGGCTGGCCTGGCTGCGGTAGATGGCCGGCACGCCGTGCTGCGCCAGCCAGCCGCCCCATGTGCAGTTGGCCAGGATCATGGCCTCGGCGACGATCAGGTCCAGCGGGGCGCCGCGGCGGCGCGTGCCTATGAGCACCGTCTCGTCGCCGGTGGGCTCGGTGTCGGCCTCGGCGCGGTCGAGCCTGAAGCTGTAGTCGGGCCGGTTGAAGGTCTCGGGCTTGCCGCGCACCACCTCGCGCGCGGACTTCAGGTGCCGCGCGAGCCGGAACGCGAAGGCCAGCTCGGGCGCGAAGTCGTAGGTCGCAGGCTCGGCGCCCGTGAGCGAGGCCTCGGTGATGACGGCGTCCAGCACGTCGTGTCGCAGGTTGGCCACGATCGGCACGCGCTCCAGCCTCGTCTCGTGGCCCTTCAGCTCGAGCGTGGCCTCGTCGAAGGTGGCGTACAGGCTCACGGCGGGGCAGTCGCGGCCGGCGGTCAGCGTGTAGGCCTGCACCACGGCGTCGGGCAGCATGGTGATCTTCCAGCCTGGCATGTAGACGGTGGACAGGCGCTCGCGCGCCACCTTGTCCAGCGCCGAATCGGGCGCGATGGCCAGGCCCGGCGCGGCGATGTGGATGCCGTAGACCACGGTGCCCGTGCCCAGGCCGCGCACCGACAGCGCGTCGTCGATCTCGGTGGTGGCGGAGTCGTCGATGGAGAAGGCGGCCACGCCTTCGGCCAGCGGCAGCTCGCCGTCCACCGGCGGCGGGGCCAAGGTCGGGAAGCCTGTGCCCTTCGAGAAGAACTCGAACAGGAAGCGCCGCCAGTGGAACTGGTAGGGGCTCGAGATGGCGCCGGCGGTGGCCAGCAGGTCCAGCGGCGGGCGCTGCGCGCGGCGGCTGGCCTCGACCACGGCCTTGTACTCGGGGCCGTTCTTGTCGGGCTTGAACAGAATGCGGTAGAGCTGCTCGCGCACAGGCTCGGGGCACTGCCCGTCGGCCAGCTCGCCGGCCCAGGCTTCGATCTGCGCGGCGAGCTGCTTCTTGCGCTCGATGCCCAGCAGCGCCGCCTTGACGGTGTCTTCCGGCGCCTTCCTGAAGAGGCCGCGGCCCAGGCGGCGGAAGTAGTGCGGCGCCTCGAACAGCCGCAGCAGCGCCGCGGCCTGGTGCTCGGGGCCGGCCTTGGCGTCGAAGTACTCGCGCGCCAGGTCGGCGAAGCCGAACTCGGCGTCGGGCGCAAACTGCCAGGCCAGGTCGAGGTCGATCTCGTCGGCCAGCGCGCGGGCGCGCGCCAGCAGCTCGGCCGGCGCGGGCTTGTCGAAGCGCAGCATCAGGTTCGCGGCCTTGACCTTGACGCGCTTGCCGGAGTCGAGCTCCACCTGCAGCGAGTTCTCGGCCTCGGACATCACGCGCCCGGCGTGGAAGCGGCCGGCGTCGTCGAAGAGGGCGTACATGCGGGGATTGTCGCCGCGCCTCGGATGAACCGTTCGGGCTGAGCCTGTCGAAGCCCGGGTGCAGCATCCGCAGGCGCTTCGACGCGCTCAGCGCGAACGGGGGGGATCACACGCTCATCCCGCCCGAGACCTCGATCACCGTGCCGTTGACGTAGCTCGCCTCGTCGCTGGCGAGGAACGCGTACACGTTGGCGATCTCCTCGGGCCGCGCCAGGCGCCCGAGCGGCACCTGCGAACGCATCTG
>JBKDQY010000145.1:0-18915 GCA_046341655.1 Betaproteobacteria bacterium | reverse complement strand
CTGAACTCGGTGCTGAAGATGCAGGTGTTCTGGCCCTGGTCCTCCTTGAGGATGTCGGCCTGCACGGTGCCGCGCACGTTGGCCAGCGTCCAGGCGCGGATCTTGGCGGCCTCGTCGGCGGTCGGTTCGCGGCCGTTGTCGACGCGGAACTTGTCCAGGTTCTGGTCGATGGCGGTGTTCATGAACATCGCCAGGATCGACGGCGCCGGGCCGTTGATCGTCATGCTGACGCTGGTGTTCGGCGCCGTCAGGTCGAAGCCCGAGTACAGCACCTTCATGTCGTCCAGCGTGGCGATGCTGACGCCGGAGTTGCCCACCTTGCCGTAGATGTCGGGCCGCGGGTCGGGATCGTGGCCGTACAGCGTGACGCTGTCGAAGGCCGTGCTCAGGCGCTTGGCCGGCATGCCCTCGCTGACGACCTTGAAGCGCCGGTTGGTGCGGAAGGCATCGCCCTCGCCGGCGAACATGCGCGTGGGGTCCTCGTTCTCGCGCTTGAACGCGAACACGCCGGCGGTGTACGGGTAGCTGCCGGGCACGTTCTCCAGCAGCAGCCACTTCAGCAGTTCGCCATGGCACTCGTACTGCGGCAGCGCCACCTTGCGGATCTTGCTGCCCGACAGCGTGGTGTGCACGAGGCCGGTGCGGAGTTCCTTGTCGCGGATCTTCACCACGTACTCGTCGCCGGCATACGCGCGCTGCATGTCGGGCCACTGGGCCAGCAGCTTGCGCGCGGCGGGGTCCAGCCGCTCCTCGCGCTGCTCGGCCAGCTCGCCGAGAGCCTCGCGGGCGCGGTGCTTGTCGGGGTTGGCGTCGGCCAGCATGCGGGCGCTCTCGCGCAGTTGCTGCAGCTCGCGGGCGACGCGGGCCTGCTCGCGGGCGCGGCGCTTGTAGCCACGCACGGTGTCGGCGATGTCGGCGAGGTAGCGCACGCGCGCCGGCGGCACGATGGGCCGCTCGCGCGTGCTGTGGCGCGTGGCCACCGCCGGCAGCCGGCCCTCTGCCAGTGGCAGGCCCAGCGCCGCCAGCCGCGGCTTCAGCGCCTGGTACAGCGCGGTCACGCCGTCGTCGTTGAAGCGGCTGGCCATGGTGCCGAAGACCGGCATCTCCTCGGGCGGCTTCGTCCAGGCCTCGCGGTTGCGCTGCACCTGCTTGGCCACGTCGCGCAGGGCGTCGGGCGCGCCCTTGCGGTCGAACTTGTTGATGGCCACGAACTCGGCGAAGTCCAGCATGTCGATCTTCTCGAGCTGGCTGGCGGCGCCGAATTCCGGCGTCATCACGTACATCGGCACGTCCACCAGCGGCACGAGGGCGGCGTCGCCCTGGCCGATGCCGGAGGTCTCGACGACGATCAGGTCGAAGCCGGCGGCCCGGCAGGCCGTCAGCACGTCGGGCAGCGCCTGGCTGATCTCGCTGCCGAAGTCGCGCGTGGCCAGGCTGCGCATGAAGACGCGCGGCCCCTGCCGCCACGGCCCGATGGCGTTCATGCGGATGCGGTCGCCGAGCAGCGCGCCACCGCTCTTGCGCCGGCTGGGATCGATGCTGATGACGGCGATGCGCAGCGCGTCGTCCTGGTCCAGGCGCAGGCGGCGGATCAGCTCGTCGGTGAGGCTGCTCTTGCCGGCGCCGCCGGTGCCGGTGATGCCCAGCACGGGCACCGCGCGCGCGGCGGCCTTGGCCGCGGCGTCCAGCGAGGCCTTCAGGCCCTGCGGCGCGCGGCCGTTCTCCAGCGCCGTGATGGCCTGCGCCAGCGCCCGCCAGGCCTCGGGGGTGTGGCCCTGCAGGGCCGCGGCGTCGGCCGGCGCGTGCGGCGAGAGGTCCGCGTCGCAGCGCATCAGCATCTCGCCGATCATCCCCTGCAGGCCCATGCGCTGGCCGTCCTCGGGGCTGTAGATGCGCGACACCCCGAAGGCCTGGAGCTCGCGGATCTCGGCCGGCACGATGACGCCGCCGCCGCCGCCGAACACCTGGATGTGGCCGCCGCCGCGCTGCCGCAGCAACTCGACCATGTAGCGGAAGTACTCGACGTGGCCGCCCTGGTAGCTGCTGATGGCAATGCCCTGCACGTCTTCCTGCAGGGCGGCGGTCACGACCTCGTCGACGCTGCGGTTGTGGCCGAGGTGGATGACCTCGGCCCCCATGCTCTGCAGCAGCCGCCGCATGATGTTGATGGCGGCGTCGTGGCCGTCGAACAGGCTGGCGGCCGTGACGAAGCGCACCTTGTTCGTGGGGCGGTAGGCGGCCAGGGCCTTGAAGTCGGCAGAGAGGTCGGTCATCGCGCGGCCTTGTCTCGAGAAGCGTTCCCGCGGGAAAGGGTAGGAGGTCGGTTGACGTTGACGTAAACGTCAATTCGCGATCATGCCATGGACACCCGCCGCAGCCCTGCTAGCCTTGCGGGCCATGTTCCTGGCCATCGACTGCGGCAACACGCGCCTGAAGTGGGCGCTGTTCGCCGCCCCGCGCCCCGGCACCGCCCCGCTGCTGCAGGGCGCGGTGTTCCTCGAGACCATCGACGAGCTCGCCGAGCGGCACTGGCGGCCGCTGCCGGCGCCGGACGCGATGCTGGGCTGCGTCGTCGCCGGCGACCACGTTCGCCGCAGGATCGAGGAGCAGATGGAGCTCTGGGACCTGGAGCCGCACTGGGTGGTGGCCAAGCCCGAGGAGGCCGGCCTGGTCAACGGCTACGACCACCCCGCCCGACTGGGTGCCGACCGCTGGGTGGCCCTGGCCGGCGCGCGCTGGCACCTGCTGCAGCGCGGGCCGGCGCGGCCGGCGCTGGTGGTCATGGTGGGCACCTGCGTCACCGTGGACGCGATCGATGCCGGGGGCCGTTTCCTGGGCGGGCTCATCCTGCCGGGCTTCGGGCTGATGCAGCGGGCCCTCGAGATGGGCACCGCCGGGCTGAAGGTGCCCACCGGAGAAGTCGTGGACTTTCCCACCAACACCTCGGACGCGCTGATGAGCGGCGGCAGCAACGCCATGGCCGGTGCCATCGAGCGCCAGGCGCGCCGGTTGCGCGAGCGCACTGGCGCCGAGCCGCTGCTGCTGATGACGGGCGGCGCCGCGCAGAAGCTCTCGGGCATCACCGACCAGGCCTTCGAGGTGGTGGACAGCCTGATCTTCGACGGGCTGCTGATGCTGCAGCAGCACCGCACGGACGGCTGACTCGGTCGGCCCGGCCTCCCGGCGGGGCCGGCTACAGCCAGCGCTGGACGAGTTCCTCCAGCTGCTCGCGCGAGTAGGGCTTGGCGAGATGGGCGTCCATGCCGGCGTCCAGCGCCTTGGCGGCGTCGCTCTCGAAGGCGTAGGCCGTCAGCGCGACCACGGGCACCCGCGGCAGCTTCAACCGCTGCTCGCGCTCGCGCAGGCGGCGCGTGGCCTCGTGGCCGTCCAGCACCGGCATGCCGATGTCCATCAGCACGAGGTCGACGCGGTGCTGCTCCAGCACCTGCAGGGCCTGCTGGCCGTCGTTGGCCAGCTTCACGTCGAGGCCGAAGCTGCGCAGCATCTCGCTGCCGATCAGGCGGTTCACCTCGTTGTCCTCCACCAGGAGCACGACGCCCTCCATGCGTTCGACTCCGTCGAGCGCCGCGAAGTCGCTGTCGCTGGGCCGCAGCGGGGTCTCGGGGGCCAGGGGCAGGAAGAGCGTGAACCAGAAGCAGGAGCCGCCGCCGATGCGGCTGGAGACCTCGATGCGGCCGCCAAGCGCCTCGATGATGCGCTGGCTGATGGACAGCCCCAGCCCGGTGCCCCCCGACAGCCTCGAGCGCGTGCCCCCGAACTGCGTGAAGGGCTGGAACACGCGGTCGAGCTCGCTCGCCGGGATGCCCACGCCGCTGTCCTGAACCTCGATGCGCACGCGTGCGGCGTTCGGCTCGCTCGCCTGCAGCGCCAGCCGCAGCGTGATGCCGCCGCGCTCGGTGAACTTCACCGCGTTGCTCAGCAGGTTCAGCAGCACCTGCTTCAGGCGCGGCCCGTCGGTGACGACGCCGTCGGGCACCTCGGGTTCGATCTGCAGCGCCAGCGTCAGGCCCTTGGTCTCGGCCCGGGCGCGGAACAGCGCCGCGGCCGACATGGCCACCGAGTGCAGCGAGGTCGGCGACGGCGCGAGCACCAGCTTTCCGGCCTCGATCTTGGAGTGGTCGAGGACGTCGTTGAGGATCTCCATCAGCGACTCGCCCGACTGGGCTGCGGTACGCACCAGCCGGCGCTGGCGGCCGTCGAGCGCGGTCTCCTTCAGCAGGTCCATGGCGCCCAGCACCCCGTTCATGGGCGTTCGGATCTCGTGGCTCATGGTGGCCAGGAACTGGCTCTTGGCGGCGTCGGCGGCGCGGGCCTCCTCGACGGCACGCTCCAGCGAGCGCCGCGTCTGCTCGGCCGCCTGCCGGTCGCGCAGAGAGGCCAGGTTGACCTCCCGGAACTCGCGCGTGGCGCGCAACATCGTCGCGCCCGTCAGCAGCGCCAGCACGGCCATCGGCACCGACTGCACCGGTGGCACGAGCAGCGACACGAGAGCGAGCGCGAGCACCTGGAAAGCCAGCAGGATCTTGAAGGCGTTGCCGGCCATGGCCATGAAGAGGGCGGCCACAGCGACCGAGCCCGTCATGGCGATCACGTAGGTCGAGGCGATCGGGCCCTGCAGCAGCGGGTACACGAAAACCGTGGACACGCTCCACATCACGCCCCCCACCAGCGCGTTGGCCTCGAGCTGGCGGATCGCGGCCTGGATGTCCTCGCGCGGGTGTTCGGCGGTGGCGCTCCAGCGCGCCGAGATGCGCCAGCGCCACCCCGAGACCACGCTGCCGAGAACCAGCACCAGCACCGCGGCCCAGGGCCGTCCCACCTGCCAGCCCAGCCACGCCAGGTACAGCACCGCGGCCATCAGCAGGCCCACCGAACGGGCCGAATTGCGCAGCGCCACCTGCAGCATCTCGCGCTGGATGGCGAGGCCGACCTCGTCGGAGGCTTCGAGGCCGGGCGGCTTGGTCATGGGCTCGCGAGGATACCGTGCGGGGCCCGGCTCGCCCGCAGCCGGTGCCCGCTGGGCGCTGGCGGCGACCGGCTGCCGCATCAGGATTGGATGTAGCTCTCGAGCTGCGCGATGGTTTCCTCGCGGTCGGCGATGAGGTCGTCCATGATGTCGCGGATGGAGATCATGCCCAGCACGGTGCCTCCGTCGAGCACCGGCAGGTGGCGGATCTTCCGCTCGCTGAGCAGCGCCATGCAGGCCGAGGTGCGGGTGTGCGGCGCCACCGTGACCACCTGCCGCGTCATGATCTCGGCCACCTGCGTGCTGCGCGAGTTGCGGCCCTGCAGCGCCACCTTGCGGGTGTAGTCGCGCTCGCTGACGATGCCCACCAACCGTGGGCCGTCCATCACCACCAGCGCCCCCACGTCGTGCGCGGCCAGCAACTCCAGTGCGGCGTAGACGGAGTCGTCGGGCCGGACGTGCCAGAGCGTGCCGTCGCGGGATCTCAGCAGTTCAGCCACCGTCTTCATGTACGTCCTCCAGCGTGCTGCCGGAGCGGAGACTAGTTCCGCCCCCTGCCATGCGCAAGGGGGCGCGCCCGGGGCCAAGGCCCTGCACGGGCGGCGAACCGCCGCGCGGTGCCAAGATCCGGCCATGCGCTCCGCCACCTTGTTCCGCGCCGTCGTGCGGCGCAGCCGACTGCCGGCGCTGGCCGTGGCCGCCGTGCTGGGACTGCAGGCCGGGTGCGCCACGCTCGATGCCAAGCAGCGCGAGTGGATCTTCCAGCCCGGCACGCGCACCTGGGCCGGTGGCGCGGCGGCCGAGGGCATGGACGAGGTCTGGATCGAGCATCGGAGCGCCGACGCCGGCCTGACGGTGCGCCTGCATGGGCTCTGGCTGCCGCAGGCCGACCCGGGGGCCCCGGTGCTGCTGTACCTGCACGGCGCGCGCTGGGACGTGCGCAGCAGCGCCCACCGCATGCGCCGCCTGCACGGTCTGGGGTTCGCCGTGCTGGGCATCGACTACCGCGGCTTCGGCCGGAGCACGCCGCTGCTGCCGGGCGAAACCGAGGCCACCGAGGACGCGCTGGCCGCCTGGCGCTGGCTGGCCGCCCAGCGCCCCGGGGCCCCGCGCTACGTGTTCGGTCACTCGCTCGGCGGGGCGATCGCCGTCAACCTGGCAGCCCAGGTGGCGGACGAGCGCGGGCTCATCGTGGAGGGCAGCTTCCCGTCCATCCGCGAGGTGGTGGCCACGTTCAAGTGGGGCTGGCTGCCGCTGGGCCCGCTGCTGACGCAGCGCTTCGAGGCGGGCGAGCGCATCGGCCGGGTCGGCGCGCCCGTGCTGGTACTGCACGGCCGCGAAGACCGGCTCATCAGGCCCGAGCTCGGGCGCCGGCTGTACGAGCAGGCCGCCGAGCCCAAGCGATTCGTGCTGGTGGACGGCGCCTCGCACCACAACGCCCACTCGCTGGGACGAGAGCAGCTTCGCGAGGCGGTGGCCGAGCTGTTCGGGCTGCGGCCGCCGGAAGCGTCACACTGACCCAGCCGCCTCCTGCTTGAGCCGGAAGCGCTGCAGCTTGCCGGTCTCGGTGCGCGGCAGGCTGCTGCGGAACTGCAGCTCGCGCGGGTACTTGTAGGGAGCGATGGTCTGCTTGACGAAGTCCTGCAGCGCGGCGGCCATGGCGGCGTCGCCCGCGTGGCCGGGCTGGAGCACCACGAAGGCCGCCACCACCATGCCGCGCGCCTCGTCGGGCTTGCCGACCACGCCGCACTCGGCCACCGCCGGGTGCAGCAGCAGCGCCGCCTCCACCTCGGGGCCGGCGATGTTGTAGCCGCCGGAGATGATCATGTCGTCGGTGCGCGCCTGGTAGACGAACTGGCCGTCGGCCGGGTCCACGAGGTAGGCGTCGCCGGTCAGGTTCCAGCCGTCCTGCACGTAGCTGGCCTGCCGCGGGTCGTCCAGGTAGCGGCAGCCTGTGGGGCCGCGCACGGCCAGGCGCCCGACCTGCCCCGGCGGCAGCGGCCGGCCGTCATCGCCGAGCACCGCCGCCTCGTAGCCCGGCACCGCGTAGCCGGTGGCGCCGCCGCGGGCCTGGTCCTCGCGCGCCGAGATGAAGATGTGGAACATCTCGGTGGAGCCGATGCCGTCGATGATCTCGATGCCGCTGGCCTGCCGCCACAGCGCGCGCGTGGCCGCGGGCAGCGCCTCGCCGGCGCTGACGCACTGGCGCAGGCTGGACAGGTCGTGCCCGGCCAGCTGCGGCGCCATGGCGCGGTAGGCCGTGGGCGAGGTGTAGCAGACGGTCGCCCGGTGGGCGGCGATGGCCGCCGGCAGCGCGTCGGGGCTGGCCTTCTCCAGCAGCACCGTGCTGCCGCCGGCGGCCAGCGGGAACACCAGCAGGCCGCCGAGGCCGAAGGTGAAGGCCAGCGGCGGGCTGCCGATGGCGCGGTCGTCGGCGCTGGCGCGCAGCACGTGCACCGGCCAGCAGGCGGCGGCGGCCATCAGGTCGCGGTGCAGGTGCACGGCGGCCTTGGGCTGGCCGGTGGTGCCCGAAGTGAAGGCGATGAGCACGGGGTCGTGGGCCGCGGTGTCCACGGGCTCGAAGTCTCCGGGTGCTGCGGCCATGGCCGCCTCGAGATCGCCGGTGTTGAAGCAGCGCAGCGCCTGCAGCGCGGGGCACTGCGCCATCGCGGCGCGCAGTTCGGCATCCAGCCGCGCGTCGCACAGGGCCACCCGGACGCGGGCCTTGTCGACGATGCCGGCCAGCTCGCGTGAGCGCAGCAGCGGCATCGTGCCCACCGCGATGCCGCCGGCCATGACGACGCCGAACCAGCAGGCCGCGAGCATGGGGCTGTTGGCGCCGCGCAGCAGCACGCGCTCCCCCGGCACCAGGGCCAGCTCGTGCACCAGCACGTGGGCAATGCGCGCGGCGCGGTCGGCCAGATCGTCGTAGGTCCACGCGATGGGCGCGCCGTCGGGCGCGGTGCCCAGCACGCAGGGCCGGGCGCCCTGCGCCGTGCCGCGGTGGCGCAGCAGCAGCGAACGGGCCACGTTGAGCTGCGGCGGGAACTGCAGGGCCGGGCCTTCGAAGACGAAGCGCGGCAGCGCGTCGGGCCCGGGGAGGTGGTCGATGACGAAGCGGTCGACGTGGGCGCTGGGCATGGCGTTCACTGTAGGCCGCGGGCACGGCGCGCGGGCACCGGACTGTCCCGGGGCGGCACCCGGCCGCGCTGTCTGAAAAAACCGACACCACGACGGCAGCGGCCGCAGTACGTTCGCCCCCCAATGCCAAGACTCTGGGACATCTCCCCGCCCATCGCGCCCGGCAGCCCCGTGTTCCCGGGCGACACGCCCTTCGGCCTGCGCTGGGCCGCGCGCATCGGCCCCGGCTGCCCGGTGAACGTGAGCACGCTGACGCTGAGCCCGCACACCGGCGCCCACGCCGACGCGCCGCTGCACTACGAGGACGGCGCCCAGGCCATCGGCGACGTGGCGCTGGAGCCCTACCTCGGCCGCTGCCGCGTCATCCACGCCATCGGCCGCGGCCCGCTGGTGCGGCCCGGGGACCTGGCGCACGCGCTCGCGAACCTGCCGACGAGGGTGCTGGTGCGCACCTACGAGCGAATGCCGCAGCGGCACTTCGACGAGGCCCTGCCCGCCTTCGCGCCCGAGACCCTCGAGCGGCTGGCCGACGCCGGCGTGCGGCTGGTGGGCATCGACAGCGCCAGCGTCGACCCCGCCGACAGCAAGGCGCTCGAGGCCCACCAGGTGCTGCGCCGCCGCGGCCTGCGCGTGCTGGAGAACCTGCTGCTCGACGACGTGCCCGAGGGCGACTACGAGCTGATCGCCCTGCCCCTGAAACTCACCACGGCCTGCGCCTCGCCGGTGCGCGCCGTGCTGCGCGAACTGCCATGAACCGACAAGACGCCCTGGCCCTGGACGCCGCCGACCCGCTGGCGCCGCTGCGCGAGCTGTTCCACATCCCCCAGGGGCTGATCTACCTCGACGGCAACTCGCTGGGCGTGCTGCCGCGCGCCACCGCGGCGCGGGTGCAGCAGGTGGTGGCGCAGGAATGGGGCGAGGGCCTGATCCGCAGCTGGAACAGCGCCGGCTGGATGGACCTGCCGGCCCGCGTGGGCGACAAGATCGCGCGGCTGGTGGGGGCCGGCGCGGGCGAGCTGGTGGTGGCGGACTCCACCAGCGTCAACCTGTTCAAGGTGCTGGCGGCGGCACTGGCGATCGTGCGGGAGGACGCCCGCGACGACGCGCCCGCGCGCCGCAGCATCGTCAGCGAGCGCAGCAACTTCCCCACCGACCTCTACATCGCCGAGAGCCTGGCGGCGCAGCACGGCTGCGAGCTCGTGCTGGTGGAGCGCGAAGGCCTGGCCGCCGCGCTGGACGCGCGCTGCGCCGTGCTGATGCTGACGCACGTGAACTACCGCAGCGGCCGCATGCACGACATGGCCGCCGTCACCGCCGCGGCGCACGCCGCGGGCGCGCTGGTCATCTGGGACCTGGCGCACAG
Source organism: Betaproteobacteria bacterium (assembly GCA_046341655.1). Classification (GTDB taxonomy): domain Bacteria; phylum Pseudomonadota; class Gammaproteobacteria; order Burkholderiales; family Burkholderiaceae_C; genus Rubrivivax. Next base: position 9,424 of record JBKDQY010000145.1, on the reverse strand, counting down.
CGCTGGCGCCGTGCCGGTGGACCTCACCGGCTCGGGCGCCGACTTCGCCGTGGGCTGCGGCTACAAGTACCTCAACGGCGGCCCCGGCGCGCCGGCCTTCGTGTGGGCCCACCCGCGCCATGTCGGGCGCTTCTGGCAGCCGCTGGCGGGCTGGATCGGGCACGCCGCGCCCTTCGAGTTCACCCCCGGCTACCGGCCGGCACCGGGCATCGCGCGCTACCAGTGCGGAACGCCGGCGGTGCTGAGCCTGGCGGCGCTGGAGTGCGGAGTCGACACCGTGCTGGCCGCCGAGCCACTGGGCGGCATGGCCGCGCTGCGCGCGAAGAGCCTGGCGCTGACGCGGCTGTTCGCCGAGCGCGTGCAGGCCACCTGCCCCGGCCTGGCCCTGGCCTCGCCCGCGGCCGACGCCGAGCGCGGCAGCCAGGTCTGCCTCAGCCACCCCGACATCGGCTACCCCGTGGTGCAGGCGCTCATCGCGCGCGGCGTCATCGGCGACTTCCGCGCCCCGGACGTGCTGCGCTTCGGCTTCACGCCGCTGTACCTGCGCCACGTGGACGCCTTTGACGCCGCCGAGCACCTGCGCCAGGTGCTGGAACGCGAGGACTGGCGCCGCCCCGAGTTCAACCAGCGCCGGGCGGTGACCTGATGAGCGGCTGCCCCGTCCACCCCGGCGACGCGGCGTCCGTCGACGGCGCCGAGCTCGACTTCGCCGGCACCATGAGCTATGGCGACTACCTGCACCTCGACGCCGTGCTCGGCGCCCAGCACCCGCTGAGCGGCGCGCACGACGAGATGCTGTTCATCGTGCAGCACCAGACCAGCGAGCTGTGGATGAAGCTGATGCTGCACGAGCTGGCCGCAGCCACCGCCGCCGTGGCGGCCGACGACCTGCCCAGCGCCTTCAAGATGCTGGCGCGCGTCAGCCGCATCATGGAGCAGCTGGTGCACGCCTGGGACGTGCTGGCCACGATGACGCCGCCCGAGTACAGCGCGATGCGCGCGTCGCTGGCCAAGAGCAGCGGCTTCCAGAGCTGGCAGTACCGATGCATCGAGTTCCGGCTGGGCAACAAGAACGCCGCGATGCGCCGCCCGCACGCCCACCGGCCCGACCTGCTGGCGGTGGTGGACGCCGCGTACACCGCGCCCAGCCTGTACGACGAGAGCCTGCGCCTGCTGGCCCGCCGCGGCCTGCCCGTGCCGGCCAGCCATGTGCAGCGCGACTGGACGCAGCCCTATGCCGAGAGCCCCGAGGTCGAGGCGGCCTGGCTGCGCGTGTACCGCGCGCCGCGCGAGCACTGGGACCTGTACCAGCTCGGCGAGGAGCTCACCGACCTGGAGGACGCCTTCCGCCTGTGGCGCTTCCGCCACCTGACGACGGTGGAGCGCGTGATCGGCTTCAAGCGCGGCACCGGCGGCACCGGCGGCGTGAGCTACCTGCGCAAGATGCTCGACGTGGTGCTGTTCCCCGAGATCTGGCGGCTGCGCACCGACCTGTGATCGCCCCCAGGGCCCGCTCCTAGAATCCGGCGCCAATCCGCCCGCCGCCGAGGACGCCCCCCGATGGACACCCGCACCTCTCCGATCCGCCTGCGCTTCGCCCACCTTCGCGAGGCCATGGCCGAGGCCGGCGTGCACGCCGTGCTGGTGCCCAGCGCCGACCCGCACCTCAGCGAATACCTGCCCGAGCGCTGGCAGGCGCGCGAGTGGCTCTCGGGCTTCACCGGCAGCATGGGCACGCTGGTGGTGGCGGCCGACACGGCGGTGCTGTTCGCCGACAGCCGCTACTGGACGCAGGCCGAGGCCGAGCTCGCGGGCACCGGCATCGCGCTCGAGAAGATCGCCACCGGCGCGGCGCTGAACCACGTCGACTGGCTGGCGCGCCAGGTGCCGCCCGGCTCCATGGTGGCGGTGGACGGTCAGGTGCTGGGCCTGGGCCTGCACGCCGCGCTGCGCGCCGCACTCGACAAGGCCGGCGTGCGGCTGCGCACCGACCTGGACCTCGTCGACCGCATCTGGCCCGGGCGCGCACCGCTGCCGCCGCAGCCCGTCTACGAGCACGCGCCGCCGCACGCCACCGTGCCGCGCGCCGCCCGCCTGGCCGCCGTGCACGAGGCGCTGCGCGCCCACGGCGCCACGCACCACCTGGTCAGCACGGTCGACGACCTGGCCTGGATCACCAACCTGCGCGGCAGCGACGTCGACTACAACCCGGTGTTCCTGGGCCACCTGCTGCTCGACGCCACGGGTGCCGCGCTGCGCGGCACGCTGTTCATCGGCGAGGGCAAGGTGGGCCCGGGGCTGGCCGCCGCACTGGCTGCCGACGGCATCGCGCTGGCGCCCTACGCCGATGCCGCCGCCGCGCTGGCTGCCCTGCCCGCGGGCGGCACGCTGCTGGTCGACCCCAAGCGCGTGACGCTGGGCCTGCGCCAGGCCGTGGCCGCGGGCGTGCTCGTCAAGGAGGCCATCAACCCCAGCACCCTGCTGAAGAGCCGCAAGAGCGCTGCCGAGGCCGCCCACGTGCGCGAGGCCCTGGTCGAGGATGGCGTGGCGATGTGCGCGTTCTATGCCTGGTTCGAGGCCACGCTGGGCCGCGGCGAGCGCATCACCGAGCTCACCGTGGGCGAGCGCCTGAGTGCCGAGCGCGCCCGGCGGCCCGGCTTCAAGGGCCTGAGCTTCCCGGTGATCGCCGGCTTCAACGCCAACGGCGCGATGCCGCACTACCGCGCCACGCCCGAGCACCACGCCGGCATCGAGGGCGACGGCCTGCTGCTCATCGACAGCGGCGGCCAGTACCTGGGCGGCACCACCGACATCACGCGCGTGTGGCCCGTCGGCACCGTGAGCGCGGCGATGAAGCGCGACTACACCCTGGTGCTCAAGGGCACGATGCAGCTGAGCCGGGCGCGCTTCCCGCGCGGCACGCCGAGCCCGATGCTGGACAGCCTGGCGCGCGCGCCGCTGTGGGCCGTGGGCATCGAGTTCGGCCACGGCACGGGCCACGGCGTGGGCTACTTCCTGGCCGTGCACGAGGGGCCGCAGAGCATCAGCAAGGCCGTGCCCACGCCCGAGATGGCCATGGAGCCGGGCATGATCACCAGCGTCGAGCCCGGCGTGTACCGGCCGGGCCAGTGGGGCGTGCGCATCGAGAACCTCGTCCTCAACGTGCCTGCGGCCACGCCCGAGGGCGCCACGTTCGCCGAGTTCCTCGAGTTCGAGACGCTCACGCTGTGTCCCATCGACACGCGCTGCGTCGACCGGGCGCTGCTGCGCGCCGATGAGCTGGCCTGGCTGAACGCCTACCACGCCACCGTGCGCGAGCGCCTGGCGCCGCGCCTGGCCGCGCCCGAGCAAGCCGCGGCGCGGGCCTGGCTGATCGAGCGCACCGAGCCCCTCTGAAGCCGGCCGACGCGATGCACCGCTTCGCGCTCGGCATCGACCTCGGCGGCACCAAGATCGAGGCCCAGCTGCTGGGCCCCGACGGCGCGCCGGCCTGGCGCGACCGCCGCCCCACGCCTCAGGGCAGCTACGAGGGCACGCTGGCCGCCATCGCCGCGCAGGTGGCGGACGCGCGCCGCGCGCTGGCCTCGCTCGCCCCGGGCGAGGGCTTCAGCATCGGCGCCGGCACGCCCGGCGCGGCGGGCGCGGGCGGTCTGATGAAGAACTGCAACTCCACCTGCCTGCACGGCCGGCCGCTGCAGGCCGACCTGCAGGCCCTGCTGGGCCAGCCCGTGGCACTGGCCAACGACGCCAACTGCCTGGCGCTGTCGGAGGCCACCGACGGCGCCGGGGCCGGCGCGGCGGTGGTGTTCGCCGTCATCCTGGGCACCGGGGTCGGCGCCGGCATCGCGGTGCACGGCCGCGTGCTGCAGGGTGCCAACGGACTGGCCGGCGAGTGGGGCCACAACCCGCTGCCCTGGGCCACCGCCGAAGACCCGGCCTGGCCCTGCTACTGCGGCCAGCGCGGCTGCATCGAGACGCTGCTGGCCGGCCCGGCCCTGGCGCGCGACCACGCGTTCACGGGCGGCGCCGCCCGCAGCGCGGTTCAGGTGGCCGATGCCGCCGCCGCGGGCGACGCGGCCGCACGGGCCACGCTGGAGCGCCACGGCCAGCGTCTGGCGCGCGCACTGGCGGGCGTGATCAACCTGCTGGACCCCGACGTCATCGTGCTCGGCGGGGGCCTGTCGCAACTGGCAGGCCTGGCCGACCGCGTGACGGCGCAGTGGCACCGATGGGTCTTCGGGGCCTCGGCCACCGAACCGGTGCGCACCCGGCTGCTCCCCAGCCTGCACGGCGACGCCTCGGGGGTGCGAGGCGCCGCCTGGCTGGGCCGGCAGGCCCAGCCCTGAAGCCGCGCGTCAGCCGCGGCCGTGCTTGGCGATAAGCGCCTTCGCGCTGGACAGCAGCTGCGCGCCCTTGAAGCCGCGCTTGTCCATGTCGGCCACCCACTCGTCGTCGATGGCGGCGGAGCGCTTGATGAAGTCCTCCGTTTCCGCCCGCGTGAAGGTGTGGATGGTGTTGCCGCGGTCGGTGGCCGACTTGCGGCCGATGGGATCGTTGCCCTGCTGCGTGCGTCCCAGAAAGGCCGAGGCCGACATGCCGGAATTGGCGTCGATCACGCGCTTCAGGTCGGCCGACAGGCCGTCGTAGCGGGCCTTGTTCATCGCCATCACGAAGGTGGTGGTGTAGATCGCCGGCATGTCGGCCGGGAACTCGCCGTGGAACTTGGTCAGCTCGTGCACCTCGACCGCGGGCACCACCTCCCAGGGGATGACGGCGCCGTCGAGGGTGCCCTTGCTCAGCGCGTCGGGGAGGCCCGGCAGGGGCATGCCCACGGGCGTGGCGCCCAGCGTGCCAAGCAGCTTGGTCACCTGACGCGTCGGGCCGCGCATCTTCAGGCCGCGCAGGTCGGACGCGCTCTTGATGGCCTTGTTGGCGGTGTGAATGACGCCCGGGCCATGCACCTGCAGCGCGATGACGTGCGTCTCCTTGAACTCGTCGGGGCACTGGGTCTGGAAGTACTCCCAGTAGGCCTTGGACGTGGCCTCGGCGTTGTTCATGATGAACGGCAGCTCGAAGACCTCGATGCGCGGGAAGCGGCCCGCGGTGTTGCCCGGCAGCGTCCAGACGATGTCGACCACGCCGTCGCGCGCCTGGTCGTAGAGCTGCACCGGTGTGCCGCCGAGCTGCATGGCCGGATAGGCCTCGAACTTGATGCGGCCGCCGCTGTCCTTCTCGACCTTTTCCATCCAGGGCTTGTGCATCGTGAGCCACACGTTGCTCATCGGCTGCATGAAGGTGTGGAACTTCAGCGTCACGGTCTGCTGACCGAAGGCGGCCATTGGCGCGCCGAGCGTGGCCACCGTGGCGGCGGCGCCTTGCACGAGGGTGCGGCGTTGGATCATGTCGTCTCCTGGGCGGGGGTGATGGGGGCTGGTTGCCTGCCCCGGAAAGTTAACGCGCGGCCAAACCCCTGGCCGTCAGGGTTCACCCGACGAAGGGCAGCACCCACAGCGCGATGGCCGGCACGAACAGCACCAGCAACGCGCGCAGCGTGTCGGCCACGAGGAAGGGCATGACGCCGCGGTAGCTCTCGGCGATCGGCACGTCTCGGGCCAGGCTGTTGACGATGTAGACGTTCAGCCCCACGGGCGGCGCCAGCAGGCCGAAGCCCACGGTCATCAGCACCATCACGCCGAACCACAGCGCCACGCTCTCGCGCGGCAGGCCGAAGTCCAGGCCCATGACCACCGGGAAGAAGATCGGTATCGTCAGCAGGATCATGCTGAGCTCGTCCATCACGGCGCCCAGCACCACGTAGAACAGCAGGATGGCCCCCACCACCGCCACCGGCGGCACGGACCAGGCCTTGACGGCCTCGGCGAGCTGGCCCGGCACCTGCGTCAGCGCCAGCGCGGCGTTCATCAGGTCGGCACCCAGGAAGATCAGGAAGATCATCCCCGAGGCCGCCGCCGTGGCGGTGAAGCAGTGCGCGAACTTGGCCCAGGTGAGTTCGAGCCGGGCCAGCGCCGCCACGAAAGTGGCCGCCACGCCGACGCCCGCGCCCTCGGTCGGGGTGAACACGCCGCCGTAGATGCCGCCGAACACCACGAGAAAGATCACCGCGATCGGCACGATCCCTGCGAGCGCCCTCAGCGTGAGTGCCGGCGCCTCGTCGTGCTCGGGTGCGTGGCCGGGCACGACGCGCACGTAGATCGAGATGGCGACCATGTACATCAGCATCGCGAGCAGGCCCGGCACCATCGCCGCGGCGAACAGCTTGGCGATGTTCTGCTCGGTCAGGATGGCGTAGATCACCAGCGGCACCGAAGGCGGGATCAGGATGCCCAGCGTGCCGCCGGCAGCCAGCGTGCCGGTAGCCAGGCGCCCGGAGTAGCCGTGCTTCTTCATCTCCGGCAGCGCCACCTGCGTGATCGTGGCCGCGGTGGCCACGCTGGAGCCGCAGATGGCGCCGAAGGCCGCGCAGGCCAGCACCGAGGCCATGGCCAGGCCGCCCTTGAAGCGCGCCATCACCGCCGCGGCGAACTCGAACAGCGCCCGGCTCAGGCCACCCTGGGTGGCGAAGTTGCCCATCAGGATGAACAGCGGGATGACGCTGAGGTCGTAGCTGGCGAAGCGCGCGAACGCCTGCGTGTTGAGAAAGTTCGCCAGCGGCAGCCAGCCCGACTGCAGCAGGTAGCCCAGCCCGCCGGCCACGAACATCGACGCCGCGATCGGCACGCGGATCGCCATCAGCACCAGCATGGTGGCGAAGATCAGCAGGGTCAGCGCCATCGGGCTCACGGCTGGGCCTCCGCCGCGGCACCGAAGCCCCATGCCGCCTGCGCCAGCGCGATCACGGCCGCCAGGCCCAGCCCGGGCACGATGCCGGTGTAGACGATCCAGTCCGGGAAGCCCAGCATCATCGAGCCGGTCTGCGACTCCCAGGCCTTGAAGCCGCCGATCGCGCTGCGCCAGGTCATCAGCGCCAGCACCGCGGCCAGCACCAGGGCGCCGAAGCGGTCGAGCCCTTCGCGCGCGGCGTCGGAGGCGCGCGTGGTGAAGAAGTCCACGATGATGTGGCCGCGCTCCCACTGGCACCAGGGCAGGAACAGCGCGATGGCCGCCCCGGCCGCCGAGCCGGCAAGCTCGAAGTCGCCCACCAGCGTCCAGCCCGTCGTGTTGCGGCCGACGACGCTGGCCACCGTCATCAGCGTGATCGCGGTGAGCAGCAGGCCCGCGAGGACGGCGGCGGCCTTGGCAAGGATCTCCAGCACGCGCATGGTGGTGGTCGGGTCAGTACTGTCGGGCCGGCAGGCGTGCGACGAGGCCGTCGAGGGCCGCATCCAGCACGATCTGGCAAGACAGGCGGCTGCCTGGCTCGCGAGGGGCGGCGGTGAGTTCGAGCATGGCGTGCTCGTCGGAAGACGGCGCAGGCAGCCGGCCGAGCCAGGGCTCGTCGAGCATCACGTGGCACGTGGCGCAGCTGAGCGTGCCGCCGCAGTCGGCGGCGATGGCGTCGATGCCGGCCGCCACCGCGGCCTTCATCAGGCTCTGGCGGGCCGAGCCCTCGATCGTGACGCGGCGGCCGTCGGCGTGGTCGAGGTGGATCGTGGGCATCGGGGAAGCAGGGACGGGCTCACCTGCATTGTGGCCGCAGCCCGGGCAACGCCACCCTGCGGCATTCCCGACTAACTGTCATGCCCTTGTGGCATGGCTGCGGGCGCGGGGAGCGGCGTCAGAAACGGCCGAACAGCTCGCGGCGGTCCCACTCCGCGGGGTCGGCCGCGGCGGCGCGGCGTGCGATCTCGGCGCGGCGCACCGCCTCGTGCACGCGGCACAGGGCCGGGCCCAGGGCTTCGGCCAGCACGGTGTCGGCGGCCAGCGCGTCCAGCGCCGCCGCGGGCGTGGCCGGCAGCGCCGCGGGCTGCGGTTCGTAGGGGGCGCGCACGGCGGCGCCGGGCTCCAGCCGGCGCGCCAGGCCGTCCAGGCCCGCGGCCACCTGGCCGGCCAGGCACAGGTAGGGGTTGGCCAGCGGCTCGCCCAGGCGATTCTCGATGCGCGTGGCGGCGTCGCCGGGCGCGCCGATCACGCGCAGCATGGCGCCGCGGTTGTCGAAGCCCCAGTGCGCCGCGGTGGGCGCCATCGGGCTGCCCTTGAAGCGCTCGAAGCCCACGGCGGTGGGCACGCTCAGCGCGGCCAGCCCCGGCGCGTGCGCCAGCAGCCCGGCCAGCCAGTGCGCGCCGGCGTCCGACAGCACGGCGCGCGCCTCGTGCGCGCCGCCGCCCGCCGCGCCCCGCACGAAGGCATTCCTGCCGGCATCCGGGCCGTCGGCCGTGGCCAGGCTCTGGTGCAGGTGCCAGCCGCTGGCCATGGCGCCGGGCAGCGGCGGTCGCGCCATGAAGGTGGCGTGCCAGCCCTCACGGGCCAGCGCCTGGCGAACGCCGCTGCGGAAGGCGACGAGGTGGTCGGCCGCCGTCAGTGCGTCGGTGGCCGAGAACACCGCCTCCAGTTGGCTGGGGCCGAACTCCACCTCCAGGCTGGCCAGCGGCAGGCCCAGGCCCTCGGCCACGCGGCGCACGGTGGCGAACACGGCGTCTGCGCGGTCGGCCCAGGCCTCGTTGAGCAGGCCGTGGCCCGGGTGCAGCGCGTGCACCGCGGCCGGCTCGGCGGGCCAGCCGTGCACGCCCGCCGGCAGCGGGCCCGCATCGAGCCGGTAGACGTGGAACTCGACCTCCAGCCCCACGCGCAGCGTGTAGCCCGCGTCGGCCAGCCGCTGCAGCGCCCGCTCGAGCACGCCGCGCGGGTCGGCCTCCACCGGGCGGCCGTCGGCCCAGCGCGGCGTGGCGCGCAGCCAGCCGGTGCGCGGCGACCAGGGCAGCACGACGAAGCTCTCCGGCTCGGGCCACAGCAGCAGGTTGTTGGCGGCGCCGAAGCCGGGCAGGCCGTCGAGCGCGCCGGGCTCGAACACGGGCAGGGCCGTGCGGTCGGCCGTGTCCTTCAGCAGCAGCGTGCTCACCATGCCCACGCCGCCATCCAGTGCCGCGGCCAGCGCGCGCGTGCCGAAGCGGCCGCCCACCACCAGCGTCTTGCAGCGGTGGCTGCCGTGCAGGTCGGCCCAGGCCACGCGCACCTGCTCAAGGCCCGCGGCCTCCACGCGGGCGAGCAACTCGCCCGCGTTCCCGGGCGTCTCGCGGGCCAGCCGCTCGGCCGGCGTCATGCCGGCGCGGCCGCGGCGCGCGACGGCGCGGCCAGCCAGGGCGCGGCCTCGCGCAGCGCGCGGGCCTTGTCCGCCCAGTGCGCCTCCCAGCCCTGGGCCGGGGCGATGCAGTCGATGGTGACCGGACCCGTCAGCGCGGCCGCCGCGGCGGCGTCCAGCACCATCGGCGGGGTGCCGCCGGCCTGCACCGCGTCGATGGCCGCCAGC
>JBKDQY010000144.1:0-7182 GCA_046341655.1 Betaproteobacteria bacterium | reverse complement strand
CAGTTCAAGGGTCGCGAGCTGCAGGGCCTGAAGGCCTTCGAGATCGCGCACACCGGCATCGGCTACGTGCCCGAGAACCGCGACATCTTCCCCACGCTCACCGTGCACCAGAACCTGATGCTCGGCCAGAAGAGCGGCCAGAAGAACCCGCGCTGGTCCTTCGACGACATGTACCGCCTGTTCCCGCGCCTGAAGGAAAGGCAGTACACGGAGGCCGGCGTCCTGTCAGGCGGCGAGCAGCAGATGCTCACGCTGTGCCGCACGCTGATGGGCGACCCCGAACTCATCATGATCGACGAGCCCACCGAGGGCCTGGCGCCCAAGATCGTCGAATTGGTGGCGGAGTACCTGCGCGAACTCAAGCGCCGTGGCATCAGCGTCTTGCTGGTCGAGCAGAAGCTGACCATCGCGCTGGAGGTGGCCGACCGCTGCCTCGTGATGGGTCACGGCCAGATCGTGTTCGAGGGCACGCCGGCCGAGCTGCGGGCCAACGCCTACATCCGCAAGGAGTGGCTGGAGGTCTGAAGGTCGGGATCACGGTCTTCGCGACCCCATAATCGGGGGTCGCGGGGTCCGAGTCCGCGGCACTGCCGCGCTTCGATGCGCGAGACTCTTCAAGCTAACCAGGGAGTGACGATGCAAACGACGCCCCGATTCGCGACGGCTGCGCTGGCGCTTGCGGCCATGATCTGCTGCGGGCCTGCGCAGGCCGGCATCTTCACGTTCGCCGGCGACACCTCCGGCGCGCCGACCTTCCATCGCGCGGTCGAGGATTTCTCGAGCCTGTCCAGCGTCGGCGTGGCCAATCCCTACCAGGTGACCGAGATCGCGGTGTCGGTCACCGGCTCGTACAGCTTCCTGACCACGTCGGGCGGGCACGATGCCTTCACCTTCCTGTACAGCAGCTTCAATCCAGCCAATGCCACGGCCAACGGCATCATCGCCAACGACGACCTGCTGGGCCTGACCACGTCCGGCTTCAGCGCGTCCCTGACGGCTGGTGTCAGCTACTTCTTCGTGTCCACTGGCTTTGCGCCGACGGACTTCGGCAGCTACAGCACCACCATCGGCGGGCCCGGCCTGGCCGCTGTGGTGCCCGAGCCTGCGACCTATGCGTTGATGCTGGCTGGCGTGGCGGGCCTGGCGGCCTGGTCGAGGCGTCGGCGGGCCTGAGCGACCCTTGGCGCTGAGGCGCGCGGCGGCGCCGCGCACGTCGCCACGGTCCCGCTGCGCTTCCCTTCCCCGCCCCTGTCGCGCAGCGCAGACCCGCCCCATGGGGTTCGTCGGCACTCCCGGCGCCGGCGCGTCGGCTGCCGTTGCAGGCATCATCCCGCATGGGCCGGCAAGCGGGCCTTGTCGCGGCAGGGACAGGAAGCCTCCCGGGCCACTGCCTAGAATCGAACGATCGTTCTAATCCAATGCCACCGCGCACAGGAGACAGCAGCATGGGCGCCCGATACGAAGTCCGCGGCCAGGTGGCCGTGATCACGCTCGACAACCCGCCGGTCAACGGCCTGGGCTATGACACGCGCACCGGCGTGGCCGCGGGTGTGGAGCAGGCGGTGGCCGACCCTGCCGTGGTGGCTCTGGTCGTCACCGGTTCCGGGCGGGCCTTCTCGGGCGGTGCCGACATCAAGGAGTTCGGCAGCCCCAAGGCCATCGCCGAGCCCAACCTGCTGAGCCTGATCCGGCTGCTGGAGGACTGTCCCAAGCCGGTGGTGGCTGCCATCAACGGCACCTGCATGGGCGGCGGGCTTGAGCTGGCCCTGGGCTGCCACTGGCGCGTGGCCGCCGCGGGGGTGGACGTGGCGCTGCCCGAGGTGAAGATCGGCCTCATCCCCGGCGCCGGCGGCACGCAGCGCCTGCCGCGCGTGCTGGGCGTCGAGACGGCGCTGAACATCATCGTCAGCGGCGAGCCCGTCAAGAGCGACCTGCTGGCCAGCCTGCCCGGCCAGAAGCTGTTCGACCAGATCGTGCCCGCGGGCCAGAGCGTGCTCGACGCCGCCGTGGCACTGGCCGCCGCCAAGGTGGGCGAGCCGCGCGTGCGCGTTCGTGACCTGAAGGTGAGCCACCCGAACCCCGACGCCTACTTCCAGTTCGCGCGCAACACCGTCAAGGCGATGGCGAAGAACTTCCCGGCGCCGGCCAAGTGCGTGGATTCGGTCGAGCAGGCCCTGAAGAAGCCCTTCGATCAGGGCATGGCCTACGAGCGCGAGACCTTCATCGCGCTGATGATGACCCCCGAGTGCAAGGCGCTGCGCCACGCCTTCTTCGGCGAACGTGCGGCCAGCAAGGTCCCCGACGTGCCGGAAGACACGCCGCAGCGCGCCATCGCCAAGGTGGCCGTCATCGGCGCCGGCACGATGGGTGGCGGCATCAGCATGAACTTCCTGAACGCCGGCATCCCGGTGACCATCCTCGAGATGAAGCAGGAGGCGCTCGACCGCGGCGTGGCCACGATCCGCAAGAACTACGAGGCCCAGGTCAAGAAGGGCAAGCTGAAGGCAGACAAGTACGACGCCCGCATGGCGCTGCTGTCCACCACGCTGAGCTACGCCGACATCGCCGACGCCGACCTCGTGATCGAGGCGGTGTTCGAGGAGATGGGCGTCAAGGAGAAGGTCTTCAAGACGCTGGACGAGGTGTGCAAGCCCGGCGCCATCCTGGCCAGCAACACCAGCACGCTCGACGTCGACGCCATCGCCGCCTTCACGAAGCGGCCGCAGGACGTCGTCGGCATGCACTTCTTCAGCCCGGCCAACGTGATGAAGCTGCTCGAGGTGGTGCGCGGCGCGAAGACGGCCAAGGACGTGCTGGCCACGGTGATGGCCGTCGCCAGGAAGATCCGCAAGACGGCAGTCGTCTCGGGCGTTTGCGACGGCTTCATCGGCAACCGCATGATCGAGCAGTACAGCCGCCAGGCCGGCTTCCTGCTGGAGGAGGGCTGCACGCCGGCGCAGGTGGACAAGGCGATCGAGAAGTTCGGCTTCGCGATGGGCCCGTTCCGCATGGGCGACCTGGCGGGCAACGACATCGGCTGGGCCATCCGCAAGCGCCGCTACGTCGAGAAGCCGCACATGCGCTACAGCAAGACGGCCGACCTGCTGTGCGAGATGGGCCGCTACGGCCAGAAGACGGGCGCCGGCTGGTACGACTACGTGCCGGGCAAGCGCGACGCGATCCCGTCCGACGTGGTCGTGAAGATGATCGAGGAGCACCGCAAGGCGCTGGGCGTCGCGCCGCGCAGGATCAGCGACGACGAGATCGTGCACCGGCTCGTCTATTCGCTCGTCAACGAGGCTGCCAAGATCCTGGAAGAAGGCATCGCCAGCAAGGCCAGCGACATCGACATGGTCTACCTCACCGGCTACGGCTTCCCGCTGTGGCGCGGCGGGCCCATGTGCTATGCCGATAGCCAGGGCCTGTTCAACGTGGTGCAGGCGATGAAGAAGTTCGCCGCCAATCCGCACGACGACGCCGGCTTCTGGAAGCCCGCGCCGCTGCTGGCGAAGCTGGCCGCCGAAGGCCGCTCGTTCACCTGAGCCGCTCAACCTGATCACGCACGAACGAGGAGCCGCACCATGACCTCAGCCGTCATCGTCTCGACCGCCCGCACGCCCCTGGCCAAGAGCTGGAAGGGCGCCTTCAACATGACGCATGGCGCCACGCTGGGCGGGTTTGCCGTGCAGGCTGCCGTCGAGCGTGCCGGCATCGACCCTGGCGCGGTGGACGACGTGCTGATGGGCTGCGCCAACCCCGAGGGCGCCACCGGCTGGAACATCGCGCGCCAGGTGACGCTGCGCGCCGGGCTGCCCATCACGGTGAGCGGCGTCACCGTCAACCGCTTCTGCTCCAGCGGCCTGCAGACCATCGCGCTGGCCGCCCAGCGCATCATCGCGGGCGAGGGCGACGTGTACGTGGCCGGCGGCGTGGAGAGCATCTCCTGCGTGCAGCAGGAGATGAACATGCACATGTTCCAGGACGGCTGGCTCAAGGAGCACAAACCCGAGATCTACTGGCCGATGCTGCAGACCGCCGAGCAGGTGGCCAGGCGCTACAACGTGGCCAAGGAGCGCATGGACCGCTTCGGCGCCGAGAGCCAGCAGAAGGCCTGCGCGGCGCAGGAGCAGGGCCGCTTCAAGGACGAGATCGTGCCCGTCACCGTGACGGCCGGCGTGGCCGACGCCGTGATGGGCCTGCGCAGCAAGGAGGTCACCGTCAGCGCCGACGAGGGCCTGCGCCCGGGCACCACCTTCGAGGCCGTGCAGGGCATCCGCTCGGCTGTGCCCGGCGGCGTGGTGACGGCTGGCAACGCCAGCCAGTTCTCCGACGGCGCCGGGGCCTGCGTGGTGGTCAGCGAGGCCTACGCGCAGCACAAGGGCCTGAAGCCCCTCGGCCGCTTCCTCGGCTTCGCGGTGGCCGGCTGCGAGCCCGACGAGATGGGCATCGGCCCGGTGTTCGCCGTGCCCAAGCTGCTCAAGCGCCTGGGCCTGACGGTGGACGACATCGACCTGTGGGAGCTCAACGAGGCCTTCGCCGTGCAGGTGCTGTACTGTGCCGACCGCATCGGCATCCCGATGGACCGCCTGAACGTCAACGGCGGCGCCATCGCGCTGGGCCACCCGTATGGCGTGAGCGGCCAGCGCCTCACGGGCCATGCGCTCATCGAAGGCAAACGCCGCGGGGCCAAGCGCGTGTGCATCACGATGTGCGTGGGTGGCGGCATGGGGGCGGCGGGTATCTTCGAGGTCCTCTGAGGCCCCGATGACAGCGCTGCGCACGCCCGACGAGCGCTTCGCCGCCCTGCCGGGCTGGCCCTGGGCGCCGCGCTACACGCAGCATGGCGACTGGCGCGTGGCCCGGGTCGACGAGGGCCCCGCGGCGGCTGCGCCCGTGGCCCTGTGCCTGCATGGCAACCCCGCCTGGGGCTACCTGTACCGCCACATGATCCCGGTGCTCCTGCAGGCCGGGCTGCGTGTGGTGGTGCCGGACCTCATCGGCTTCGGCCGTTCCGACAAGCCGGCCGACGAAGCCACCCACCGCTTCGAGTTCCACCGCGGCATGCTGCTGGCGCTGGTGGAGGAACTCGACCTGCGCGATGTGATGCTGGTCTGCCAGGACTGGGGCGGCCTGCTCGGCCTGACGTTGCCGATGGCCGCGCCGCAGCGCTACACGCGGCTGCTGGTGATGAACACCACGCTGGCCACGGGCGAGCTGAGCGAAGGCTTCCGCGCCTGGCGCGCCTACAGCAACGGCCAGCCCGACCTGGCCGTGGGCCGGCTGCTGCGCCGCGGCAAGCCCGAGCTGACCGAGGCCGAGGCGGCCGCCTATGACGCCCCGTTTCCCGACGCGGCGCACAAGGCCGCCCTGCGCGCGTTCCCCAACCTCGTGCCGGACGGCGCCGAGGCACCCGGGGCCGCCCTCTCGCGCGAGGCCCTGGCCTTCTGGCGCGACCGCTGGCAGGGCCACAGCTTCATGGCCGTGGGCGAGCGCGACCCGGTGCTCGGCCCGCCGGTGATGGCGGCGCTGGCGCAGGCCATCCGCGGCTGCCCCGAGCCGATGCGCGTGGTGGAGGCCGGCCACTTCGTGCCCGAGTGGGGCAGGCCGATCGCCCGCGCCGCGCTGCGCCACTTCGGGCTGGCCACATGACGATCGACGACGTGACCGGCTTCTTCGCCGCAGCGCCGTTCATGCGCGACCTGGGCGTCAGGCCCACCGGCGTGGCCCCGGGCCGCCTGAGCGCCGAGCTCGTCGTGCAGCCGCGCTTCATGCAGCACACCGGCCAGGTGCACGCCGGCGTCATGGCCACGCTGGCCGACCACAGCATGGGCTCGGCCGCGCAGACGCTGGCACCCGAGGGCCACTGGGCGCTGACGGCCGAGCTCAAGACCAGCCAGCTGCGCCCTGGCCGCGGCGAGCGCCTGGTGTGCGAGGCCTGGGTCGTGAAGGCCGGGCGGCGGCTGAGCTTCACCGAGGCCGAGGTCTGGGGCGAGGCGGCCGACGGCACGCGCACCCTGGTGATGAAGGCCTCGGCCACGATGGCCCTCGTGCCGAAGGACGATTGACTCCATGCGCGCCGCCGTCGACTTCCTGCTGCACGACTGGCTGCGCATCGGCTCGCTGCTCGAGCGGCCGCGCTTCGCCGAGCACACGCGCGAGACCTTCGACGCCGTGCTCGACACCTGCGAGCGCATCGCGCGCGAGAAGTTCGCGCCCTTCAACCGGCTGGCTGACACTCAGGAGCCTCGCTTCGACGGCGAGCGCGTGCACCTGCCCGAGGCCACGCACGCCGCGATGGCCGCCTACGTCGGCAGCGGCATGCTCGCTGCGGCGCAGGACTACGACATCGGCGGCCTGCAGCTGCCCTGCGTGGTGGAGATGGCGGCCAACGCGTTCTTCAGCAAGGCCAGCGTCGCCATGGGCGGCTACGCCATGCTCACCAGCGGCAACGCCAACCTGCTGATGGCGCACGGCACGCCGCGGCAGCGCGAGGTCTTCGCCAGGGCCGAATTCGCGGGCCGCTGGTTCGGCACCATGTGCCTGAGCGAGCCGCAGGCCGGCTCGTCGCTGAGCGACGTGGCCACGCGGGCCGTGCCCGACGGCGAGGGCTTCGAGGCCGACCCGCTCGGCCCCCGCTACCGCCTGCGCGGCAACAAGATGTGGATCAGCGGCGGCGAGCACGAGCTCACCGAGAACATCGTGCACCTGGTGCTGGCGAAGATCCCGCGCGAGGACGGCACGCTGCCGCCGGGCACCCGCGGCATCTCGCTGTTCATCGTGCCCAAGCGGCTGGTCGACGCCGAGGGGCGGCTGACGGGCGAGCGCAACGACGTCGCGCTCGCGGGCCTGAACCACAAGCTCGGCTATCGCGGCACCACCAACACGCTGCTGAACTTCGGCGAAGGCCGGTTTCCGGTGCGCGGCGGCGCGGGCGCCATCGGCTACCTTGTCGGCCAGCCCGGCGAGGGCCTGCGCTGCATGTTCCACATGATGAACGAGGCGCGCATCGGCGTCGGCCTGGGCGCGGTGATGCTCGGCTACGCCGGCTACGAGGCCAGCCTGGACTACGCGCGCCAGCGCACCCAGGGCCGCCCCATCACCGGCGCCGGCAAGGATCCCGCCCAGCCGCCCGTGCCGCTGGTGCAGCACGCCGACGTGCGGCGCATGCTGCTGGCGCAGAAG
>JBKDQY010000143.1:0-8117 GCA_046341655.1 Betaproteobacteria bacterium | reverse complement strand
GCTGGCGACGATGGCGCAGACGTAGCCCGGGTACACGCCCACCTTGTTGCCGAAGCCGCCGCCGATGTCGGGGCTGACGATGCGCACCTTGCTCTCGGGGATGCCCGACAGCAGGCTGACCACCGTGCGCACCACGTGCGGTGCCTGGCTGGTCATGTAGGTGGTCAGCTCGCCGCGCACGGGGTCGAAGCTCGCCACGGCGCCGCAGGTCTCCAGCGGGCAGGGGTGCACGCGCGGGTAGAAGATGTTCTCCTTCACCGTGACGGGCGCGCTGGCGAAGGCCGCGTCGGTGGCCGCCTTGTCACCGGCGTCCCAGGTGAAGATGTGGTTGTGGTGATCGCGCGGGCCGTGGGCGCCGCTGGTCTTGCCGGCGAGGTCCTCGCGCAGCACGGGCGCGTCGGGCTTGAGCGCCTCGAAGGGGTCGAGCACGACGGGCAGTTCCTCGTACTCCACCTGCACGGCCTCGACGCCGTCGGCCGCGGCGTAGCGGTCCTCGGCGATGACGACGGCCACCTCCTGCATCTGGAAGTGCACCTTCTCGTCGGCGAGCACCGCCGCCACGTCGCCGGCCAGCGTGGGCATCCAGTGCAGCTTCAGCGGCTTCAGGTCGTCGGCCGTCAGCACGGCGATGACGCCCGGCACCTTCAGCGCCTCGGACTTGTCGATCTTCTTGATGCGGCCGTGGGCGATGGAACTGCGCACGATGTCCATGTGCACCATGCCGGGCAGCTTGATGTCATCGACGTAGTTGCCCTTGCCCTGGATGAAGCGCGCGTCTTCCTTGCGCAGGCGGGCGTCGCCCAGGCCCTGCAGCGCGGCCATGCGGTCCAGCGCGTCCTTGTCCGGCGCGTTCATTGCGCCCCCTTGGCGCTGCGCGCCGTCCCCCCGAGGGGGAATTCACACTTGGCAAAGCCTGCGTTGTTCATGCGGCCTCCTTCGCGGTCTGCTGCAGCTTGGCGGCGGCGTACTGCACCGCCTTGACGATGTTCTGGTAGCCCGTGCAGCGGCACAGGTTGCCGGCCATGCCGGCGCGGATCTCGGCCTCTGTGGGGCTGGGGTTCTCCTGCAGGAAGCGGTAGGCGCGCATCAGCATGCCTGGCGTGCAGAAGCCGCACTGCAGGCCATGCTCCTTGTAGAAGCCCTCCTGCACGGCGTGCAACACGCCTGCGTTGGCCAGGCCCTCGACCGTGAGCACCTGCGAGCCCTCGCACTGCACCGCCAGGTGCGTGCAGGCCTTGACGCTGGCGCCGTCCA
Source organism: Betaproteobacteria bacterium (assembly GCA_046341655.1). Taxonomy (GTDB): domain Bacteria; phylum Pseudomonadota; class Gammaproteobacteria; order Burkholderiales; family Burkholderiaceae_C; genus Rubrivivax. The sequence goes on along the minus strand of JBKDQY010000143.1, from coordinate 6,863 downwards.
CGTCCACCGTGCACGCGCCGCAGTGGCTGGTCTCGCAGCCGATGTGAGCGCCGGTGAGGTTGAGCTTCTCGCGCAGGAAGTGCACGAGCAGCGTGCGCGGCTCCACGGCCTCCTCGACCGCCTTGCCGTTGACCTTCATCGAAACGATCTTCTTCGCCATGGTCGTGTCCTCCTTCAGGCGCAGCGCGCGGCGGCGGCGTCGATCGCCCGCTTGACCATCTGTCCGGCCATCGCGGTCTTGTACTCCTCGTTGCCGCGCAGGTCGGCGGCGGGGTCGCACACGGCCATCGCGGCGTCGGCCGCGGCCTGCAGCACGGCCGGCGTGACGGCCTGCCCCAGCAGGGCCTTCTCGGCGTCGTGCGCGCGGATGGCCGTGGGCGCCACGTTGGTCAGCGCGATGCGCACGTGGCTCACCGTGCCGCCGCTCATGCGCATCACCACGGCGGCGCCGGCCGTGGCCCAGTCGCCCGTCTTGCGCTTGAGCTTCTCGTAGGCCCAGCCCGTGCCCGCGGCGAAGGCCGGCACGCGGATGGCGGTGAGGATCTCGTCTTCGGCCAGCGCGGTGGCGTAGAGCCCGAGGTAGAAGTCGTCGGCCTTGACGCTGCGCTTGCCGCCGCGGCCCTCGATGTGCATCGTGGCGTCGAGCGCCAGGCTCAGCGCCGGGTGATCGTTGCCGGGGTCGCCGTGCGCGATGTCGCCGCCGATGGTGCCGCGGTTGCGCACCTGCGGGTCGGCGATGAGCTTGGGCGCCTCGGCCAGCAGCGGCACCCGGGCGCGCAGCACGGGGCTGGCGATGAGCTCGTTCTCGCTGGTCATCGCGCCGATGACGACGTCGCCACCGTCCTCGCAGATGCCGCGCAGTTCGGGGATGCGGTTGAGGTCGATCAGATGAGCCGGCTGCGCGAAGCGCAGCTTCATCATCGGCAGCAGGCTGTGGCCGCCAGCCAGCAGCTTGGCGTCTTGCCCCAGGCTGCCGAGCAGGCCCAGGGCCTCGCCCACGGACCTGGGCGCGTGGTAGTCGAAGGACGGGGGGATCACGTTCGTCGTCTCCTGTTCGGGCGGTGCCTGGACGGGCCCAGGCGCGCGCGGCTCAGGCCGGTTCGCCGGCCGCGGGGCGCATGGTGGGCACAAGCCCTATTCCTCCTGATTCACGCGGACAAGCCTCGGCAGAGCGGCGTCAGCGCCCGTCTTTCGCACGAATGGCGGTCCTGCCTGCACGAACGGCAGGCCAGCCCCACGAAGGGCCGTGGGGGCCGGTCCGACGGGCACGGCGACCCCGGGAAAATACCAGGGCTCGCTAACCCTGATCGGCGGTCGTCGCCAACGCCCCCGCCTGCAGACCCAGCCGCTTCAGCACCTCGGCCGCGCTGCTGCGCGACACCGGCACGGGCTCGGCCACGCCCTCCAGCTGCAGCAGCAGCCGCCCGCCCTGGCGGTGCAGCTGTGCCACGCGCCGCAGGTTGACGATGTGGCTGCGGTGCACGCGCATGAACTGCCCGGGCTCGAGGCGGCCTTCGAGGTCGCCGATGGCCAGGTTGCAGAAGCGCCGCCCCTCGGCCGTGGCCACCTGGGTGTAGTGGCCCTCGGACTGCAGGTGGACGATGTCGTCGGCGTCGACCAGCACGATGCGCTGCCCGGCCACCGTGGGCACCTTCAGCAGGCGGCGCCGCGGCGGCTGCGCGCTGCTCGGCGCGAGCGCGGCGTCTCCGCCGGAGACGACCTCGGTGATGTCGTAGAACACCAGCACGTAGCCGCGCGTGGCGCCGTCGGCGCCGGCCATGCGCGTGACCTTGATCAGCAGCACCCGCTCGGGGATGTTGATGATCATCGCCATCGGCGGCGGGTTGCTCACGGGGCAGGTGGCGCTCTGCGCGGCCTGCGCCAGCAGGAAGTCCACTTTGGGCTGCGAGCGCTCGGGGTGGAAGCTCAGCACCATGCGGTCGAACGGCTGCTTCTCGGCCACCGGCAGCACGCGGCGGGCGAAGTCGTTCATCGCCACCACGCGGCGCTCGGCGTCGAGCTCGATCACGCCGACGTCGAAGCGTTCGAGCAGGTACAGCGGCGAGACCGGCGCGTCCATGGTGGTGGCGATTGCACCACGCCGCGGCCCTGGCGCGGGCCCTCAGCGCAGGGTGTCCGCCGCCGCGCCCGGGGCCGTCACCGGCTGCAGGCCGAACAGCGGCGCGTAGTGCACGCCGATCAGCGCGTGCTCGCGCACCAGGGCCTCGACGCGGGCGCCCTCGCGCGCCAGCAGCGCGTCGACGATCAGCCGGTGCTGCAGCTGCGCCGCCTGCAGCTTCATCGTCTCGCGCGACAGCGCCTCGACCTGGAAGGTGATGCTGTCGGCACTGGCGAACGGCAGGTGGTCGTTGCGCGCGATGGCGTCGGCCACGACGCGGCTGCCGGCGCCGGCCACCAGCGTGGCGTGGAAGCGCGCGTTCAGCGCGCTCCAGCAGGCCACGTCGGCCGCCTCCAGGGGCCCGCGCGACAGCAGCGCATCGCCGTCGGCCAGGCACTGCTGCAGCACCCCGCGCTCCTCGGCCGTGGCGCCGCGCTCGGCCAGGCGGCGCGCCGCCAGGCCCTCGAGCACGCCGCGCACCTCCACCGCGCAGCGCACGTCGGCCGCCGTGAACGAGCGCACGACGAAGCCGCGCTTGCCGGCGCTCTCCAGCAGTCCCTCCTGGGCCAGCGTGCGGAACGCCAGCCGCACCGGTGTGCGCGACACGCCCAGGTCCTGCGCCACGGCCTCCTCGGCCAGCCGCGTGCCGGCGGGGTAGCGGCCCTCGGCCAGCCAGCGGCGCAGCTGAGCCACCAGCGACGCGGCCGGGTCGCCCGCAGGGGTGCCGGGGCCTGGGGTTTTCACTCGATTGGATCCAAAAGAGGGTTGTTCGATTGACCGCGCCCAATGATCTTCGAAGAATTGGATCCAAATCAAGCTGCGTCGACGGCGACCCTGCGTGCCGGAAGCGCGGCCATCGGCAAGCCCTCGAACCGCACGACGGAGACAAACCCATGGACGACCCGCGCACCCCCCGACCCACCGTTCCCCGCCGCCGGCTGCTGGGCGCCGGCGCCGCGCTGGCCGGCCTGGCCGCCCTGCCCGCCCGCGCCCAGGCGCCGGCCTGGCCGGCGGCCAAGCCGATCCGCCTGATCGTCAACTTCCCCGCGGGCGGCTCGCCCGACGCGGTGGCGCGAGCGGTGGCCGTGCCGCTGTCGCAGGCCCTGGGGCAGCAGATCGTGGTCGACAACCGCGGCGGCGCCGGCGGGATCATCGGCTCCGACGCCGCGGCCAAGAGCGCGCCCGACGGCTACACCTTCCTGCTGAGCTCGGGCAGCGCCGCGGCCATCGTGCCGCTGCTCAACAACAAGATGCCCTACGACCCGGCCAAGGACCTCATCCCCGTGGCCGCGGGCGCCCGGCTGGAACTGTTCCTGGTGACCCGCGCCGACGGCCCCTACAAGACCTACGCCGAGTTCATCGCCCACGCCAAGCGCAACCCGGGCCGCATGAGCTACGGCTCGCCGGGCAACGGCACCAGCCCGCACATCGCCGGCGAGATGCTCAAGTCGCAGGCCGGCATCTTCACCGTGCACATCCCCTATCGCGGCTCGGCCGCGGTGCTTCAGGACCTGCTGGCGGGCCAGCTCGACTACACCTTCGACCCCGGCATCGCGTTCTCGCACGTGCGCTCGGGCAAGCTGCGGCTGCTGGCGGTGGGCTCGGTGAAGCGCTCGCGGCTGTTTCCCGACACGCCCACGCTGATCGAGCTGGGCCTGGCCGGCTTCGACGCCGGCACCACGCACGGCTTCTGGGCGCCGGCGGGCACCCCGCCGGACATCGTCGAGCGCATGAACCGCGAGATCAACCGCGCGCTGGCGGCGCCCTCGGTCGTGGAGGTGATCCGCGGCATCGGCGCCGAGCCGCAGCCGATCTCGCCGCGCGAGTTCGGCGACGTCATCAAGTCCGACATGGCCCGCTACGCGCGCATCATCCAGGAACGCAAGATCACGCAGGACTGACCGTGGTCGCGGCGTACCGCCCCGCGCGCTTCGCCGGCTGCGTGCAGGCGACGGTCGAGCAGCGCGCCGACGGCACCCGGCTGTGGCGCTCGACCGAGCCGCTGGGCGAGGTGCCGCGCACGCTGACCGACCGGCTCGAGCACTGGGCCGCGGTGGCGCCCGACCGCGCCTTCGCGGCCGAGCGCGGGCCCGACGGGGCCTGGCGGACCCTCACCTACGCACAACTGCGCGACGACGCGCGCCGCATCGGGCAGGCGCTCACGCGCTTCGGCCTGTCGGCCGAGCGGCCGCTGATGATCCTGTCGGACAACAGCCTGGACCAGCTGCGCATCAGCTTCGGCACGCTGTGGATCGGCGTGCCCTTCGCGCCGGTGTCGCCGGCCTACGCGCTGGTGGCCACCGACCACGCCCGGCTCGCGCACATCGCCGCCACGCTGACGCCGGGCCTGGTGTTCGTGGCCGACGGCAACGCCTACGCCCGCGCCCTGGCGGCGTGTGGGGCCGGCGACGTGCCCGTGGTGAGCGCCGGCGCCCCCGTGCCGGGCCGCGACACGCTGACGCTGGCCTCGCTGCGCGCCACCGAACCGGGTCCGGAGGTCGACGCGGCCCACGCGGCGGTGGAGCCCGACACCATCGCCAAGTTCCTGTTCACCTCGGGTTCCACCAAGGCGCCCAAGGCGGTGGTGAACACGCACCGCATGTGGTGCAGCAACCTGCAGATGATCCGGCAGTGCTTCCCGTTCCTGGCCGACGAGCCCCCGGTGCTGGTGGACTGGCTGCCCTGGAACCACACCTTCGGCGGCAACCACAACATCGGCATCGCGCTGTACAACGGTGGCACGCTGCACCTCGACGGCGGCAAGCCCACGCCCGGCGGCATCGGCGAGACGGTTCGCAACCTACGCGAGATCGCGCCGACCATGTACTTCAACGTGCCCAAGGGCTTCGAGGAGCTGTGCCGGGCCATGGACCACGACACCGCCCTGCGCGAGCGCCTGTTCAGCCGCGTGCAGGCCTTCATGTACGCCGGCGCCGGCCTGAGCCAGGCCGTGTGGGACCACCTGGACCGGCACGCCGAGGCCGCCACCGGCGGCCAGCGCGTCTTCATGACCACCGGCCTCGGCATGACCGAGACCTCGCCGTCGTGCACCTTTGCCGTGGGTGCGGGCGTGCGCTCGGGCCACATCGGCCTGCCCTGCCCCGGCGTGGAGGTGAAGCTCGTGCCCGACCATGCCAGCGGCAAGCACGAGATCCGCTTCCGCGGCCCCAACGTGATGCCCGGCTACTGGCGCAACCCCGAGGCCACGGCCGCGGCCTTCGACGACGAGGGCTTCTACCGCACGGGCGACGCCGCGCGCTGCATCGACGACGCGCACCCCGAGCGCGGCCTGGCCTTCGACGGCCGCATCGCCGAGGACTTCAAGCTCTCCAGCGGCACCTTCGTGAGCGTGGGGCCGCTGCGCGCCCGGGTCACGATGGCCGGCGACCCCTTCGTGCAGGACGTGGTCGTGGCCGGGCTGGACCGCGACGCCATCGGGCTGCTGGTGTTCCCGCGGCTCGACGACCTGCGGCGCCACTTCGCGCTGCCGACCGCGCTGCCGGCGGCCGCGGTGCTGGCCGAGGCGCGCGTGCGCGCCGCCTTCCAGGCCCTGGCCGACCGGCTGTGGCAGGAAGGCACGGGCAGCGCCACGCGGCCGGCGCGCTGGCTGCTGCTGGACGAGCCGCCGTCCATCGACCGCGGCGAGCTCACCGACAAGAACTCCATCAACCAGCGCGCCGTGCTCGCCGCCCGCGCCGCGCTGGTGCACCGCCTGTACGCCGACCCGCCGCCGCCCGACGTCATCGTGCCGGCCGGCGCCTGAACCCCACCCCTGTCGAGGACCCGAGACCATGACCCTGCGCACCGCGCCCCCGTTCCGCGCCGACCACGTCGGCAGCTTCCTGCGCCCGGCCTACCTGCTGGAGGCGCGCGCCCAGAAGGCCCGCGGCGCCATCAGCGCCGAGCAGCTGCGCGCGGTGGAAGACCGCGCCATCACCGAGATCGTGCAGTTCCAGCGCGACTGCGGCCTGCAGGCGATCACCGACGGCGAATTCCGCCGCACCTACTTCCACATCGACTTCCTCGAGCAGCTCGGGGGCGTGCACACCGACATCCCCGTGACGGTGAAGCGCGCCGATGGCACGGAGGAACTGGCACCGCCGGTCATCAAGGTGGTCGACACCGTCCGCCACGTGAAGGACATCCAGCGCGCCGACTTCGAGTACCTGAAGAGCCAGGTCGAGCAGCACGCGCCGGGCGCCACGCCCAAGGTGACCATCCCCAGCCCCACCATGCTGCACTTCCGCGGCGGTCGCGCGGGCATCAGCCGCACGGCCTACCCCGAGCTGGACCCGGTGTTCTACGACGACGTCGCGCAGGCCTACGCCGAGGAATTGCAGAGCCTGTACGACGCCGGCTGCCGTTACGTGCAGATGGACGACACCAACATGGCCTACCTGTGCGACGAGAAGATGCGCGAGGCGGCGCGCCAGCGCGGCGACGACCCCAACGAGCTGCCGCACCGCTACGCCGGCTTCATCAACAAGGTGGTGGCGAAGAAGCCGGCCGGCATGACGCTGGCCATGCACCTGTGCCGCGGCAACTTCAAGAGCACGCATGCCGCGGCCGGCAACTACGAGCCGGTGGCCGAGGCGCTGCTCGCGGAGATGAACCTCGACGCCATCTTCATGGAGTACGACGACGACCGCTCGGGCGACTTCCGGCCTCTGCGCTTCCTGAAGCCCGGCCGCATCGTGGTGCTGGGCCTGGTCACCACCAAGTTCGGCCAGCTCGAGACGAAGGA
>JBKDQY010000142.1:0-18153 GCA_046341655.1 Betaproteobacteria bacterium | reverse complement strand
CGCTCGAACTCGGCGCGGCAGGCCGCGTCGCGCTCGACGAAGCACTCCGTGAAGGCCACGCCGTGGCCGGTGAACCAGCGCCGCGCCCGGGTGCAGATGCCGCAGGTGGTGGACGAGATCATGTGAAGGTCGCCGGGCGCGGCGGCCCGCGCGATGCGCTCGCCGAGCGCGGCCTGCTGGCGCCCCTGCCAGGCCTGCAGCCCCAGCGTCACCAGCGCGAGCAGCAGGACCAGCTGCACCCAGGGTTTGGACAGCCCCGCGCGCAGCGTCTCCCCCATGGCCTTACAGCGCAGCGGTGACCACCATCTCCACGCGCCACTCGGGCCGCGCGAGCTCGGCCTTGACGGTGGCACGGGGCGGCGCGTCGCCCGGGGGCAGCCAGGCCTCCCAGACGGCGTTCATGGCCGGGAAGTCGGCCAGGTCCTTGAGGAAGATCTCCACGCGCAGCAGCTTGCGCTTGTCGGTGCCGGCGCGGGCCAGCAGCGCGTCGATGGCGGCCAGCACCTGCTGCGTCTGGCCGGTGATGTCGGCGCTGCCGTCGGCTGCCACCTGGCCGGCCAGGTAGCACACGCCGTTGTGCACGGCCATTTCCGACAGGCGGGGGCCGACGTCGAAGCGTTGAACCATGGTCAATGTCCTTTCTTGCGGGGCGCGCTTGCCGCCTTGGCGGCGGATGCGCCCAACCTGTTTTCGGTGCCGGCCAGCAGCTTGCGGATGTTGCCCTCGTGCCGCCACACCAGCAGCAGGCTCATCAGGGCCAGCGCCAGCAGCGCCGGCGAGACGCCCCAGATCAGCGCCTGGTAGAACGGTGCGAACACGGCGGCCACGATGGAGCCCAGCGACACGTAGCGCGAGAAGCCCACGATGATGGCGAAGCTGGCCAGCGTGGCCACCGCCAGCAGCGGGTTCCAGGCCATCAGCACGCCGGCGGCGGTGGCCACGCCCTTGCCGCCCTTGAAGCCGAAGAACACTGGCCACAGGTGGCCCGCGAAGGCCGCCAGGCCCACCCAGGCCGCGACCTCGGTCGACAGGCCCACGCGCTCGCCGAAGGCCAGGCACAGCACCACGGGCACGAAGCCCTTGAGCGCGTCGAACACCAGCGTGAGCACGGCCGCCTTGCGGTTGCCCGAGCGCAGCACGTTGGTGGCGCCGGGGTTGCCGCTGCCGTAGCTGCGCGGATCCGCCAGCCCGAAGACGCGGCTGAGGATGACCGCGAACGACAGCGATCCCACGAGGTACGAGGCGACGAGCGCGCCGACGATCCACATCCATTCCATGGCGGGCGCGAGTGTAAGCGCGGGTCCTGGACGGCCCGTGGCCGGCACGCGGGGGCCCCGGGATAGCCCTGTGCGTGGTTCCCACAGGCATCGATGCCGGGCGCCGCCGCACACTGCCGCGTCAACCTGGCCGAACTGGAGCCCCGCCATGAACCGCCGCACCGGACTGCGAACCCTGTCGTCCCTGGCCCTGGCCGCGCTCGGTGCGCTGGCCGCCGCCCTTCCCCTGGCCGCACAGGCCCAGGCCTGGCCCGGCAAGGGCCCCATCAAGCTGGTGGCGGTGTTCCCGCCCGGCGGCTCGGTCGACCAGGTGGCGCGCATCCTGGCCCCCGTGCTGCAGCAGCAGCTGGGGCAGACCGTGGTGGTCGAGAACAAGGGCGGCGCCTCCGGCGCCATCGGCACCGGCGAGGTCGCGCGCGCCGCCGCCGACGGCTACACCTGGGGCGTGGTGTTCGACACCCACGGCGTCAACCCGGCGCTGCAGCCGCGCATCGCCTTCGACACCCGCAAGGACCTCGCCACCGCGGTGCTGGTCGGCACCAGCCCGATGGTCATCAGCACGCACGCCGACCAGCCCTTCCGGACCTTCAACGACGTCGCCGCGGCCACCAAGGGCGGCAAGAGCCTCACCTACGGCACCATCGGCAACGGCAGCCTCGGCCACCTGGCGGTGACGCTGCTGGCGCGCAGCGCCGGGCTCGACCTGGTGCACGTGCCCTACAAGGGCGGCGGGCCGCTGATGCAGGACGCCATCGCGGGCCACGTGCCGCTGTCCATCGGCTCGGTGTTCGTGGCCAAGCCGCACATCGACAGCCGGCGCATACGGGCGCTGGCCGTCACCACCGCGCAGCGCAACCCCGCGCTGCCCGATGTGCCCACGCTGGCCGAGCTGGGCTTCCGCAACTTCGACGCCCCGGCCTGGTGGGCGGTGATCGCGCCGGCGCGGACGCCCCCCGAGCTGGTGCAGCGCATGAACGCCGAGATCAACCGCGCCCTGCAGACGCCCGACGTGGCGGCCAAGCTCGCGGCCCAGGGCATCGTGGTGAACATCGGCACGCCGGCCCAGGCGCAGGCCTTCGTCGAGCGGCAGCTCGACACCTGGGAGAAGGTCGTGCGCGAGAACGACATCAAGGCGGACTGACGCGGCCCGCGGGCCTGGCATGGCCGCCGAGCTCCTGGACAGCGCAGCCCTGCGCGCGGCCGTGGCCCCCGCCGGGCCCGGCTGCCCGCACTGCGCCGCGCTGCGCGCGCCTGGCTGGGAGTCGATCACCGCGCCGGTGGGCGAGCCGCTGCTGGCCTGCATCGGCACGCTGCGCGACCCCGCCGTGGACGAGCCGACGGTCCAGGAGCGCCACGCGCCGGGCACCGGCTACTGGCACGCCCGCGCCCGGGTCGTGCCCACGCACTTCCCGTACAACCGCTGCACCGTGTGGCGCTGCCCGCAGTGCCGCCGCGGCTTCCTCCAGTACACCGAGGCTGGCGGCTACTACGTCGACCACCGCCTGCGCGAGCTGGACCCTTCGCTGATCGAGGACTGACCCCGCCCATGGCCCACCTGCGCTACGCCACCACGGCCGAGCTGGCCGACCCCGAGCGCGCGCCGCTGGTCGCCCGCGTGGTGGCCGAGCGCGGCGAGCTGTTGCACCTGTACCAGATGCTGCTGCACAGCCCGCCGCTGGCCGAGGGCTGGCTGCACTACCTGACGCGCGTGCGGCAGCGGCTGGACCTGCCGGGCGACCTGCGCGAGCTGGTGATCATGCAGGTGGCGCACCTCAACGGCGCTCCGTACGAGGCCGCTCAGCACGCGCCCATCGCCGGGCGCGAGGGCGTGCCCGCCGCGGCCCTGGACGCACTGCCCCGCTGGCGCGACGCGCCGGCGCTGTTCACGCCGGCGCAGCAGCTGGCGCTGGCGCTGGCCGACACCATGACGCGCGAGGTGCAGGTGCCCGCGGCGCAGATGCAGGCCGTGCGCGACGCTCTGGGCGAGCGCCAGGCCGTGGAACTGGTGGGCGTGATCGCCGCCTACAACATGGTCTCGCGCTTCCTCGAGGCGCTGGCCATCCACCACGACGACGAACGCGAGCCGCCGCCCGCCTGAGCTCAGGCGATCGCGCAGTGCACCGGCTGCGCGCCCAGCACCGCCATCAGCACGGCGGGCTCCAGGCCCACCAGGAAGCCGCGGCGGCCGCCGTTGATGCAGATGCGCGGCAAGGCCAGCACGCTGGCTTCCACGAACACGCGCATCGCCTTGCGCGTGCCGAAGGGCGAGGTGCCGCCGATCAGGTAGCCGCTGTGGCGCTGCGCGACCTCGGGCTTGCAGGGCTCCACGCTCTTGGCGCCGATGGCGCGCGCCAGGTTCTTGGTGCTGACCTGGCGGTCGCCGTGCATCAGCACGATCAGCGGCTCGGCGCGCTCGTCCTGCATCACCAGCGTCTTGATCACGGCGTGCTCGTCCACGCCGAGCTGCCGCGCGCTCTCGGCCGTGCCGCCGTGCTCGACGTAGTCGTACGGGTGCTCGGTGTAGGCCACGCCGCGCGCCTTCAGCCAGGCGGTCGCGGGGGTCTCGCTGACGTGCTTGTCCTTCTTCGCCATCGCCCGCGCCGTGGCGTCAGTCGCCTTCCACCCACTCCACGCGCGCACCCAGCGCGCTGATGTTCTCGGCGAAGCGCGGGTGCGCCCGCCGCACCGGCGTGGCGTTGCGGATGACGCTGCGGCCCGGGATGCTGCAGGCCACCATCAGCAGCGCGATGGCCACGCGGATGATGTAGGGGCTCTCGACCTCGGCCGCCGCCAGCGGCTTGCCGCCGAAGGTGATGATGCGGTGCGGGTCGCTCTGGAAGGCGTGGGCGCCGAATTTCGAGAGCTCGCTGGTCCAGCCCATCGCGCCCTCGTAGACCTTGTTCCAGTACATCATGCTGCCCTCGGCGCGCACGCCCAGGGCCACGAAGATGGGCAGCAGGTCCACCGGCAGGTAGGGCCAGGGCGCGGCCTCGACCTTGGGCAGGATGTTCTGCGTGAAGGGCTGCTTCACGCGCAGCGGGCCGTCGGCCACGGCGCGGCTGTAGCCGCCCTCGTGGTGCACCTGCACGCCGAACTTGGCGAAGGTGCGGTCGATCAGCGGGAACTGCTCCGGCGCCGAGTTCTTCACGACGATCTCGCCGCCGGTGATGGCGCCCAGCGCCATGAAGGTGACGGCCTCGTGGAAGTCTTCCGCGAAGCGGAACTCCACGCCCTCGGGCCGGCCCAGCGACGCCACGCCGTGCACCGTGAGCCGGCTGGTGCCGGTGCCCTCGATGCGGGCCCCCAGCAGCGCCATGAACGTGCAGAACTCCTGCACGTGCGGCTCGCTGGCCGCGTTCATCAGCGTGCTGGTGCCGCCGCCGGCCGTGGCGGTGGCGGCGCACAGCACGAAGTTCTCGGTGGTGGTGACGCTGGCGTAGTCCAGCCAGTGCGCGTTGGCTTTCAGGCCGCCGTCGGCGGTGCGCATCACCAGCGCCTCGCGCCGCCGCTCCACCGTGGCGCCGAAGCGCTCCATCACCTCGACGTGGGGATCGATCTCGCGCACGCCCAGGGTGCAGCCCTGCACGTCGTTCTCGATGCGCGCGGCGCCGAAGCGCGCCAGCAGGCCCGGCACCAGCATGATGGAGCTGCGCATCTCCTCGGGCAGGTGGTGCACGTCGGGGTCGAAGCGCGTGTCGGCGTGGTGCAGCTCCAGCGTGCCGGCCGTGAAGTCCACCTGCACGCGGCTGCCGAGCTGGCGGAAGATCTCGAGGATCTTGCGGACGTCGGTGATCTCGGGGATGCCGACCAGGCGCACCGGGTGGCGCGTGAGCAGCGTCGCGCACAGGATGGGCAGCACGGCGTTCTTGTTGGCGCTGGGCACGATGCGGCCCGAGAGCGGGCTGCCGCCGTGGACGATCAGGTGGGGCATGGGCGGGGTTCGGGGTGGTCGGTGGGCGGTCAGCCGCGGATTGTCGCCGCCGCCGCAGCCGCCGCCGCCGCGCGGGCCTCTTCCCGCAGCCGCAGCACGCGGCGCTGCACCTTGCCGGTGGTCGTCATCGGCAGCGCGTCGATGAACTCGATCTCCTTCGGGTATTCGTAGGGCGCCAGCCGCCCGCGCACGTGGCCCTGCAGCTCGGCCACCAGCGCGTCGCCGGCCTCGAAGCCCGGCGCCAGCACCACGTAGGCCTTGACCACCGCGCCGCGCTCGGCGTCGGGCCTGGGCACCACCGCCGCATTGGCCACCGCCGGGTGCTTGACGAGGCAGTTCTCCACCTCGCTGGGGCCGATGCGGTAGCCCGCAGCCTTGAAGACGTCGTCGCTGCGGCCCTGGTACCAGAGCCAGCCGTCGGCGTCCATCACCGCGGTGTCGCCGGTGCGGCACCAGCTGCCCTCGGGGCTGCCGGTGAACTTGGCCCGCGTGGCGCGTTCGTTGCGCCAGTAGCCGAGGAAGAACACCGGGTCGGGCTCGCCGTGCACGTCGAGCCGGTGCACGGCCACGTCGCCCGGCGTGCCGCGCGGGCATTCGCGGCCGTCGTCGTCGATCACGGCCACGCGGTGGCCGGGGTAGGCGCGGCCCATGCTGCCGGGCCGCGCGGGCCAGCCGGCGTGCTCGCGGCCCTGGGCGTCGACCCAGCGCCCGCAGTTGCCGACGATGTAGTTGATCTCGGTCTGGCCGAACATCTCGTTGACCGTCACGCCCAGCGCGTCGCGGCACCAGTGGAAGACGGCGTCGCCCACGGCCTCGCCGGCGCTCATCACGGCGCGCAGGTGCAGCGCGTAGCGCTCGCGCGGCGCCGGCACGGCCTTCATCATGGCCTTCAGCGCGGTGGGGAAGAGGAAGCTGTGTGTCACGCGGTGGCGCTGCATCAGGCCCAGCGCCGCCTCGGCGCCGAAGCGGCCCTGCCAGGCCACGATGGGCCGGCCGAGGTACAGCGTGGGCAGCAGCGCGTCCATCAGGCCGCCGGTCCAGGCCCAGTCGGCGGGGCTCCAGAAGACCTCGTCGCTGGCCTCGGGGCGGCCGAGACCGAACCAGTCCTGGCTGCACACGAAGCCCGTGAGGTTGCCGATGAGTGCGCGGTGCGGCACCAGCGCGCCCTTGGGAGGGCCGGTGGTGCCGCTGGTGTAGATGAGCACGGCCGCGTCGTCGGCGCGCGTGCGGGCCCGGGGCGGCGCACGCCGCGTCGTGCCCAGCGCCGCGGCCCAGTCGACGTCGCCCTGCCCCGCCGCCGCGCCCACGGCCACCAGCGTGCGCAGCGCCGGGCACTCGGCGCGCACGGCGAGCACGTTGGCGATGGCCGTCTCGTCCACCAGCGCCAGCACGGCGGCGCTGTCCTGCAGCCGGTAGGCCAGCGCCTCGGGGCCGAAGAGCATGGACAGCGGCATCGCCACCGCGCCCAGGTGGTAGGCGGCCATGTGGGCCACCGCCGTCTCGGGGCGCTGCGGCATGACCACGGCCACGCGGTCGCCGCGCTTCACGCCCAGGCCGGCCAGCGCCGCGGCCAGGCGCAGCGACTGCGCGTGCAGTGCGGCGTAGCTCAGCGTGCCCGAGCGGCCGTCCTCGTGCTCCCAGGCGATGGCGGTGCGGGAGGCCACGGCGGGGTCGGCGGCCCAGCGCGCGGCGCAGACCTCGGCGATGTTGAAGCGCTCGGGCACCTGCCAGCGCAGGCTGCCGTGGAGATGGGCCCAGGCATCGGGCACGGAGACGCGGGGTTGTCGGCCTTTCATGGGCGGAGCTTAAGGGCCGGCGTCGCCGCAGCGCCACTGGCGGCTGCCCCAGGGCCGAACGCCGGTTCCGAACGGTCAAGTTCCGCGCCCCGGCGGCCGATGAAGCGTCCACGGGCCGAGCCGGCCCGCCCAACGCCCCCACCGCACCATGCCCCTCGCCCCCCTCGCCACCGTCCGGCACCGCCTGCAGCTGGGCCAGCCGCTGCCCTTCGGCGTGCGCGACGCCGACGGCACGCTGCTGCTGGCCCGCGGCCAGGTGGTGCAGAGCCCGACGCAGCTCGAGGCGCTGATGGCGCGCGGCGCCGTGGTCGACCTGCACGAGCTGGTCGACGCCGCCACGCTGGCCCGCCAGGCACCGCGCCGGCAGCTGCCGGGACTGTGGAACGAAGCGATGGCGCGGCTCGACCAGGCCCTGGCCGCGCATGCCGACGCGGGCTTCGCGGCCGCGCTGGACGCCGCCGCCGCACCCGTGGCCGCGCTGGTGGCGCGCGACCCCGACCTCGCCATCTTCCAGGTGCTGAGCGAGCGCACCGGTGCCGACGTGGCCTACGGCGCACGCCGCTCGCTGCAGACGGCCGTCACCGCGCTGCTGGTGTCGCGCCGCCTGGGCTGGGACGACGCCGACGGCGAGCGCGCCTTCAAGGTGGGCCTGACCATGAACCTGAGCATGCTGGAACTGCAGGGCCAGCTCGCCCGTCAGACCGCGCCACCGTCACCGGCGCAGCGCAAGCAGCTGCAGACCCACCCCATGCGCAGCCTTCGCCTGCTGGAGCAGGCCGGCGTGGCCGACACCCTGTGGCTGGAGGCCGTGCTGCAGCACCACGAGGTCGAGGACGGCAGCGGCTACCCCAGCGGCCGCAGCGACGTGTGCGACCTCGCCTCGCTGGTGCGGCGGGCCGACGTGTACACCAGCAAGCTGTCGTCGCGCTCCACGCGCGAGGCGCTGGGCGCCGACCTCGCCGGCCGCCAGATGTTCCTGCAGGACCCCGGCCATCCGATGACGGCCGCGTTGGTCAAGGAGTTCGGCATCTACCCGCCGGGCTGCCACGTGCGGCTGCAGTCGGGGGAGCTCGCCATCGTCGTGGCCCGCGGCGGCACCATCATGACGCCGGTGGTGGTCTGCCTGACCGACGCCGTGGGCCGCACCTTGTCGCAGCCGGAGCGCGTGGACACCGCCGCCCGGGGCCGCGGCGTGGCCGCCGTCGAGGGCCCGGGCCGCGGCCGGCGCCCGCCGCCGCTGGAGCGCCTGATGGCGGCGCTGGTCTCCTGAGGCCCGCGCCCTGACGCCTACGCACCGGGCCTTGCGAAGGCCTCCAGCGCCGGCCCGGTGACGCGGCAGATCCGCCAGTCGGGCATCACCGTGGCGCCCATGGCCTCGTAGAAGCGGATGGCGCGCTCGTTCCAGTCGAGCACGCTCCACTCGAAGCGCCCGCAGCCCCGTGCCACCGCCAGCGCGCCCAGGTGCTGCAGCAGCGCCCGGCCCAGGCCGGTGCCGCGGTGCGCGGGCTGCACGTACAGGTCCTCGAGGTACAGGCCGGGCTTGCCGAGGAAGGTGCTGAAGTTCGTGAAGAACAGCGCGAAGGCGACGACGCGCCCGCCGGCCTCGCCCACCACGCACTCGGCCACGGGCTTGTCGCCGAAAAGGTGCGGGTGCAGCGACCCGGGCGTGACGACGACGAGATGCTCGAGCTTCTCGAACACCGCCAGCTCGGTGATGAGGCCGACGATGGCCGGCAGGTCGGCGGGGGTGGCGGGGCGGAGGGTGTGGGCGGCAGGCAGGGGCATGGCCCATTGTGCAGTCGGGTGCGGCTCAAGTTTCCCCACGCGCAGGTCGATACCGACCCAGGACCGTGGCTCCCGCCCGGAACCCTCCACCAAGCCCTGCCACTGCCTGCAATGGCCTTCCTCGAAACCCACCCCTCCCCCGACGACCCGCTGCAGCCCGGCGGCGAGTGGGCGCACTTCCGCGTCGTCAAGCCGCAGCAGGCGACCCAGCTGCTGACGGCGCTGGTGCGCGAGGAGACGCCGCTGGCCGTGGGCTTCGTGGGTGATGCGGTCGTGCCGGCCGCGCTGTGGGCCTGCGACGCCGACACGCGCTCGCTCCGCGTGCTGCTGACCGGCTCGCCGGCCGAGCACCAGCGGCTGGAACTGCAGCTGGCCCGCCTCGGCCGGCAGGCCGCCCCCCGGCCGGACCTGTACGCCGTGGCCTACCAGGGCGGCACCAAGCTGCAGTTCAACCTTCCCCGGCCACGCTGGCAGGCGCACGGCACCGAACCGATGCTGCAGGCCGACTGGCCCAGCCGGCTGGTGCGCCTGCCCCGCCGCCACACCGTGCGCGTGCGACGCGAGATCGCAGAGTCGCCAACCGTGAGCTTCTCCCACCCGCTGGCGCCGGACTACCGGACGCGGCTGCGGGTGCTCAACCTCAGCACCGAGGGCTGTGCGCTGTGGCTGCCCCGCGGCGAACTGCCGCTGGCCCCCGAGCAGCTGCTCCGGCAGGCGGAGGTGCAGCTCGACGAGGACTCGGCCTTCACCACCGACCTGCGCGTGCTCTACCTCAGCCTGCACACCGACGCCATGCCCACGCTGCCGATGGGCGAGGCCGAGGGACTGCGCCTGGGCTGCCGCTGGGAGAACCTGCCCGAAGCCGATGCCGCCCGGCTGGAAGCCTGGATCCGCGTCGGCAAGCGGCGCCGCGACCTGGTGCACCTGGCGTTCGACGATTGAGAGCCGGCGGAGGGCCGGCCGCCGCACACAATGGCGCGATGAACAGCGCCCTCGTGCCCTACGCAGCCCGGCGGGCTGCCGCCTCCAGCCACACGCCCCTGCGCGGCATGCGCTACCACGCCTGGCAATGGGGCGACGCCCGCCTCGCCCAGCCCGGGCGCCCGCCGCTGGTGCTGCTGCACGGCTGGATGGACGTGGGCGCCTCGTACCAGTTCGTCGTCGATGCGCTGGCCGTGGCCGAGGGCTTCGAGCGCTGGGTGATCGCGCCCGACTGGCGCGGCTTCGGCCGCAGCCTGCCGCCGCCCGGCACCGACGGCTACTGGTTCCCCGACTACCTGGCCGACCTCGACGCGCTGCTCGACGCGCTGCTGCCGGCCGATGGCGCGGCGCAGGTCGACCTGGTCGGCCACAGCATGGGCGGCAACGTGGCCATGGGCTACGCGGGCGTGCGCCCGGCGCGCGTGCGCCGGCTCGTCAACCTCGAGGGCTTCGGCCTGCCGGCGACGCGGCCGCAGCAGGCCCCGAAGCGCCTGCGGCAGTGGCTGGATGAACTGAAGACACCGCAGACGCTGCGCGACTACGCCAGCCTCGACGAGGTGGCCGGCCGGCTGATGAAGAACAACCCGCTGCTGCCGCCCGACAAGGCCGCCTGGCTGGCACCCCGCTGGAGCGAGCAGCGGGCCGACGGCCGCTGGCACATCCTCGGCGACCCCGCGCACAAGCGCGCGAACCCGGTGCTGTACCGCGTCGACGAGGTGCTGGAGTCCTGGAAGTGCATCACCGCCCCGCTGCTGTGGGTGGAGGGCGACCGCACCGACGTCGCCAAGTGGTGGGGCCACCGCTACCCGCGCAGCGAGTTCGACGAGCGCCTTGCAGTCCTGGGCGTGCCGGTGACGCGGGCCGTGCTCTCGCCGGCCGGCCACATGCTGCACCACGACCAGCCCGAGGCGCTGGCCGCCGAGCTGGCTGCCTTCCTGCGCTGAGCCCCGGCCCCCTGGGGCCGCGTGCGAAAATCGCCCGCATGGACACCGAACAGATCAACGCCGTCGGCTCGCTGCTCGCCGACCTCAGCGCCCGCACCGAGCAGCTCCGGGGGTATCTTTGACTACGACCGCAAGGCGCTGCGGCTGAACGAAGTCAACGCCGCGCTGGAGAACCCCGCGGTGTGGAACGAGCCCAGGCGCGCGCAGGAGCTCGGCAAGGAGAAGAAGGCGCTCGATACCGTGGTCGGCACCATCGACCACCTGGCGCGCAACCTCGCCGACAACACCGAGCTGTTCGAGATGAGCAAGGCCGACGGCGACGAGGCCGGCATCCAGGCCATGCTCGCCGAGGCCGAGGCGCTGCGCGAGACGGTCGAGCAGCTCGAGTTCCGGCGCATGTTCAGCAACCCTGCCGACCCCGGCAACTGCTTCGTCGACATCCAGGCCGGCGCCGGCGGCACCGAGGCCATGGACTGGGCGCAGATGCTGCTGCGCCAGTACCTGAAGTACTGCGAGCGCAAGGGCTTCACCGCCACCGTCGAGGACGAGACCCCGGGCGACGTGGCCGGCATCAAGAGCGCCACCATCAAGGTCGAGGGCGACCACGCCTTCGGCCACCTGCGCACCGAGACCGGCGTGCACCGCCTGGTGCGCAAGAGCCCCTTCGACAGCTCCGGCGGCCGCCACACCAGCTTCGCGAGCCTGTTCGTCTACCCCGAGGTCGACGACTCCATCGAGATCGAGATCAACCCGGCCGACGTGCGCACCGACACCTTCCGCGCCAGCGGCGCCGGCGGCCAGCACATCAACAAGACCGACTCGGCGGTGCGCCTCACGCACATCCCCACCGGCATCGTCGTGCAGTGCCAGGACGGCCGCAGCCAGCACAGCAACCGCGACGTCGCCTGGAAGCGCCTGCGCAGCCGCCTGTACGACCACGAGATGCGCAAGCGGCTCGAAGAGCAGCAGAAGCTGGAGGACACCAAGACCGACGTCGGCTGGGGCCACCAGATCCGCAGCTACGTGCTCGACCAGAGCCGCATCAAGGACCTGCGCACCAACGTCGAGATCAGCAACACGCAGAAGGTGCTCGACGGCGACCTCGACCCCTTCATCGTGGCCAGCCTCAAGCAAGGCCTGTGAGCGGCGGCGCCGCCTGACAGAACGAACCTCCGGAGACAGCAGCCCATGCGCGAAGGCACGAAGACCCTGGTGCGGCGCGAGGCCTACACGGCCCCCGCGTACTGGATCAAGACCGTCGAGCTGACGTTCGACCTCGACCCGGCCAAGACCATCGTCACGAGCCGGCTGCGCATCGAGCGCAACCCGGCCGTCGAGCGCCAGCCGCTGCGCCTGCACGGCGAGGGCCTGACGCTGCTGCGCGTGCAGGCCGACGGGGCCAGCGTGAGCTTCCGCCACGAGGGCGGCGACCTCGTCATCGACAACCCGCCCGAGGCCGACGCCTTCACGCTGGACATCCGCAACACCTGCAGCCCCGAGAAGAACACCGAGCTCTCGGGCCTGTACACCAGCGGCTCGCCCGCCATGTTCTGCACGCAGTGCGAGGCCGAGGGCTTCCGCCGCATCACCTGGTTCCTGGACCGGCCCGACGTGATGGCGATCTACACCGTCACGCTGCGCGCCGACAAGGCGAGGTTCCCGGTGCTGCTGAGCAACGGCAACCTCGTCGAGCAGGGCGATCTCGACAACGGCCGCCATTTCGCGCGGTGGCACGACCCCTTCCCCAAGCCCAGCTACCTGTTCGCGCTGGTGGCCGGCCGCCTGGTGGCACGCGAGCAGCGCGTGCTGTCGCGCAGCGGCAAGGAGCACCTGCTGCAGGTGTACGTGCGGCCGGGCGACCTCGAGCGCACCGAGCACACCATGCGCTCGCTGGTGGCCAGCCTGGTGTGGGACGAGGCCCGCTTCGGCCTGGCGCTGGACCTGGAGCGCTTCATGATCGTGGCGGTGGAGGACTACAACTCCGGCGCCATGGAGAACAAGGGCCTCAACGTCTTCAACACCAAGTACGTGCTGGCCAGCGCCGCCACCGCCACCGACGCCGACTACGCCTTCATCGAGAGCATCGTCGCGCACGAGTACTTCCACAACTGGACGGGCAACCGCATCACCTGCCGCGACTGGTTCCAGCTGAGCCTGAAGGAGGGCCTGACGGTCTTCCGCGACCAGGAGTTCAGCATGGACATGGCCGGCAGCGCCAGCGCGCGCGCCGTCAAGCGCATCGACGACGTGGTGCGGCTGCGCGCCAGCCAGTTCCCCGAGGACGCCGGCCCGATGGCGCACCCGGTGCGGCCCGACAGCTACGTCGAGATCAGCAACTTCTACACCCCCACCGTCTACGAGAAGGGCGCCGAGGTCGTGCGCATGATGCAGACGCTGGTGGGCCGCGAGGGCTTCCGCCGCGGCATGGACCTGTACTTCCAGCGCCACGACGGCCAGGCCGTGACCTGCGACGACTTCGCGCAGGCCATCGCAGACGCCAACCCCGGCAGCGGGCTGGCCGCGCGGCTGCCCGCCTTCAAGCGCTGGTACGCGCAGGCCGGCACGCCGCGGCTGGGGGCGCGCGGCGCCTACGACGCCGAGGCGCGGCGCTACACGCTCACGCTGCACCAGGGCGCCGAACCCTCGCCGGGCCAGCCGGCCAGGCAGCCCTTCGTGCTGCCGGTGCTGGCGGCGCTGCTGGGCGCCGACGGCACCGTGCTCGCGCCCGAGCGGCTGCTGGTGCTGGACGAGGCCGAGCAGAGCTTCGTCTTCGAGGACGTGGCCGCGCCGCCGGTGCCCAGCCTGCTGCGCGGCTTCTCGGCGCCGGTGAGGCTGGACGACGGCCTGTCGGACGCCGAGCGCCTGGTGCTGCTGGCCCACGACACCGACCCCTTCAACCGCTGGGAGGCCGCGCAGCAGCTGATGGTCGACCGCCTGCTCGCCGCGGTGACGCACGGCCACGAGCCGGTGCTCGACGACGCGCTGGCCCGGGGCCTGGCCGCCGTGCTCGGCCACCCGTCGCTGGACCCGGCCTTCAAGGCCCTGGTGCTGACGCCGCCCAGCGAGACCTACCTGGCCGAGCAGCTGGCCAGCAGCGACCCGCCCCGCATCCACGCCGTGCGCGAGCAGTGGCGCGCGCAGATGGCGGCGCGGCTGCACGACGGCTGGCAGGCCGCCTGGGCCGGCCACCAGGTGGCCGAGGGCTACGCGCCCACGCACGCGCAGGCCGGCCGCCGCGCGCTGGCCAACCTGGCGCTGGCCATGCTCACGCTGCACGCCGTGCGCACCGGCGACGCCGTGCAGCAGGGCCGCACCTACCAGCGCTTCAAGGACGCCGCCAACATGACCGACCGCGTCGGCGCGCTGCAGGCGCTGCTGCACGCCCACTCGCTGCTGGCCGACGCCGCGCTGCAGCGCTTCCACGCGCTGGCGCACAGCGACCCGCTGCTGCTCGACAAGTGGTTCACGCTGCAGGCGCTGGCGCCCGAGCCGGTGCCGGGCGTGCACGAGTCCGCGCCGGGCACGGTGGTGCCGGGCAGCGTCTTCGCGCGCTTCAAGGCGCTGCTGCAGCATCGCGACTTCACGCTGAAGAACCCCAACCGCGCGCGCAGCCTGATGGGCATCTTCGCGGCCAACCCGGCCGCCGTGCACCGGGCCGACGCCGCCGGCGTGGTGCTGTGGGCCGAGAAGATCCTCGAGGTCGACGCGATCAACCCGCAGCTGGCCGCGCGCGTGGCGCGCTCGATGGAGCGCTGGGCGCGCCTGGCCGAGCCCTACCGCAGCGCCGCGCGCGAGGCCGTCTCGCGCGTGGCCGCGCGGCCCGACCTCAGCGACGACCTGCGCGAGGTCGTCACCCGCGCCCTGGAGCAGCCCACATGAACGCCGTCCGCCGCATCAGCCTGACGCAGTACCTGGTCGAGCAGCAGCGCGAGCACGGCCGCATCCAGGGCGAGCTGCGCCTGCTCATCGAGGTGGTGGCGCGCGCCTGCAAGCGCATCGCCATCTCCGTGAACAAGGGCGCCCTGGGCGACGTGCTCGGCAGCACCGACCAGAGCAACGTGCAGGGCGAGATCGTCAAGAAGCTCGACCTCATCGCCAACGAGGTGCTGATCGAGGCCAACGAGTGGGGCGGCCACCTCGCGGCCATGGCCAGCGAGGAGATGGACTCCATCCACGTCGTGCCCAACCGCTACCCTCAGGGCGAGTACCTGCTGCTGTTCGACCCGCTCGACGGCTCGAGCAACATCGACGTCAACGTCTCCATCGGCACCATCTTCAGCGTGCTGCGCAAGGTGGGCCACGCGCGCGGCGTGTCGGAGGAGGACTTCCTGCAGCCCGGCAAGCAGCAGGCCGCCGCCGGCTACTGCGTGTACGGGCCGCAGACCACGCTGGTGCTGACGCTGGGCAACGGCGTGGCCATGTTCACGCTCGACCGCGAGACCGGCTCCTGGGTGCTCACCGCCACCGACGTGCGCATCCCCGAGGAGACGAAGGAGTTCGCCATCAACATGTCGAACCAGCGCCACTGGGCGCCGCCCGTGCAGCGCTACATCGGCGAGTGCCTGCAGGGCCGCGAGGGCCCGCGCGGCAAGGACTTCAACATGCGCTGGGTGGCCAGCATGGTGGCCGACGTGCACCGCATCCTGTCGCGCGGCGGCGTGTTCCTCTACCCCTGGGACCAGCGCGAGCCCGACAAGCCCGGCAAGCTGCGCCTCATGTACGAGGCCAACCCGATGGCCTTCATCGTCGAGCAGGCCGGCGGCGAGGCCACCGACGGCCGCGAGCGCATTCTCGACATCGTTCCGGCCAAGCTGCACCAGCGCGTGAGCGTGATGCTGGGCTCGGCCGCCGAGGTGCGGCGCGTCACCGGCTACCACCGCGAGCCGGGCTGACGCCCGAAGCCCGCGGCGCAGCCGGCCGTTTCCCCCACCCCCGGCAAGGCCGGTCCGCGACGGGGCTTAGGCGAAGCAGGGACGCACAGGCCCAGGCTCCCCGGGGCCTCGGCCCGGTGGCTATGGTCGCGGCCTTCTTCGCACTCTGGAGGACGCCATGACCCTGTTCCGCACCCCCCTCGTCGTCGGCGCCGCCGGCGCCGCGCTGCTGCTGGGCGCCTGCGCCACGCCCTCGGCGGTGAAGACGGCCGCAGCCCCCGCCGCCGCGCCGGTTGCAGCCGCCCCAGCCACCGCGCCAGCGCCCACCGCAGCCATGCCAGCCGCACCGGCAGCCGCCGGCGAGTCGAAGGTGGCCTCGGTGGAACTGCCGGGCGCGAGCGGCGCCGCCGATGCGGCGGCCAGCAAGGCCCGGCCCTACGTGTACTTCGACTTCGACAGCGCCGTGATCCGCGACGAGTTCAGCACCAGCATCGACGCCCACGCGCGGCAGTTGCTGGCCATGCCTGACAAGCGCCTGCGCATCGAGGGCCACACCGACGAGCGCGGCGGCCGCGAGTACAACCTCGCGCTCGGCCAGCGGCGCGCGCAGGCCGTGGCGCAGTCGCTGCAACTGCTGGGCGTGCCCGACAGCCGACTGGAGGTGGTGAGCTACGGCGCCGAGCGCCCCAAGGTCGAAGGCAGCACCGAGGAAGCCTGGGCGCAGAACCGCCGCGCCGCGCTGCGCAGCCAGGTCGGCGACCGCATGGCGCAGGCCGGCAGCGCCACCCCGCGCTGAGTAGCCGGTCGGCCCGGGCCTGTACGATCCTGCGATGGCACCCCAGGCCCGGCTGCACGGCATCCCGAACTGCGACACGGTGAAGAAGGCGCGCTCCTGGCTGCAGGGCCGTGGCATGGCGCACGAGTTCGTCGACTTCAGGAAGGCGCCGCCCGATGCGGACCAGCTCGCCGGCTGGGCGCGCGCGGTCGGCGTCGAGCGGCTGCTCAACCGCAAGGGCACGACCTGGCGCACGCTGGGCGACGCGGCGCAGGCTGCCGCGGGCACCGAGGCCGGCGCGCTCGCGCTGATGGCCATGCAGCCCAGCGTCATCAAGCGGCCGGTGGTGCAGTGGCCCGACGGGGCGCTCACCGTGGGTTTCGACGAAGCCGACTGGGCGCGGCGCCTCGGCCGCTGAGCGCCGGCCCGGCGTCGTGCGCGCCGCGCTGGGCTGGCGGTCGGGGCGGCGTTCCACTTCGGAGCCTCGGAGCGCGCCGACTGGCACTGGCGGCTGGCGCTGCTGGTGCGGTTCTGAGGCGGCGCCCGCGCGTTCAGGCGCGCCGCGTCGGGCCGGTCGACGGTCCGCTGGCTGGCGCGGCGGGGGCCCAGCGGTTGACCAGCGCCACCAGCGACAGCATCACCGGCACCTCCACCAGCACGCCCACCACGGTGGCCAACGCGGCCGCCGAGTGCAGGCCGAACAGCGAGATGGCCACCGCCACCGCCAGCTCGAAGAAGTTCGAGGTGCCGATCAGGCAGGCCGGGCCGGCCACCTCGTGCGGCAGCCGCAGCCGGCGCGCCGCCAGCCAACCCAGCGCGAAGATGCCGTAGGTCTGCAGCAGCAGCGGCACGGCGATCAGGCCGATGAGCAGCGGCTGCGCCAGCAGCGTGGGCGCCTGCAGCGCGAACAGCAGCACCACGGTGGCCACCAGCCCCGCCGTCGACGCCGGCTTCAGCCGCGCGAGCAGGCTCTGCAGCGCCGCCGGCCGAGCCGCCAGCGCGCGCCTGACCGCCACCCCCGCGGCCAGCGGCAGCACCACGTACAGCAGCGTCGACAGCAGCAGCGTGCCCCAGGGCACGTGCAGTTCCGTCACGCCCAGCAGCAGGCCCGCGATGGGCGCGAAGGCCACGACCATGACGAGGTCGTTCACCGACACCTGCACCAGCGTGTAGGCGGGGTCGCCCCGCACCAGCCGGCTCCACACGAACACCATCGCCGTGCAGGGCGCCACGCCGAGCAGGATCATCCCGGCGATCACCTGCGACGCCGTGGCCTCGTCGACCCAGGGCGCGAACAGGTGGCGGAAGAACAGCACGCCCAGCGCCGCCATCGTGAAGGGCTTGACGGCCCAGTTGATGGCCAGCGTGAGCGCCAGACCCGCGGGCCGATCGCCGACGCGCCGCACGGCGCTCCAGTCGATCTGCACCATCATCGGGAAGATCATCAGCCAGATCAGCACGGCCACCACGAGGTTGACGTGCGCCACCTCCAGAGCCGCCACCGCCGCGAACAGGCCAGGCATCGCCAGGCCCAGCGCGACGCCGGCGCCCATGCCCAGCGCCACCCACAGGCTCAGCCAGCGCTCGAACAGGCCCATGCGATGCTGCTCAGGCGCGGCCGATGGCGCCGACCTCGCGCTGCAGAGCCAGCCGGTCGAGCGACGCGATGGGCAGCGCCATCATCAGCTCGATGCGGCGGCGCAGCGTGGTGGCGGCGTCCCAGTAGGCCTGGGCGCGCTGCTCGTCGCTGCCGCGTGCCTCGGCCGGGTCGGGCACGCCCCAGTGCGCCGTCA
>JBKDQY010000141.1:0-17712 GCA_046341655.1 Betaproteobacteria bacterium | reverse complement strand
GCGGCCTCGAACTGCTGCTGCGCGTCGGGCAGGGCCTTCTTCGCCATCGCCAGCTCGCCGTTCTGGCAGGCGGTGATGGTGGGCTTCAGGCGCCGCAGCGAGGCGGTGCGGTCCATGTAGCGCTCGCGCTGGGCCGGCGCGCCGCGCGTGGCGGCGTAGGTGGTGTCGGCGCGCTGGCGCGCCGTGGCCACGCGCTCGGCGCTCATGGGGTGCGACGAGAACAGCGTCTCCAGCAGGCCCGGCTGCTTCTCGTGGCTGCCCAGCAGCAGCTGGTGCAGGCCGACCATGCCCTGAGCCGGGTAGCCGGCGGCCACCAGGTACTGCTGGCCCAGGGCGTCGGCCTCGCGCTCGTGGTCGCGCGAGTAGCTCGCCAGCAGCGCGCTGGCGCCGATCTGCCCGCCGATGCCGGCCAGCGGCGCCCAGCCCGAGTCGCCCGCGGCCACCATCACGCCCACCACCGCCACCTGCGCCACCAGGGCCTGGCCCTGGCGCTGCGCGGCGTGGCGCGCGTTCACGTGGCCCATCTCGTGGCCCAGCAGCGCGGCCAGCTGGGCCTCGTCCTGCATGTCGGCCATGATGCCCCGCGTGATGCCCATGGCCCCGCCCGGGAAGGTGTAGGCGTTGACGTAGTTCGCGTTGAGCACCCGCGTGCTGTAGGGCATGCCGCGGCGCTGCACGTGCGGCTGCAGGCTGGCCGTGACCTCCGACACGTAGGCGTTGACGGGCGCGTCGAGCACGGCGCCCAGGTCCTGCGAGAACTGCTGCGGCGCCTGCCTCGCGTCGATGGCCTTCTCCTGATCCTCCGACAGGCCCACCAGGATGCGCTGGCCGGTGACGGGCGAGACCGCGCAGCCCGACAGCGCCGTGGCGCCGACGCTGGCCCCGAAGAGCCAGAGCACGTCGCGGCGCTCGAGGCGGTTGCGGTGCAGGCGGCGGGCCAGGCCACCGGGGGGCGAGGGCCGGTAGTCGGGTGAGGTCATGGGCAGGGTCTCCAGGGGGCTCAGTGCCCGGCGAAGTCCACCAGCGTGAACAGCGGCAACCCGCTGGCCTTGAGCTTGGCGGACCCGCCGAGCTCGGGCAGGTCGACGATCGCGGCTCCTTCGATCACCGTGCCGCCCAGGCGTTCCAGCAACCTGCGCCCGGCCATCATGGTGCCCCCGGTGGCGATGAGGTCGTCGATCAGCACCACGCGGTCGCCGGGCTTGACGGCGTCGGTGTGGATCTCCACCGTGGCGCTGCCGTACTCGAGCTCGTAGGTCTCCTCCACCGTGCTGAAGGGCAGCTTGCCCTTCTTGCGGATGGGCACGAAGCCCACGTTCAGCTCGTAGGCCACGACGCTGCCGATGATGAAGCCGCGCGCATCGAGCCCGGCGATGACGTCGGGCCGGACGTCGAAGTAGCGGTGCACGAACTGGTCGATCAGCACGCGGAACACGCGCGGGTTGGCCAGCAGCGGCGTGATGTCGCGGAACATCACGCCCGGCGCCGGCCAGTCGGGCACCGTACGGATGTGCTCGCGGATGTAGTCGGCGGGGGCCGTGACGGGGTCGGTCTTGGGGTCTGCAGCCATGGGGCGGATGGTAGGGCGGTGCGGCGCCCCGTGCCGCCCTGTGTGCCGCTCAGGCCGGCGGCGGGGCCAGCCGCGCCAGCACCTGCACCGCGCCGCCGCTGCCGGCGCGCAGCACCAGGCCCTCGCCCGAGCTGCTGCCGGTGGCGGCCAGGTCGGACAGCACGAACATGTGCGTCACCCAGGCCTCGAAACGGCCGCGCTGGCGCGCCGCCTCGGCCAGCGCGGCGCGCAGCGCGCGCAGGCTCTCGGCGTTGGTGGCCTCGCTGGCGCCGCGGGGCGAGCCCAGCGCGGGCCAGGCCTCGACGCGGCCCCCGCCGGGCCCGAACGCGATCTGCGCCGTGTCCAGGCAGCGGCACCAGGGGCTGGAGCGCACGCGCGCCGGCTTCAGCCCGCGCGACTCGAACCACTCGCCGATGCGCCGCGCCTGCGCGCGGCCGCCATCGGACAGGTTGCGCTGCGTGCGGCAGTCGCCCAGGCGGAACTCCGGCGGGTCGAAGGTGCCCGGCGCCAGCGCGTGGCGGAAGGCGATCACGACGCCGCCCTCGCGCAGCAGCGGCTCGACCTCGGCGGCCGAGGCCAGTCGCGGCAGGGCGGCCAGCGCGGCGGCGCCGAGCAACGCGCGCCGCGCCACGCAGGGCTCAGGCCGGGGTGCGTGCCGCATCGCCAGGGCCCTGGGCAAGGCTGCCGCCGGGCCCCGTTCGGTGCCCGACCGTGAAGTCGTTGCGGCCGCTGAGGTCGCGCCCCTTCAGCAGCCAGATCGGTCGCCGCGCGAAATCCACCGGCACGCCGCTGCGCCCGCTCACTGGGTCGAGCGCGCGCTCGAACACCGAGCTCGCGGGCATGTAGCGCAGCGCCACGCCGGTGCGGCGTCGCGCGCTGCGGTTGGCGGTCGCGCCGTGGATCATGTGCACGTCGTGCAGCGACATCTGGCCCGGCTCGAGCTCGATGTCGGCCGCGTCGGCCTCGTCGAAGGCGCCGGCGGCCAGGCGCTGGTTCAGCGTGAGGTCGGTGCGCTCCTCGTGCAGGTGCGGGTGCAGCACGCGCGCCGCGTGCGAGCGCGGGATCACGCGCAGGCAGCCGTTGTCGCGCGTCGAAGGCTCCAGCGCCACCCACGCGGTGCAGGTGGCCAGCGGCCGGATCGGCCAGTAGTGGCCGTCCTGGTGCCAGGGCGTCTCGTAGCCCTCGGCGGCCGGCTTGCAGAACACGTGGCATCCCCAGAGGATGACGTGCTCGCCGATCACGTCGGCGACGAGGTCGACGATGTCGCGGTCCATGGCCAGCTCGAGGAACTCGCGCACGCCGCGCACGCCTTCGCCGTTGTCGGCGCCGGGGCCGGCCTCGAGGTGCGCCGACACCAGCTTCTCGGGGCGCACGCCCGGGTTGCGGCGCAGCAGCTCGTCGAGCGCGGCGCGCATCGGCTCGACGCGCGCCGCGGGCAGGCGCCAGCCGGGCACCACGTAGCCCTCGCGCTCGTAGTGGGCGATCTCGGCGGGTGTCAGGTGGGCCATGGAGCGATCAGTATGCCTGGGGCGCACCCGGCCCACGCGGGCCCGGCCTTCAGCCCGCCCGCCCCAGCAGCTTGGCCTCGGCCAGCGCCAGCGGCTCGGGCAGGCCGCTGAGCACCAGCGTGTCGCCGCCGGCCAGCACGTCGGCGTCGGCGGGCCGCTCCACCTGCCCGGTGGCGCGGCGCACCGAGACCACCGCCACGCCCACCGCGTGCAGCGCCAGTTCGTCCAGGCGGCGCCCGGCCCACCCGCTGGCCTCGGGCAGCGTCACGCTGGCCAGCCGCGCCTGGTCGAGCTCGGCCACCGTGTCGTCGTCGGCGCCGTGGAAGTAGCCGCGCAGCAGGCCGTAGCGCGCGTCGCGCGCGTCGCGGGTGATGCGGATCACGCGCGCCATCGGCACGCCCACCAGCGCCAGCGCGTGCCCGGCGAGCATCAGGCTGCCCTCGATGGCCTCGGGCACCACCTCGGTGGCGCCGGCAGCCTTGAGGCGGTCGATGTCGGTGTCGTCCACCGTGCGCACCACCACCGGCACCGTGGGCGCGTGCGAGTGCACCAGGTTCAGGATCTTCAGCGCCGAGGGTGTGTCGTGGTAGCTCACCACCACCGCGGCGGCGCGGGCCAGGCCGGCGGCCATCAGGCTCTGCAGCCGCGCGGCGTCGCCGAAGACCACGCTCTGGCCGGCGGCCGCGGCCTGGCGCACGCGGTCGGGGTCGAGGTCCAGCGCCATGTACGGGATGCGCTCCTGCGCCAGCAGCCGCGCCAGCGCCTGCCCGCTGCGCCCGTAGCCGCAGATGATGACGTGGCGCTCGCTGGCGATGCTGCGCCTGGCGATGCTGGTCAGCGCCACCGACTGCATCAGCCAGTCGCTGGCCGAGAGCTTGTTGACGATGGCGTTGCTGTAGGTGATGAGGAAGGGCGTGGCCAGCATGCTCAGCACCATGCTGGCCAGCACCGGGCTCACCCACTCCGGCGCCACGATGCCGCGGTCGGCGCCCAGCGTCAGCAGCACGAAGCCGAACTCGCCGGCCTGCGCCAGGTACAGCCCGGTGCGCAGCGCCACGCCCGGCGCGGTGCGGAAGGCCCGCGCCAGCAGCGCCACCAGCACGAACTTGCCCACCACCGGCACGGTGGTCAGCAGCAGCACCAGGCCCCACTGCTCGATCACCGGCCGCCAGTCGAGCTTCATGCCGATGGTGATGAAGAACAGGCCCAGCAGCACGTCGTGGAAGGGCCGGATGTCGGTCTCGACCTGGTGCTTGTATTCGGTCTCGGCCACCAGCATGCCGGCGACGAAGGCGCCCAGCGCCAGGCTCAGGCCGGCGTGCTCCGTCAGGTAGGCCAGGCCCAGGGTCACGAGCAGCAGGTTCAGGATGAACAGCTCCTCGCTCTTGCGCCGCGCCACCAGCGTGAGCCACCAGCGCATCACGCGCTGGCCGCCCACCAGCAGCAGCGTCAGCAGCACCGCCGCCTTCAGCAGCGCCAGCGCCAGCGCGGTGAACATCTCGTTGGGCGGCGAGCCCAGCGCGGGGATCAGCACCAGCAGCGGCACCACGGCCAGGTCCTGGAACAGCAGCACGCCCAGCACGCGGCGGCCGTGCTCGCTTTCGAGCTCCAGCCGCTCCACCATCAGCTTCACGACGATGGCGGTGGAGCTCATGGCCAGCGCACCGCCCAGCACGATGGCGCCGCGCCAGTCCATCTGCCAGGTGCCCTGCAGGAAGGTGGCGTAGCCCCACACCAGCGCGAAGTGCCCGGCCACCGTGACGAGCATGGTCAGCAGCACCTGGCTCAGGCCGAGCCCGAACACCAGCGTGCGCATGCTCTTGAGCTTGGGCAGGTTGAACTCCAGCCCGATCACGAACATCAGGAAGACCACGCCGAACTCGGCCAGGTACTTCACGCCCGCGCTGTCCTGCGCGAAGGCCAGCGCGTTGGGCCCGATGAGGATGCCCACCACCAGGTAGCCCAGCATCGGCGGCAGCTTCAGCGAGCGGCAGGCCACCACGCCCAGCACGGCGGCCACGAGGTACAGCAGGACCAGTTCGAGGGTGGAGGCCAAGGGCAGGGGCTGGCAAGAGGGGCGGTGCCTAGAATCGCGCGGCCCGGAGATCGCCCCGGGGCCGCACGCCGCTCCCATCCTAATGCCCGACCCCACCCCGTCCCTGGCCATCGACGCGCCGCGAGCGCTGGGCCTGGCCGCGCGCACCTTCGAGATCGAGTCGCGCGCGCTGCAGGGGCTGGCGTCGTCGCTGCGGGGGCCGGCCGGCGAGGCCTTCGTCGCCGCCGTGGCGGCCATGCGCGACTGCACGGGTCGCGTCATCGTGATGGGCATGGGCAAGAGCGGCCACGTCGGCCGCAAGATCGCCGCCACGCTGGCCAGCACCGGCACGCCCGCGTTCTTCGTGCATCCGGCCGAGGCCAGCCACGGCGACCTGGGCATGGTGCGCCCGGCCGATGTCGTGCTGGCCATCAGCAACAGCGGCGAGGTCGACGAGCTCGCGGCCATCCTGCCGGCGCTGCGCCGCCTGGGCGTCACGCTAGTGGCGATGACCGGCCGGCCCGAGTCGACGCTGGCGCGCCACGCCGACATCGTGCTGTCCAGCGCCGTGGCCGAGGAGGCCTGCCCGCTCAACCTCGCGCCCACCGCCAGCACCACCGCGCAGATGGCGCTGGGCGACGCGCTGGCCGTGGCCCTGCTCGACGCGCGCGGCTTCCGCGAGGCCGACTTCGCGCGCTCGCACCCCGGCGGCGCCCTGGGCCGCAAGCTGCTGCTGCACGTGAGGGACCTCATGCGCCACGGCGACGCCGTGCCCCGCGTGGCCCCCGGCACGGCGATGCCCGAGCTGCTGCGCGAGATGACGGGCAAGGGCCTGGGCTTCGCCGCCGTGGTCGACGCCGCCGGCCGCCCGGTCGGCATCTTCACCGACGGCGACCTGCGGCGCCTCATCGAGGCCGGGCGCGACGACCTGCGCACGCTGCAGGCCGAGCAGGTGATGCACCGCGGCCCGCGCCTGGTGCGCGCCGACGCGCTGGCCGTCGACGCCGCCGGCGTGATGGAGCAGCACCGCGTCACCAGCGTGCTGGTGGTGGACGAGGGTGGCGTGCTGGTCGGCGCGCTGAACTCCAACGACCTGATGCGGGCGAAGGTCATCTAGCGTGCGCGAGCGCTTCTCCCCCGAGACGCTGCTGCGCGCCCAGGGCCTGGGCGCGGGCATCGGCGTCAGGGCCGCGATCTTCGACGTCGACGGCGTGCTCACCGACGGGCAGCTCTACATCGGCGAGCAGGGCGAGGTCTTCAAGGCCTTCCACGCGCTCGACGGCCACGGGCTGAAGATGCTGCGCCACGGCGGCATCGAGCCGGTGGTCATCACCGGGCGCGACTCGCCGGCCGTGCGCCGCCGCCTGGCGGACCTCGGCGTCACCGAGGCGCTGTTCGGCGTGGCCGACAAGCTGGCCGCCGCCGAGGCGCTGAGGCAGCGGCGCGGCCTGGCCTGGGGCGAGATGGCGGCCATCGGCGACGACTGGCCCGACCTGCCGCTGCTGGAGCGCGCCGCCTTCGCCTGCGCCCCGCCGAACGCCCACCCCGAGGTGCTGGCCGTGGCCCACCACGTGACCCGCGCGCGCGGTGGCCACGGCGCGGCGCGCGAGTTCTGCGACCTGCTGCTGATGGCCGCCGGCCGCTACGCCGCGTTGCTGGCGCAGGACCGCCGCACGCTCGACAGCCGCTGACGCGGCGCGCACCGTTCCGCCGATGAAGCCCGTCGAGCTGCCGCTGCCCGACCTACCCGAGGTCTCGCTGCGCCTGGGCCCCGCGCCGGCCGGGCCCGGCGAGGCCGCGCCGCCGCGCCGCGCCATGCCCTGGCCGCTGCGCGTGCGCGAGGCGCTGGCCACCTACCTGCCCATCCTGCTGATGGCCGCGCTGGCACTGGCCACCTGGTGGCTGGTGAAGAACTCGCCTCGCCCGCCGGCCGAGGCGGTGCCCCGCGCCGTGTCGGCCGACCCCGACTACACGATGAGTGGCTTCGCGCTGGAGCGCTTCGCGCCCGACGGGCGGCTGCTGCTGCGCATCGAGGGCGCGCAGCTGCGCCACTACCCCGCCACCGACCGCATCGAGATCGACGGCGCACAGATCCAGGCCTGGTCGCCCGAGGGCCGGCTCACGCGCGCCAGCGCCGCGCGCGCCATCGGCACCGGCGACGGCAGCGAGCTGCAGCTGCTCGGCGGCGCCGAGGTCGTGGGCGAGGACGCCGCCGGCCGGCCGCTTCGCATGAGCAGCGAGTTCCTGCACGTGTTCTTCATCGAGGAGCGTGTCGAGACCGACCGGCCGGTGCGCGTGCGCGTGGGTGGCGACGAGCTGCGTGCCGCCGGCCTCGCCTACCGCCACGCCAGCCAGCGGCTCGAGCTGAAGGGCCCGCTGCAGGTGACGCTGACGCCGCAGGCGGCCCGGTGAGCGCGCCGCTGGCGTTCATCACCGGCGCGTCCAGCGGCATTGGCCAGGCGCTGGCCGCGCGCTACGCGAAGGCCGGCTGGCGGCTGGCGCTGGTGGCGCGCCGCGCCGACGCGCTGCAGGCCTGGGCCGCGGCGCAGGGCCTGGGGCCCGACCGGGTGGGCATCTACCCGGCCGACGTGGCCGACACCGACGCCATCGTCGACGCCGGCCGGCGCTGCATCGCCGCGCAGGGGCTGCCCGACGTGGTGGTGGCCTCGGCCGGCATCAGCATCGGCATGGACACCGCCGAGCGTGCCGACCTCGACGTGATGCGCGAGTTGCTGGCTGTCAACAACGTGGGCCTGGCGGCCACCTTCCACCCCTTCCTGGCGGCCATGCGCGCGCGCGGCTCGGGCACGCTGGTGGGCGTGGCCAGCGTGGCGGCCATCCGCGGCCTGCCCGGCCATGGCGCCTACTGCGCCAGCAAGGCCGGCGTGGTGGCCTACTGCGAGAGCCTGCGCGTGGAGTGCCGCGGCAGCGGCGTGCGCGTGGTCACCCTGGTGCCGGGCTACGTGGCCACGCCGCTGACGGCGGGCAACCGCTACTCGATGCCCTTCCTGATGGCGCCCGAGGCCTTCGCCGAGAGCGCCTTCGCCGCCATCGCGGCCGGCCGCAGCTACCGCGTCATCCCCTGGCCCATGGGCGTGGTGGCCAAGGCGCTGCGCCTGCTGCCCAACGCCTGGTACGACCGACTGCTGGCCGGCCGTGGCCGCAAACCCCGCCGCGGCTGAGCCAGCGGCCCCGAGACCGAACCCGATGATCGACGTCGTCGTCTTCTTCTTCCTGCTGGGCGTGTTCGCGCGCCTGGTCAAGAGCGACCTGCGGCTGCCCGAGGCGCTGTACGAGACGCTGTCCATCTACCTGCTGCTGGCCATCGGCCTGAAGGGCGGCATCGAGCTGAGCAAGCAGCCGCTGGCGGCGCTGGCGCCGCAGGTGCTGGCCTGCATGGCGCTGGGTTTCGTCATCCCTTTCGCGCTGTACCCGCTGGCGCGCGCGCTGCGCCTGAGCGGCGTCGACGCCGCGGCGCTGGTGGCGCACTACGGCTCGGTCAGCGTGGTCACCTTCGCGGTGGCCACGGCGGCGCTCACGCGCCAGGGCATCGCCTACGAGAGCCACGCCGCTCTGTGGGTGGCGGTGATGGAGGCGCCGGGCCTGGTGGCCGGCATCCTGCTGGCACGCTGGTCGCTGCGCGGCGCCGACAGCGGCCGGCGCACCGACTGGGGCAGCCTGGCGCACGACGTGCTCTTCGGCAAGAGCGTGCTGCTGCTGCTGGGCGGGCTGCTCATCGGCGCCGTGGCCGGCGAGGCCGGCACCGCGCCCATCAAGGCCGTGTTCATCGACCCCTTCAAGGGCGTGCTGGCCCTCTTCCTGCTCGAGCTCGGCCTGGTGGCCGGCGGTCGGCTGGCCGAGGTGCGGCGTTTCGGGCCGGCGGTGCTGGTGATCGGGCTGGGCGCGCCGCCGCTGCTGGCGCTGGCCGGCGCGGCCACCGGCTGGGCGCTGGGGCTGGGCACCGGCGGCGTGGCGCTGCTGGCCACGCTGGCGGCCAGCGCCAGCTACATCGCCGCGCCCACGGCCATGCGCATCGCGGTGCCGCAGGCCAACGCGGCCCTGTCGATCACGGCGGCGCTGGGCATCACCTTCCCATTCAACATCGTCGTCGGCATCCCGATGTACATCGAACTCGCACGCTGGCTGGAAAGGATCGGGGCATGAAGAAGCACGGCAAGACGATGCTCGTCATCAACGCCGAGGGCGTGCTCGAGAAGCCGCTGGTGCGCGACCTGCGCGAGCGCGGCGCGCAGGGCTGGACGGTGACCGAGGTGCACGGCGCCAACCTCGAGGGCGTGCGCGAGGGTGCCTGGGAAGCCGACCGCACGATCGAGATGAAGGTGATCTGCGACGAGGCCGTGGCCGACGCCATCGCCGCGCACGTGCTCGCCACGTACGCCCCGCACTACAGCGTGGCGCTGTGGTTCACGCCCGTGCAGGTGCTGCGGCCCGAACGCTACTGATCGCCCCGCCAACGAAAAGGGCGCCCGCGGGCGCCCCGTTCAGCGCGGCCCTCGGGGCCGCCGGGTGCGATCAGTAGCCGCCGCGGCTGCCGCCGCCGCCACCGTAGCCGCCACCACCGCCACCGCCGCCACGGTTGCCGCCACCGTAGGGGCTGCGGCCACCGCTGCCACCGCCGTACGGGCTGCGACCGCCGCCGCCGCCGCCACCGCCGTAGCCGCCACCACCACCGCCGCCGCCGTAGCCGCCGCCGCCACCACCGCCGTAACCACCGCGGCCGCCACCGCCACCACCGAAGCCACCCGGGCGCTCTTCGCGCGGGCGGGCCTCGTTGACGACCACGGCGCGGCCCTCGAGCGGCTGACCGTTCATGCCGTTGATGGCGGCCTGCGCCTCTGCGTCGCTGCCCATCTCGACGAAGCCGAAGCCCTTGGAGCGACCGGTTTCGCGGTCCATCATCACCTTCGCCGACGACACGGTGCCGAACGAAGAGAAAGCCTGCATCAACGAGTCATCGCGGACCGAATAGGCCAGGTTGCCGACGTAAAGTTTGTTTCCCACGGAGAGCCCTTAAAAGATCAGAAAAACCATGCGGAGCTCAACCCTGGAACACCCGTTTGCGAACCCATGGAGGGTTTCGCCGACAGGAAGGCGCGGCTGCCAGACACAGACACGCGGATTATGGATATCGGAAACCGCCGGCTGTAAAGCCCCTGTGGACAATTTGTTGTTTAGCCACGCCCCGGATTTACCCCATCCGCCCCGCGCCGGGCCGGCCACGCCCGCCGCCATCATCGCGCCATGGACCTGCTGAAGCCGTTGATCGCCCTGCTCGCCATCGTCAACCCGATCGGCGTGGTGCCCTTCTTCATCCACTTCACGCAGAGCTTCGACCGCGTCCAGCGCCTGCGCACCATCCGCATCGCCTCGTTCACGGTGTTCGTGGTCATCGCCGTCAGCGCGCTGGCGGGGCTGAAGGTGATCGAGTTCTTCGGCATCAGCCTGGCCTCGTTCCAGGTGGGCGGGGGCTGCCTGCTGTTGATCAGTTCGCTGGCCATGCTCAACGCCCAGCCGGCCGAGAGCAAGCCCTCCGACGAGCGCGACGGCCAGGAGAAGCTCGACGCCGGCGCCAGCATCGCCGTGGTGCCGCTGGCGATCCCGCTGCTCACGGGGCCGGCCACGATCTCCACCGTCGTGATCTATGCCGAGAAGACGCGCTTCCTCTGGCAGCTGGGCGTGCTCGTGGCCTACGGCGCCGCCATCGCGCTGATCACCTGGGCCGTGTTCAGCGCCTCGGGCCGCATCGCCCGCGTGCTCGGGCGCACCGGCATCAACGTCATGACGCGGCTGATGGGGCTCATCCTGGCCGCGATGGCCGTGGAGCTGCTGGCCGACGGGCTGACCAAGCTGTTTCCCGTGCTCGGCAGCCACATCGCCCGGTGAAGCCCCGCACCAGAATGGGGCGCCGCAACCCAGGGTGTGGCGGGTAAGCCCTGATGTGGAGCGGGGGGCTCGACCGCGATCATCGGCGCACTTCCAGGCAGGCCCGCGGGCCGACCTGGCAGGAGGCAGAGGAGACGACACAGCTCACAACGCGCCGCCGGGCCTGGCCCGAGCGGCGCTTTTCTTCTTGGGGCTCGCGGAGCGCAGGGCCCCGAAGAGCACCGGCTTCGCCTGCCGAATCCGGCGATGCCCGCCGGCCCCGCGGCCTAGCATGGCGCACGTCCGACCACCGCCTGCCGCCCGCCATGTCCGTGAACCCCGAACTGCGCAAGCTCGACATCGACATCCCGGCGCAGCCGCAGGCCCTGGTGAAGCTGTCGCTGCTGCTGGCCGAGGACGACATCAACCTGCAGGCGGCGGCCGCGCTGATCGAGTCCGACATGGCGCTGGCCGCGGCCGTGATGAAGGCCGTGAACTCGTCGCTGTACGGCCTGAAGGGCCGCGTGCAGAACGTCCACCAGGCCATCACCTACCTGGGCATGCGCGAGGTGGCGGGGATCACCTTCGAGATGGGCCTGCGCGCGGCCTTCCCGCCCGCCCCCGAGCTCGACCCGATCTGGAAGCGCGCCGCCTGGCGCAGCCGCGTCATGGCACGGCTGGCGCAGCGCCTGTCGCAGGACGCCTGGGACGCGCACGCCGCGGGCCTGTTCGAGGAGTGCGGCAAGGCCGTGCTGTACCGACACGCGCCCGACCACTACCGCACCATGCTGCGCGCCGCCGCCGCCGCCGCCGCCGACGACGTGGCGCTGGTCGAGATGGAGCGCGTCGGCTTCGGCGTCAGCCACGATGCGCTGGGTGCCGCCCTGTGCGAGAGCTGGGGCCTGGCTGCCCCGGCGACGCACAGCGTGCGCCACCACGTGCAGGCCCAGGCCACGCGCCAGCTGCCGCCGCCACCGGCGCGCCGCGAGATCTGCGCGCTGTCGGTGCTGGCCCACCTCGTCGAGACCGACGCCGACGACGCCGAGGCGGCCGCCACCGCCCTGGCCGCCCAGGCCGGCCTGGACGCCGAGCGCGTGCGGGGCGCGCTGCGCCGCGAGCTGGAACAGCGGGCCGAGGCCCTCTCGGCCGGCGGCGACTGAGCCGACTCACCCGGGAGGGGGTGACGCGCCTGAGGAAAGCCCGCTGGCGGCCGGCCCTCCCGATTCGCTACCCTGCCGGCCCCTGCACCAACCCGGAGTGGGCCGACCGTGCCCGCGAACCTCATGGCTGTAACCGTTTCGCCCGACGCGCTGGCGCTGCAGCGCCTGTACCACTGGGAATCCACGACGCCCGACAAGGTCGTCTTCACGCAGCCCATGGGCGGCGGCCAGGTCGTGGAGTTCACCTGGCGCCAGGTCATGGACCAGGCCCGCCGCATGGCCGCCCACCTGCAGAGCCTGGGCCTGCAGCCCGGCGACCGCGTGGCGCTGCTGAGCAAGAACACCGCGCACTGGCTGATGAGCGACTTCGCCATCTGGCTGGGCGGCTTCGTCTCTGTGCCGCTGTACCCCACGCTGGCCGCCGGCACCATCCGCCAGATCCTCGAGCACAGCGAGAGCAAGCTGTGCTTCGTCGGCAAGCTCGACGGCTGGGAGGGCATGAAGCCCGGCATCCCGGCCGGCCTGCCGTGCATCTCGCACCCGCTGTCGCCCGACGACGCGAAGGCCAGCTACCCGGGCTGGGACGACATCGTCGCCCGGACCGAGCCGCTCAAGGGCAACCCGGTGCGCCCGGCCGACGAGCTGGCCACCATCATGTACACCAGCGGCACCACCGGCGCGCCCAAGGGCGTGATGCACAGCTTCGGCACCTTCGCCTGGGGCGTGCAGAGCGGCCTCAAGCGCGTGCCGGCCATCAACAGCAACGCGCGCATGCTGAGCTACCTGCCGCTGAGCCACGTGGCCGAGCGCACGCTGGTGGAGCACGGCGTGCTGGCCACCGGCATGCACGTGTACTTCGCCGAGAGCCTGGAGACCTTCACCGCCGACCTGCAGCGCGCCCGTCCCACGGTGTTCTTCAGCGTGCCGCGCCTTTGGGTGAAGTTCCAGCAGGGCATCAGCGCCAAGATGCCGCCGAAGAAGCTGGACCTGCTGCTGTCGATCCCCATCCTCGGCGGCATCGTGCGCAAGAAGATCCTCACCGCGCTGGGCCTGCAGGAGTGCGTGTTCGCCGCCGGCGGCGCCGCGCCGATGCCACCCGAGCTGCTGCGCTGGTACAACAAGCTCGGCCTCGACCTCGTCGAGGTCTACGGCATGACCGAGAACTGCGGCGTCAGCCACGCCACGCTGCCGGGCAAGCAGCGCCCGGGCACGGTGGGCCTGCCCTACGACGGCGTGCAGAGCCGCATCGACCCCGTCACCGGCGAGATCCAGATGAAGGCGCCCTGCCTGATGCTCGGCTACTACAAGCAGCCCGAGCTGTCGAAGGAGACCTTCACCGAGGACGGCTGGCTGCGCACCGGCGACAAGGGCGCGCTCGACGGCGAGGGCAACCTCAAGATCACGGGCCGCGTGAAGGACCTGTTCAAGACGAGCAAGGGCAAGTACGTCGCGCCCGCGCCCATCGAGGACAAGCTCGTCATGCACAACGCCATCGAAGCCTGCTGCGTGACCGGCGCCAACCTGGGCCAGCCGCTGGCGCTGGCCATGCTCAACGTCGACGCCGTGCGCAAGGCGGGCAGCGCCGAAGGCCGTTCCGAACTCGAGGCCTCGCTGGCGGCCCACGTGAAGGCGATCAACGAGCAGCTCGACCCGCACGAGCAGCTCGACTGCCTGGTCGTCACGGCCGAGGCCTGGACGGTCGACAACGACCTCATCACGCCGACCTTCAAGGTCAAGCGCAACCGCATCGAGGACCTGTTCGCGAGGAACTACGACAGCTGGGTAGGGATGCGCAAGACCGTCGTCTGGCACAAGGCCTGACCATCCCCGGAGCGGCGGGCGTCGGACCCGCGCCCGCGCGGTTCTCTAGCGGCTGGCGGCCGGGGCGGCGGGCGTGGCGCTCGGCGGGTTCGGCAGGCTGATGCCGGGTGCCAGCGGGATGTCTTCGGTGAGCGTGACCTTGGTGATGTAGTGCCGCGTCTCGCCGAAGCAGCTGGTGGGCAGGCCCACCTTCTCCTCGTAGTGCAGCGCCACGCGCTTGCCGATGTGGCGCGTGATGTCCGCGGCCACGGCCTCGTCGTGCACGGTGAAGAAGAACTTCTCCGCCGTGCTGCCGGGCAGCGAGACCAGGGAGAGCTCTCCCTCCCAGGTCTTGCACATCCAGCCCTTCTTGCTGAGCTTCTGCACCCAGCCGGCGCGCTCGCCCTCCGAATAGCTCCAGCTCAGCGCGGCCCAGACCCAGCCCGCCGCCAGCAGGCACAGCACGATCAGCGGCAGGAGCACGAACTTCAGCGGTTTCATCCCGCTGGATGATAGGCTGACCGCGCGCTGCCCGGGCTCGGCCGGGCCGCGCGCAGGCTCAGCGGCGGTTGGCCTTGAAGTTGGTGAACACGCGCGTCTGCACTCGCTGGGCGTCCCGGCTCAGCACCTTGGGCATGGTCATCTTCTTCAGCTCCGGCTCCGGCGGGAACACCACCGGGTTGCTGGCGATCTCGGGCTTGACGAAGGGCTTGGACGCCGCGTTCGGGTTGCCGTAGAAGACCTGGTTGGTCAGCGAGGCGTGGACCTGCGGGCGCAGGACGTAGTCGATGAAGCGGTGCGCGTTCTCGACGTTCTTCGCGTCCTTCGGGATGGCCATCGAGTCGAAGAACAGCGTTGCGCCGCGCGGCGGGATCATGACGTCGATCTTCTGGCCGGTCTTGCCCTCGGCGGCGCGCTGGTTGGCGATCAGGAAGTCGCCCGAGTAGCCGATGGACACGCAGATGCTGCCGTTGGCGTAGTCGTTGATCGGGCCGGGTGATGCGATGCGCGTGACGTGCGGGCGCGCCGCCGCCAGCACGTCGCGCGCGGCGTCGTAGTCGGCGGCGGTGTTGCTGAAGCCGTCCTTGCCGGCGTAGAGCATGGCCACCGGCACCACCTCGGAGGCCGAGTCCAGCACGTGCAGGCCGCAGCTCTTGACCTTGCTCGCGTACTCGGGCTTGAAGACCAGGTCCAGCGGGTTGGCCGGCATCGGCAGGCTTCCCAGCGCCGCCTTCACCTTGGCCGTGTTCACGCCCACGGTGACGAAGCCCCAGAGCCAGTTCACCAGGTGCTTGTTGCCCGCGTCGGCCTCGGCCAGCTTGGCCAGCAGGCCGGCATCGAGGTTCTTCCAGTTCGTCAGCTTGCTGCGGTCCAGCGGAAGCAGCAGCCCGGCCTCGATGGCCTTCTGCGCGAAGTGAGCGCCCGGCACGACGATGTCGTAGCCCGTCTTGCCGGCCACCAGCCGCGCGAACAGCGTCTCGTTGGAGTCGAAGTTGTCGTACTTGACCTTGATGCCGGTTTCCTTCTCGAAGTTGGCGATCGTGTCCGGGGCGATGTAGTCGGCCCAGTTCAGGATGTTCAGCACCTTCGAGCCGCCCTGCGCGGCGGCCGCGCCGGCAAAGGCGGCCAGGCCCGTGGCGGCAAGCGCGAGCAGGCTGCGGCGAAGGAACGAGGGTCGCGGCGTCATGGCGGGGATCCTTTCGGGAAGGCTCGGGTGGGGGGTGGTGGGAAACGGGCGCGATTGTGGTCGACCGGGGCGGTGCCGGGCCAGCGCCGCCGATTGCCCCGACGGCCCGAGGCAAAAAGCGCGCCCGGCGGCGCCACAATCGCGCCCATCCCCGCCGCCACCTCCCCGCTGCCATGACGCTGCTGATCCTCGGCCTGATCCTGTTCCTGGGCGTTCACTCGATGCGCGTGTTCGGCGAGGGGCCGCGCACGGCGCTGCAGGCCCGGCTGGGCGAGCTCGGCTACAAGGGCGCGTACTCCATCGCCTCGCTGGCGGGCCTGGTGCTCATCGTCGTGGGCTACGGCGCGGCGCGCGAGAACCCGCAGATCGTCTGGATCGCGCCCGTCTGGACGCGCCACCTGGCGGCGCTGCTCACCCTGGTGTCGTTCGTGCTGCTGGCCGCGGCCTACGTGCCGGGCAACGCCATCAAGGCGCGGCTGCACCACCCGATGGTGCTGGGCGTCAAGGTGTGGGCGCTGTCGCACCTGCTGGCCAATGGCATGCTCGCCGACATCCTGCTGTTCGGCGGCTTCCTGCTGTGGGCGGTGCTGAGCTTCCGCGCCGCGCGCGGGCGCGACCGCGCCGCGGGCACCGTCTACCCCGCCGGCCGTGGCGCGCCCACGCTGGTGGCGGTGGCGGTGGGCGTCGGCGCCTGGGCCGTGATCGCCTTCTGGGCCCACGGCGTGCTGTTCGGGGTGAAGCCCTTCGGGGGCTGACCCGGCGCCCTCCCGCTGCCGGGGGCCCCCGGCCGGCGGCCCCTGCGGCGGGCCCACCCTCAGGCGATCGCCGACGGCGCCCCGCCGGCCGAGCATGGCGGCTCCTGCCATCCGGAGCCCGCCATGTTCACGCTGCTGAACCGCCTTTTCCGCCCCACACCCGCGGCCCCGGCCGCCGACCCCCCGCTGCCCGGGCCCACCCCGGCCGGCGACGACCGCCCGCGCGGCTGCGGCTGGTTCGACTCCAGCCACGACCTGATGCGCGGGGTGAGCGTCCGGGAAGGCATCATCGTGGTCGACAACACCGTGGCCAGCCCCCCATGACCGACATCGCCCGCCGCCCCCGCCCCCTGCGCCGTCGTGCCGCGCTGGCCGCTCTGGCGCTGCCCGCCGTGGCTGCCTTGCCCGGCTGTGGCGGCGGCACCGACCGCCGGCGCGCCCACGTGCGTCTGGTCAACGCCAGCACCGGCAACCCGCAGCTGGAGCTGCGCGTCGACGACGAGCTCAAGCTCGCCGCCGTGCCCTACGGCGAGCGCGCCGCCTACGCCGAGGTCGACCCCGACCGGCGCGAGACCACGGTGTTCGCCACCGGTTCGCCCACGGCGTTGCTGCGCTTCTCGCCGGCCTATGCCAACGACCGCTGGCTGACCGTGCTGGCCTACGGCCCGGCCGGCGCGCTGCGCGCGCTGACGCTCGACGACAACCGCGGCGAGCCCGACGCCAACCGCGCCGTGCTGCGCGTGGTCAATGCCGCCGCCGATGCCGGCGCGCTCGACCTGTACCTCACCACCGAGACCGAGGACCTGGCCACGGCCGTGCCCCTGCAGGCCGGCG
This sequence comes from Betaproteobacteria bacterium, assembly GCA_046341655.1. Taxonomy (GTDB): domain Bacteria; phylum Pseudomonadota; class Gammaproteobacteria; order Burkholderiales; family Burkholderiaceae_C; genus Rubrivivax. The sequence continues at coordinate 480 of JBKDQY010000141.1, read as the reverse complement.
CGGCCTACGGCGCCGTGGGTGACTGGCAGACGGTGGCCAGCGGTCGCTGGCGGCTGCGTGCCACCGCCGCCGGCAGCAAGACCGACGTGCGGCTGGACCTGCCGGCCGTGGACCTGGCAAGCCGCGCCATCACCACGCTGGTGCTGAACTCCAGCGCCGGCGGCGTGCTGGTCGACGCGCTGCTGCTGGCGCAGCGCGGCGCGATCACGCCGCGCGCCAACGCGCAGGCGCGGGTTCGTCTGGCGGCGCTGCTCACCGACAGCGCCGGCGTCACCGCCTCGCTGGGCGCGGTGGCGCTGGGCAGCGGCGTGGGCTCGCCCGCGGTGGCGGACTACGTGCGCGTGGCCGCGGGGTCCGTGGTGCCGGCGGTGGCCGTCAACGGCGTCGCCCTGGCCGTGCCCGGGCTGACGCTGCCGCCCGGGCGCGACCACACCCGGCGGCTGGCCGGCACCCCCGCCGCGCCGCGCGGGGTGCGGCGCG
>JBKDQY010000140.1:0-3561 GCA_046341655.1 Betaproteobacteria bacterium | reverse complement strand
GCACGGTGGTGGATTTCGGCAGCCAGGCGCCGATGGGCGCCTTCGTCGAGCTGTTCGCCACCGAGGACGTGGCCATCACGGTGGCCGAGGCGCGCGTGCCCATGGGCCTGCCCAAGTGGCAGCACATCCAGGCGCTGGGGCAGCTGCCCTCGGTGGCGCAGGCCTGGCGGCGGCGCCACCGCCGCGACATGGACGACGCCGACGTCGACCGCCTGTACGCCCGCTTCACGCCCATGAACCGGGCGGCCGTGCCGCGCCACGCGCAGCTGATCGAGGGCGTCCCTTCGCTGCTGCGCGAGCTGCGCGCGCGCGGCCTGAAGATCGGCAGCACCCCCGGCTACAACCGCGAGATCATGGACGTACTGGCGCCGCTGGCCGCCGCCCAGGGCTTCGTGCCCGACAACCTGGTCTGCGCCGGCGACGTGCGCGAGAACCGTCCCGCCCCGCTGGGCATGTACCGATGCTTCCTCGACCTGGGGGTGTGGCCGGCGCGGCGCGTGGTGAAGGTGGACGACACCGTGCCCGGCCTGCTGGAGGGCCGGCACGCGGGCTGCTGGACGGTGGCCGTCACCGCCAGCGGCAACGAGACGGGCCTGTCGGCGCAGGCCTGGCAGGCGCTGGGCGACGCCGGGCAGGCCGAGCGCCGGGCCGTGGCCACCGCGCGGCTGGCCATGGCGCGGCCGGACTACACCATCGACACCGTGGCCGAGCTGCTGCCGGTGCTCGACGCCATCGAGCGGCGGCTGGCGGCCGGCGAGTCGCCGCCGGCCTGAGGGCGCGGCGGCCGGGGCCGCGTCAGGCCAGCCAGCCGGCCGAGCGCAACGCCGCCTCGGCCTGTGCCGCGTCGCGGAAGTGCACGCCCTGCCAGCCCGCGGCGCGCGCGGCCACGACGTTGGGCTCGTGGTCGTCCAGGAACACCAGCTCGTCGGGTGCGGCGCCGAAGCGCCCGGCCGCCAGCGCGTAGATGGCCGGCTCGGGCTTGACGCGCTGCACCCGGCCCGAGAACACGCCGCCGTCGAAGTGCGCGAAGAGGGCCGCCTCGCGCCGCTCCAGCACGTCGGCGCAGGGCGCGGGCATGTTCGACAGGTAGTGCAGCCGGTGGCCGGCCGCGCGCAGCCGCTCGATCAGCGCCACGCTGTCGGGCAGCGGCCGCAGCTCCTCCGGCACGCCGTCGACCACGGCCTGCACCTCGGCCGGCGCCAGGCCGGTGCGCGCCGCGATGCGCGCCACCAGGTCGGGCACGGCGACGGTGCCGCGGTCGTAGTCGGCCCAGTCGCCGCCGTAGCCCTGGAACACCTGCGCCGCCCAGTGCGCGGCGTCGGCCGGGCCGGCCACGCGCGCCGGCAGGGCCCGGCGGACCACCTCGTGCGGCCGCCAGCGCAGCACCACGGCGCCGAGGTCGAAGACGATGCGCTTCACGCCCCGTCCACCAGCCGCCGCAGCAGCATCGCGGTGGAGGCGTCCAGCCCCTCGGGCGCGCCGCGCTGCGGCCCGTCCTGCAGCCGCGGCAGCAGCCGGTTGGCCAGCGCCTTGCCCAGCTCCACGCCCCACTGGTCGAAGCTGTTGAGGCCCCACAGTGCGCCGCTGGTCCACACGCGGTGCTCGTAGAGGGCCAGGAAGGCGCCGAGGCTGCCGGGCGTGAGCGCCTCCAGCACGAAGGTGGTGCTGGGCCGGTTGCCGGGAAAGCGGCGGTGGCGCGCCAGCACGGCGCGGTCGAAGGCCGGGTCGGCAGTGGGAACGCTCTCGGCCGCGGCCTCGGCCTCGGTCTTGCCGAGCATCAGCGCCTGCGCCTGCGCCAGCCCGTTGGCCAGCAGCTTGGCGTGCGAGCCGGCCAGGCCGTGGGCCGGCGTCCTCACCAGCACGAACTCCACGGGGATCACGTCGGTGCCCTGGTGCAGCAGCTGGAAGTAGGCGTGCTGCCCGTTGGTGCCGGGCTCGCCCCACACGACCGGGCTGGTGCCGAAGGGCAGCGGCCGCCCGGCCATGTCCACGCCCTTGCCGTTGCTCTCCATCTCGAGCTGCTGCAGGAAGGCCGGCAGCCGCTTGAGGCCCTGGTGGTAGGGTGCGATGCTGCGGCTGCCGAAGCCGTGGAAGTTGCGGTACCAGACGTCGAGCAGGCCCAGCAGCACCGGCAGGTTCCGCGCCAGTGGCGCGGCGGCGAAGTGACGGTCCATGGCGTGCGCGCCGGCCAGCAGCGCGCGGAAGGTCGCGCTGCCGATGGCGATGGCGATGGGCAGGCCGATCGCGCTCCACAGCGAGTAGCGCCCGCCCACCCAGTCCCAGAAGCCGAAGGTGGTGGCGATGCCGAAGGCGGCCGCGGCACCCACGTTCGTCGTCGTGGCGGCGAAGTGGCGCGCCACGTCGGTGCCGCCCTGCTGCACGAACCACGCGCGCGCAGCCTCGGCGTTGGCCATCGTCTCCTGCGTCGTGAAGGTCTTGCTGGCCACGATGAACAGCGTGCGGCGGGCGTCCAGCCGCGCCAGCAGCGGCGCCAGGTCGTGGCCGTCGACGTTGCTGACGAAGTGCACTCGCTGGCCCGGCAGCGTGAAGGCCTCCAGCGCCGCCACGGCCATCGCGGGGCCGAGGTCACTGCCGCCGATGCCGATGTTGACGATGTCGGTGAAGCCTTCGTCGGCGCGCACCGCGTCGGCGTAGGCCAGCATCGCGTCGAGCGTGGCGTGCACCTCGTCGCTGAAGGGGCCCCGGCCCCGTGGGGCGCGCAAGGCCGTGTGCAGCACGGCGCGGCCCTCGGTGGGATTGGCCACCTGGCCGGCCAGCATCGCGTCGCGCCGCGCCTCCAGCCGGCAGTCGCGCGCCAGCTCGAGCAGGAAGTGCAGCGTCGCCGCATCGAGCCGGTGCTTGCTCAGGTCGGCGAAGACCTCGGGCGCCTCGAACGACAGTGCGGCCACGCGGCCGGCGTCTCGCGCGAAGGCCTCGCGCAGGTCGAAGTCGCGGCCGTGGGCCTGCCAGTGGCCGGCCAGCGCGGCCCAGGCCGCGGTCTCCTCGCAGCGCGGCGCGCTCACCGGCGCAGGCCCTCGATCAGCGCGTCCAGCTTGCCGGCGTCCACCGCAAACGCGCGGATGCCTTCGGCCAGCTTCTCGGTGGCCATGGCGTCCTGGTTCAGCGCCCAGCGAAAAGCCTTCTCGTCCAGGTGCACCTCGGGCAGCGACAGCACGCGCGCGGCCTCGGCGTCCAGCGCCTTCGGCACCGGCGCGTCGCTGGCCTGCAGCTGGGCCAGCAGCTCCGGCGCGATGGTCAGCAGGTCGCAGCCGGCCAGCGCTACGATCTGCCCGGTGTTGCGGAAGCTCGCGCCCATCACCTCGGTGGCGATGCCGTGGCGCTTGTAGTGCTCGAAGATGGCGCGCACGCTCTTCACGCCGGGGTCGTTCGCGCCGGCCATCGCGGCCTCGTCCCAGGTGCTGCCGGCGGCCTTCTTGTGCCAGTCGTAGATGCGGCCCACGAAGGGGCTGATCAGCGTCACGCCGGCGTCGCCGCAGGCCACGGCCTGGCAGAAGGCGAACAGCAGCGTCAGGTTGCAGTGGATGCCGGCGCGCTGCAGCC
>JBKDQY010000139.1:0-3834 GCA_046341655.1 Betaproteobacteria bacterium | reverse complement strand
GGTGACCAGTCCTGTGGAACCATCGATCGTCAGGTAGCGCTGGCGAAAGCTGTTGTTCGAGACACTGGTCGTGGCCTGGCACTGATCATCGATGCGGCCGCCGTTGAGCATCATCAGCGCCCAGTTCATGCCCGCTTCGGCGGCTTCGAACGACTGGGTGGCGCGGTAGAGGTTGGCCCCGGTTCGTTGCTCGAAGATCATGTTGCGGCTGGTGTAGGCCGCGACCATCGAGATGACGAAGAAGAGCACCATCACGACCACGAGGGTCGCTGCTCCCCGCTGTCGAACTGACTTCATGGTGGGCAAACCTGACCAGCTACTGGGGGGCTGCTTATGCTGGAGAAGCCGAAATGATCGTTACGCAGCCGCACCCTCGACTCGTGCGTGCGCTCGATCTCCGGAAACGCCCGATGCCTCGCCGTGACACGAACTTCCAGGGTGCGCTGATTGACGCTGGGCCAGCAGGATGTGTCGCCCGAGGAGCAGGGTTTCGGGCAGGGAACACGCGACACGCTGTCCGCCAACCGGGTGATCGTGAATTCGGTCACCTCCATGGTGGAAGGATCGGTGAGATCTTGCCAACCCCCGGCCTTGATGTTGGTGCGGATGACTCCACCCTCAAGCTTGTACCCCAAAGCACTTGCCAGAGTGCCAGACCCATCGGGGTAATAGTTGTAGGTCACCTCGCTACCTGAGATTGTGAGTTTCAGGGAAAGGAAGTTCGGCCTGGGATCCGCTGCGCTTCCCAGGGCCCACACCATGGGCTGAATGTTGTCATACTGACCGATGGCCCCGCTGCGGCGGAGCTCTCGCACGATGGTGTCGACAGAGGCGCGCAAGTCCTGCTGCACCTGCGCCTCTGCGATGAGGCGTCGGCTTTCGCTGAGCTGGCCGCTCACCAGCAGGCTCGCCGCGGCGACCACGATCAGCCCGATAGTGATGCCGACCATCAACTCGACCAAGGACAAGCCGCGCTGACGGTGGCGGCTGAATCTGGCGCCGCTCAACATACGCGGCCTCCCATGGTTGAGCCGGCCGGAGTGCACAGCTGCGTGCGACCCGCGGCGAGAACGATGGCCCGCAGACTGCGGTTGTTCTGCGCGGTCGAATCGATCTGAAATGTCAGCGCTGACGGCGTACTAAAGTCGCTAGCCGCGATCTTCATCCCCGCCGATCGCGAGTCAAAGGTGATGGTGTTGTTCTGCCCAGTGGGCGTGCGCACGCTGACCTTCAATTCAGCGGGAATCGTCACCGTTCGAAGCTCGGTGGTGGTGACTGGGGGGGTGGTGTTGCACCGCGACCCCGCCGATGCCGTGCAATCACAGGTGTCGCTGCTCGTGGTGGGATCCGGCCTGGTGAAGATGATGTAACAGGTCATCGCCCCAGTGCCGGTGACCTCCTGGAACCGCACGCCGACAAAAGCCGACCTCGCCACGGCCTCGGAGCGGGCGAACTGCAAGTCGGTCGCCAACTGCGCATGGATGCTGCGCAGCCGCTGCGTCACGATGTACTCGCTGAACGACGGCGCGGCCAGGCCCAGGATGATCACGGCGATGGCCACGACGACCATCAGCTCGATCAGCGTCAGGCCGGCAGCCCGGCGGGCCGACGGTCGTTTCGGGGCGCGCAGGCGGCGCATCGTCAGCGGCTCCAGCACACGTTGGTGGCCGCGAAGTCCGACGCGTCCAGGCTGCAGCTGTGGCAGCCGGCGTAGGTGATCTGCGCACCCGTCACGCGCACCGCGAGCTTGCTGCAGGCGGTGTCGGCGGCCTGCGGCTTGCTATCCACGGCCACGGCCGACACCGTGTAGCCCGTGGCGCTGGTGTCGCTGAGCGCCACCGTGTACAGGCCGCCGGTCGTGGTGGCGGGCAGACCGAGCCCCGGCGGTGACGCGGTGGGCGCCGCCGTGAGGTTGCTGCTGTACGCGGCGTTGTTGCTGCGCCAGCGTTCCTGGGCCTGCTGCACCGCCGACAGCGCCGTGAAGGCCTCGGCGCGGCGGCTCTTGCGCAGCGAGTCGAGGAAGCTCGGCAGCGCCACCGTGGCCAGCAAGGCCAGCACCACGACCACGATCATGATTTCGATGAGCGTGAAGCCGGCGAGGGCGCGTCGGTGCGGGAGAGCGTGGCGGAACGTGTTCACGACGCCATTGTGGGCGAGCCCGCCCGGTGCATGAACCGGCTGCCTGCCGTTCGTCGCCGCAGCGCAGCCGCTCGTCAACCACGCCCTCAAGCCGGGGGGTGTGGTTCAGCACGCCGGATGCCCCGCCACCCGTCCCGCGGGCGAGCAGGTGCGCACCCGGCCCATGATGTTGACCACGTGGTGCACGGCCCGCCCGTCGGCCAGCCGCAGCCGCAGCGTGCCGGTGGGCGTGACGGTGCCGCGCTCGGCGTCGAACAGCATCGAGGCCGACGAGCTGCTCAGCGCGACGCGGCCCGCCCCGGGCAGCGTGCCCACGCGCAGCGCCTGCGCGTCGCCGCTGCACGTGGCGGCGCCGGTGGCGTCGCAGCTGCAGGCGCGGGCGGGCCCGGTGTGCACCACGTAGCAGGCCTGCGCGGCCGGCACCGCCAGGCGCACCGGCCCGCCCTGCGCCACGGCCAGGCTGCGCGTCAGCCGCAGGTCGGTGGCCAGCTGGGCCGAGGCCGCTTCCAGGCTGCGGCGGTCGCGTGCGTCGCCCCAGCCGGGCAGCACGCTGCCGAGCAGCAGGCCGCTGATGGCCAGAACGGTCATGGCTTCGACGAGGCTGGCGCCATGCTGGCGGCGGCGGGGGGTGGACGACATGGCGGGAACTCCGGCAGGGCTGCGATGACGGCCACTGTAGGAAGTGCCCTTCGGCCCCGCGTCCCCAGCGCGCGGGCCCGCGGCGAGGGCCCCCGGGCGGGGCCCCCGGCCGGGGGTGTGGGTTCAGATGTCGCGGATGAGTTGCCGGAACTCGTCGACGTCCTCGAACTGCCGGTACACCGATGCGAAGCGAACGTAGGCCACCTTGTCGATGCGCTTGAGCTCGCGCATCACCAGTTCGCCCAGGCGAGCGCTGGGCGTCTCGCGCGCGCCGCTGGCCAGCAGCTTGTCCTGGATGCGCTCGATGGCGGCGTCGATCTGCTCCACGCTCACGGGGCGCTTGCGCAGCGCCAGGCTCATGCTGGCGCGCAGCTTGGCGGGATCGAAGTCGACGCGCGTGCCGTCCTTCTTGACGACGGACGGCATCTGGATGTCGCTGCGCTCGTAGGTGGTGAAGCGCTTCTCGCAGTGCAGGCAGCGGCGGCGGCGGCGCACCACGTCGCCCTCGTCGGACTCGCGGGTCTCGACGACCTGCGTGTCCTCGTGGGCGCAGAAGGGGCAGCGCACGGCGGGTCAGCCGGCCGACGACGGGCCGCCCCGAGGCGGCCGAGCCCCCTCGGGGGGCGGAGCGGCGGCGCAGCCGCAAGCCTGGGGGCTCATCGATAGACGGGGAAGTCGCGCGTCAGCGCCGCCACCTTGGCGCGCACCGCCGCCACGTTCGCGGCGTCGTGCGGCCGGTCGAGCACGTCGGCGATCAGGTGCGCCGTCTGGCGCGCCTGCTCTTCCCCGAAGCCGCGCGTCGTCATGGCCGGCGTGCCCAGGCGGATGCCGCTGGTGACCATGGGCTTCTGCGGGTCGTTCGGGATGCCGTTCTTGTTGCAGGTCATGTGGGCCTCGCCGAGGATGGCCTCCGCCTCCTTGCCGGTGAGGCCCTTGGGACGCAGGTCCACCAGCATCACGTGGCTCTCGGTGCGGCCGCTGACGATGCGCAGGCCGCGCTCGATCAGCGTCTCGGCCAGCACGCGGGCGTTGGCCACCACCTGCTGCTGGTAGGCC
>JBKDQY010000138.1:0-4200 GCA_046341655.1 Betaproteobacteria bacterium | reverse complement strand
GGCCGAGGAGCCGCCCGAAGACGGCGAGAACTGAAGCACCCCCACCATGGACACCCGCCCGCTGCTCATCGGCCTGTCGGCCCGCATCTACACCCCGGGCTCCGCCGGCGTCGAGCTGCCCGGCGTGTGGACCAAGACGCTGCACTACCTGGAGCAGAGCGCCGCCCACTGGGTGCTCTCGGGGGGCGCGGTGGCGGTGATGATCCCGGCCGTCAGCGAGGGCAGCATCGTGGTGCGCAGCGACATCGACCTCGGCCACTACGCCGCGGCCCTGGACGGGCTCGTGCTGCAGGGTGGCAACGACCTCGCGCCCACGCAGTACGGCGAGCAGCCGCTGCGCCCCGAGTGGGCCGGCGACCCGGTGCGCGACGCCTACGAGATGGCGCTGGTGCGCGCCTTCGTGGCCGCCGGCAAGCCGGTGTTCGGCATCTGCCGCGGACTGCAGCTGCTGAACGTGTGCTTCGGCGGCAGCCTGTGGCAGGACATCGGCACGCAGCGCCCGGAGGCGCTGGAGCACCGCATCGCCGGCCGCTACGAGCGCCACTTCCACGCCGTGGAGTTCGTGCCCGGCACGCACCTGGCCGGCCTGTACCCGGGGCTGCCGCGGGCCACCACCAACAGCATCCATCACCAGGGCATCAAGGCGCTCGCGCCGGGCTTCGTGGTGGAGGCGCGCTGCCCCGAGGACGGCATGGTCGAGGCCATTCGCCGCGTCGAGCCCGGGCCCTACGTGGCCGGCGTGCAGTGGCACCCCGAATTCCACGGCCCCGAGCACCCGCACGCGCTCGACGACGGGCCCATCCTGCGCGACTTCCTCGCCGCCTGCCTGCGCGCCCGAGCCGCGCACTGAAGCCGCACCAGCGCCGGATCAGGGATTCCGCCTAAGGGCGAGCCCGCTCATGGTTTGTCACGATGGCGGCCGCCGCATGGCGTCATGCCGCGTTGACACAATGCCGGCATCGTGAAACGCCGATTCCTGCCCCTCCTGTTCGCTGCCGGGCTGACGCTCATCCTGGCTCACCTCTCCCCTGTGCGTGCCCAGCCGGCCGCCGTTGCCACGGCGCCGCTGCGCGTGGCCTCGGCCTTCGACCCGCAGACCATGGACCCGCACGCCATCGCGCTGCTGTACCACACGCGCGTGGTGGCCCAGGTGTACGAGTCGCTCGTCGGCCGCGACGAGCGCTTCCGGCTGGAACCCGCGCTGGCGCTGTCGTGGCAGGCCGTGCAGCCCACGGTGTGGCGCTTCCGTCTGCGGCCGGGCGTGCTGTTCCACGACGGCACGGCGTTCTCGGCCGACGACGTGGTGTTCTCCATCGAACGGGCCATCGCGGCCCCCTCGCAGCGCGCCTTCCAGCTCAAGGGAGTGACCGGGGCGCGCAAGGTCGACAACCTGACGGTCGACGTGCAGCTCGAGGCGCCCGACGCCGTGCTGCCCGAGAAGCTGCACTACGTGGGCATGATGAGCAAGGCCTGGAGCGAGCGCCACGGCGTGCAGCGCGCACAGGACTTCAACGGCAAGCAGGAAACCCACGCCGTGCGTCACGCCAACGGCACGGGCCCCATGCGCCTGGTGCGCTACGAGCCCGACGTGCGCACGCAGCTCGAGCGCCACCCGCAGTGGTGGGGCTGGGCCGACCGGCGCAGCGGCAACGTCGGCGCGGTGAGCTTCGTCACCGTGCGGTCCGACGCCACGCGGCTGGCTGCCCTGGCCTCGGGCGAGGTCGACATGGTGCTCGACCCGCCCTACCAGGACATCGCGCGGCTGAAGTCCGACGCGCGCATCGTGCTCACGCAGACGGCCGACATCGGCCAGCAGTACCTGAGCTTCGACCTCGCCAGCCCCGAGCTGCGCGACAGCGACGTGAAGGGCCGCAACCCCTGGCGCGACCTGCGCGTGCGCAAGGCCGTGTACCACGCGCTGAACATGCCGCTGATCATCGACAAGGTGCTGCGCGGCCAGGGCCAGCCCACGGGCGCGCTGCTGAGCCCGCTGGTGGACGGCTCGCCGCCCGAACTCGACAAGCGGCTGCCCTACGACCCGGCCCGGGCCCGGCAGCTGCTGGGCGAGGCAGGCTATCCCAACGGCTTTTCCGTCACGCTGGACTGCGTGAACGTGGCTTGGCGCGAGAACGTCTGCCAGGCGATGGCCGCCATGCTCACGCAGGTGGGCATCCGCACGCAGCTGCGCGCCAGCCCGAGCAGCAGCTTCTTCCCCAAGCTCACGCAGGGAACGGCCAGCTTCGTCGAGTACGGCTGGACGGCCACGCCCGACGCCTGGAACTCGCTGAACGGCCTGTTCCGCACGCACGACAAGGCCGGGCTGGGCACCTTCAACGCCGGCCGCTACAGCAACCCCAAGGTCGATGCTCTGATCGACGCCATGCGCACCGAGCCCGACCTGACGCGCCGCCGGGCCATGGTGAGCACGGTGCTGCGCCTGGTGGCCGACGACCTGCCCTACATCCCGCTGTACCGGCGCACCATCAGCTGGGCCATGGCCAAGCCGGTGCAGGCGGTGATGTGGCCCAACGACGCCCTCGAGCTGCGCTGGGTGCGGCTGCGGTAGCGCGGGGCGCAAGCTTCACGCCGGTTGGTCTCGCGCGGGCCGCCACGATGAGCAGCGTCGAGGCTGCGCGCGCGCGAGGGCAGCGGGACGGGTGACGCGTTCAGACCGGGCTCGGATGGCGACGCGGCCTTCGGCGAGGGCCGCCGTGCGGCGGGACCGGCCGCTCGCAATGCGACTCACTACGCGCACTTCCGGCCAAGCAGACACCTTCACGACCTGCCGATCTTCGGCAACAGGCCGGCTTCCGGGCTCAGCGTCTTCCGCGTCCACGTGGCCTGGGCGCGGTGTCCCAGGGGTTGAGCAGCGACACACCTGTTGCTTGGAAGTCGGCCACGTTGCGAGTGACCACGGTCATGTTGTGGACCATCGCCGTAGCGGCAATGAGCGCATCTCGCTCAGACCTCGGGTCGGGCACATGCAGAGCGGCACACCGCTGTGCCACGGCAGTGTCCACCGACAGCACCCGCCCCGAAAACGCAGGCAAGACATGTTGATCCAACCAAGATCTGATCAAGGCGCCTTGCTTGGGATCGCGACGTTGCACCAGCAACACGCCAGTTTCCAGCTCCAGTATCGTGATGACCGAGACAAAGAGGTCCTCGGGGGGCACCCCCGATGCCCAGCTCACCACGCCCCGATCGGCCTTGCCAGCCTTGGCCTTGCGCAACTCCGAGACGACGTTGGTATCGAGGACAAACATCGGGTCAGGTCAGGTCGGCGGGCCGGGCGATGGGGCCCATGCGCGGCGCTTCGAATGGGATATCGGCCACACCGGGCATAGCCAGCAGGTCGATGATGCTTTCCGGCTTCCGGGTGAGCTTCTGGTAAGCCTCAAAGCTCAACAGTACGTGCGCGGGGCGACCGCGATCCGTGATGATCACAGGCCCCTTTCTGGCGGCCCGCTTCGCACCGCCAGCGTCTTGGTTGAACTCCCGGCTGGAAACAATCGTCTTCGTCACAAGCAGGCTCCTGGGGCGCCGCGGAAAATTGTATAAACGTTACTACATTCAACGGCGCCTGGCAATCGCGCCAGAGGCCGGTTCGCGGCAACGAACTCACTGATCGTTGAGGCCGTTACGGGTCGACAGATGCCTGTCGCAACGCAGCCGTTGAGCGACGGCAGTCAGCCTCAAGCAGAAGCTCAGCATTCGTCTTCCGAGCTCAGCACAGCGCGGTCTCTCAAGCCGAGTCTGGTGTGCAGGCGGCACCGCCCGGCTCCGTCGGCGTCAGACCCACCGACCGCCATCCGCCCGATGCCCGTTCACGGTTTCGGGCGGGGCCCCTTGTCGCGCCGCCACTCCCAGGGCGGCACGGCCCGGGGCGCCTGCGGGTGCAGCCCGCGGCCCAGCGCCTTGGCCATGCGCTCCTGCTTGACCAGCGGCCCGCGGTCGTACCGGGTGCGCGTGCTCCAGGCGTGGCCCTCCTCCACGAGGCGGCGGCCGAGGTCGAGGTCCTGCACGGTGACGCGGCCCACCACGCGGCCGAAGTTGTTTCGGGACGAGGGCGTGAGGATGGCCAGCTTGTTCAGTGCCAGTTCCGACAGCGCGGCCTTGGCCTCGGGGCCCCAGGGCTGGCAGATCTCCGGGGCGTCGATGTCGCGCAGCCGCACGGTCACGGGCTTGCCATCGGGCAGG
>JBKDQY010000137.1:0-7521 GCA_046341655.1 Betaproteobacteria bacterium | reverse complement strand
TCGACGACTTCGACCACCTGGTCGAGGACCTGGAGAGCTTCGTCGCCCTGGTGCAGGCCCGGCGTGCCGGCCGCGGCGGGCCGCTGGTGGCGCTGGCGCACTCGATGGGCGGCGCGGTGGTGTCGCTGCACCTGGCGCGGCGCGGCGCGCAGACGCCGCTGGCGCGCGCCGCGCTGGTGACGCCGATGCACGAGCCGCGCGTCGCCGAGGACGGTGCGGCGTCGGTGCTGCGCAGCTGGTGCGCGGACAGCGCCACCGGATTGCCGGTGCCGCTGCCGTGGCTGTCGAGCCTGCGCGTGCAGGGCCCCGGCTTCGAGGCCGAGCGCGCCGCCTTCGAGGCCGACCCCGAGGCCGGCCTGGCCGGCATGTCGCACAGCCGGGAGCGCATGACCCGCCGCTGGGCCGACCGCACCGCCAGCTGCGAGGGCGCGCACTGCGGCCACGGCGACGCGCGCGTGGCCGGCCCCACGCTGCGCTGGGTGGCCCAGGCCTGCCGCGGCGCGCGCGAGGCGCGTGGCCCTCAGGCCGGCCGCATCGCGGTGCCGGTGCTGCTGCTGCAGGGCGGCGAGGACACGGTGGTCGAGCCGCAGGCCCAGGTGACCTTCTGTGACCACGTCAACGCCGGCACGGCCGGCGGCCGCTGCACCGGCTGGCGGCTCGCCGAAGGCCGGCACGCGCTGCTGATCGAGCGCGACGACCTGCGCGGCGCCACGCTGCAGGCGGTGATGGGGTTCCTGGCCGACGCGGGGCGCTGAGCACCCGGCCCCGGCTTCAGCCCAGCACGCCCAGCACGGCCCCAGGCGGCGCTGCCGCCTCGTCGGCGAGGCCGATCGCCCCCCGGACGGCGGCCACCGCTGCGTCGGCCGCGGCCTCGCCGGCGGCGTGCACCACGGCCAGCGGCTCGCCGGCCTGCACCCGGCGCCCGCGCGGCAGCACCGCCGAGAGGCCGACGCGCGGGTCGACGGCGTCGCCCGCCTGCCGTCGCCCGCCGCCCAGCGCCACCACCGCGAGGCCCAGCGCGCGCACGTCCATGGCCGCCACGACGCCGTCGCGCGGCGCGGGCACCGGCCGCTGCACCGGTGCGACCGGCAGCCGGGCATCGGCCAGCACGTCCGGCGGCCCGCCCATCGCGCGCACCATGCGCGCCAGGTGCTCGGCGGCCGCGCCGCCGGCCAGCGCCCGCTGCAGTTGCGCGCGCGCGTCGTCGCCATCGGCGGCCAGGCCGGCCAGCTGCAGCAGCTCGGCGCCCAGCGCCATCGTCACCTCGCGCTGCACCGGCTCGTCGGCCCCGGGGCCGATGCGCCCGGTGAGGAAGTCGACGGCCTCGCGCAGCTCCAGCGCGTTGCCGGCCGTGGTGCCCAGCACGCCGTCGTGCCCGGTGACGAGCGCGCGGGCGCGCAGCCCCGCCTCGCCGGCCACCCGCACCAGGCTCTGGGCCAGCGCGCGCGCATCGGCCTCGTCGCGCATGAAGGCGCCGCTGCCGCACTTCACATCGAGCACCAGCGCGTCGAGCCCGGCCGCGAGCTTCTTGCTCAGGATGCTGGCGGTGATCAGCGGCACGCTGTCCACCGTGGCCGTGAGGTCGCGGATGGCGTAGAGCCGCCGGTCGGCGGGCGCCAGCGTGGGCCCGGCGCTGACGATGGCGCAGCCGGCCGCGCGCAGCACGCGCTCGAAGCCGGCGTCGTCCTGGTTCACGTCCAGGCCCGGCAGCGCCTCGAGCTTGTCGAGCGTGCCGCCGGTGTGGCCCAGGCCGCGGCCGCTGATCATCGGCACCACGGCGCCGCAGGCGGCCAGCATCGGCGCCAGCATCAGGCTGAGCTTGTCGCCGACGCCGCCGGTGCTGTGCTTGTCCAGCGCCGGCTTGCCCAGCCGTGCCGCGGCCCAGTCCAGCACGCGGCCCGAGTGCGTCATGGCGCGCGTGAGCGCCGCCGTCTCGGACGGCGTCATGCCGCGCCAGACGATGGCCATGGCCAGCGCTGCGGCCTGCGCGTCGCTCCAGCCGCCGTCGACGAGGCCGCGGACGAAGTCGCCGATGTCGGCGTCGGCCAGCGCGCCGCCGTCGCGCTTGGTGCGGATGATTTCGGCGGCGGGGCGCATGGGTGGCGGGTGGGGCTTCGACAGGCTCAGCCCGAACGGAAGTCGTGGGTGCGGGGCTTCGACGGGCTCGGCCCGAACGGCGGTGGTGGGTGTGGGGCTTCGACGGGCTCAGCCCGAACGGAGGTCGTGGGTGGGGGGCGTCGACGGGCTCAGCCCGAGAGGGACGGATGCCGACGGTGTTGGGGAATGCGCCTTGTGGGACGGTCAGTCGTTGACGACGACGATGCGGTCGTCGGGGCTGGGGCCGGGGGTGGTCTTCAGGAAGCTCACCAGCGCGTCGATGTCGAGCTCGCCGCCCAGGCGGTCGCGGCCCTGGCGCAGCAGGCTCAGGCCGTCGCCGCCGTCGGCCATGAAGCTGTTGACGGTGAAGCGGATGGCGGCGGCGGGTTCGACCGGCTGGCCGTCGATGCGCAGGTCCTGCACGCGCTGGCCGTACGGCGCGCGGGCCACCCAGCGGTAACTGAGCGACTTCGACGGCAGCAGGAAGCTGGGCTGCTCGCGCCCCGGGCGCTGCTGGTCCTCGAGCATCTGCCGGATCTCGGCGCCGGTGAGCGTCATCACCACCAGGCTGTTGCCGAAGGGCTGCATGGTGAAGACGTCGCCGAAGGTCACCTCGCAGGGCGGGGTGCCGCGGCAGGGCAGCGGCGCGCGCACGCCGCCGGGGTTCATCAGCGCGAAGCGGGCGCCGCCGCGGTCGGGCGCGCGCGTGGCGGCGTGCTGCGCGTCGGCGATCAGCCGGCCGGCGCTGCTGCTGCCGCGGTTGGCCCCGGTGTCGAAGCTGCCGCCGATGCGGCCGACCACGCGCTCGGCCAGCGGCCGGGCGCGCTCGGCGTAGGCGGCCACGCGCGCGGCCACGTCGGCGTCGGGCTGCGCGGCGCGCAGCGCCGCCGCGAAGGGCGCCGGCTCCTGGCCGATGACGATCTCGCGGTGCGCGGCCTCGGTGCGGCCGTTGAACACCGGCAGGTTGCGAAACGCGGTCCGGCTGCGGACGACGTCGCCCGTGGCGGGGTCGAGCACGAGGTCGACCACGCTGACGCCGCGGCCGAAGCTCAGCGCCTGCATCACCGGCCGGCCGCCCACGAGGCAGGCGTAGCCCTGGTGCGTGTGCGCCGACAGCACCACGTCGACGGCCGGGCTCAGGCGCTTCTCGATGTCGAAGATGGCGCCGCGGCGGCCGGGGCAGGCGCTGCTGTTCCACTCCATCTGCGCGGCGTCGTTGAAGCCGCCTTCGTGGATGGTGGCGACGATGGCCTGCACGCCCTGCGCCTGCAGCCGCGCGGCCTCGGCGTTGATGGCGTCGGCCTCGTCGCTGAAGCGCAGCCCCGCCACGCCCGAGGGCACGACGATGCCGGGCGTGCTGCGCGTGACGGCGCCGATGAAGCCGACCTGGATGCCGCCGTAGCTGCGGACGAGCGAGCGCGGCATCAGCGGCGAGCCGTCGGCCCTGTTGACGTTGGCCACCACCCAGGGGAACTTCGCGCCCTCGTGGCGGCCCAGCGCGCACGAGATGGCGGTGTCGCCCGGCTGCGGCGTGCGGCAGCCGCCGGCCAGTACCCGCTGCAGCTCGGCGGCGCCGGCGTCGAACTCGTGGTTGCCCACGGTGGCCACGTCCACGCCGATGCGGTTCATCACGTCGATGGTGGCCTCGTGGAAGAACAGCGCGCTGATCAGCGGCGTGCCGCCGATGGCGTCGCCGCTGCTGACCACCACGCTGTGCGGCGCGCCGGTGCGCAGGGCCTTCACCAGGCCCGCCAGCTCGGCGGTGCCGCCCACGTTCACGCGCAGCGGCTGCGCGGGGTTGGCGGGGTTGGGGTGGGGCAGGTTCAGCGCGGCGGTCTGCAGGTGGCCGTGCAGGTCGTTGAAGGCGATCACGCGCAGCGCGACGGGCTCGCGGGGCGCGGGCGCCGGCGCGGTGGCGCAGCCGGCGAGCAGCGCGGCCGCGGTGGCCAGCGCGAGCGTGGTGAGGCGGAACAGGTTCATGGCAGCAGTCGGTTCAGTAGGTGGTGCCTGGGGTCGGGCGGTGGGTGCCGTCGAGCACGGCCTCGAGGTCGGCCAGCAGGCCGCTGGCGCCGATGCGGAAGCGGCGTGGGTTCACGGCCTCGGCGCCCAGGGCCTGCGCCGTGAGCCCGATGTAGACGGCGGCGTCGGCCACGGTGCGGATGCCGCCGGCGGGCTTGAAGCCGACGCGGTGGCGCGCGCGGTCGTCGCCGGCGATGGCCGCGAGCAGCCGCGCGGCCGCGGCCGGCGTGGCGCTGACGGGCCGCTTGCCGGTGCTGGTTTTCAGGAAGTCGGCCCCGGCGTCCAGCGCGATGCGGCAGGCGAGGTCGATGGCGGCGCCGTCGGGCAACTCGCCGGTCTCCAGGATGACCTTGAGCACCAGGCCTTCGCAGGCGCGGCGCACGGCGGCCAGCAGCGCGGGCGCGGCGGCGAGGTCGCGGTAGGTCAGCACCACGTCGACCTCCTGCGCGCCGGCGTCGACGACGGCGCGGGCGTCGCGCACGGCGCGGTCGATGTCGCTGCCGCCGTCGGGGAAGTTGGCCACCGCCGCCACCGCGATGCCGGTCGGCAACCGCGCGCGGGCGAAGGCCGCCAGCCGCGGCCACACGCACACCGCCGCCGTGGCGCCGCGGCCGGCGGGGCCGATGGCCCGGGCGCACAGGGCCTCGACATCGGCCTCGCCGCCGGCTGTGTCGTGGCCGTCGGACAGGCTGGTCAGGTCCAGGCAGGCCAGCGCGGTGCGCGCCGTCTGCGCCAGGTTGTTCGGCTCGATCGTCATGCCGTCGTCTCCAGCCCCTGCACCACGGCGGCCAGCAGCGCCACGGCGCGCCCGGCCGCGGCCTGCGCGGTGGCCATGGTGTGGCCGTGGCTCAGCGTCTCGCTGCTCAGGCCGGCAGCCATGTTCGTCATCAGCGACAGCGCCAGCACCTTCAGGCCGGCGTGGCGGGCCAGGATGGTCTCGGGCACCGTGCTCATGCCCACGGCCTGCGCGCCCAGGCGCTGCAGCATGCGGATCTCGGCTGGCGTCTCGAACTGCGGCCCCAGCACCCAGGCGTACACGCCCACCGGCAGCGCGTGGCCGGTGGCAGCCACCGCGGCGGCCTGCGCCTGCAGCCGCAGCGTGGCGTCGTAGGCCGTGCCCATGTCGACGAAGCGGCCGTCGCCGGGCTCGCCCACCAGCGGGCTGCGCTGCACGAGGTTGATGTGGTCCTCGACCAGCATCACGGTGCCGGGCGGCATGGCGTGGTCCAGGCTGCCGGCTGCGTTGGTCTGCACCAGCACCTGCATGCCCAGCGCGGCCAGCGTGCGGACGACGCCCTTCATGCCGTCGGCCTCGCCGGTCTCGTAGGTGTGCTTGCGGCCGGCGAGCACGATGAGCTCGCGACTGCCGATGCGGCCGGCCTTCAGCAGGCCGGCGTGGCCGCCCACCCCTTGCCCGTTGCCCAGGCGCGGGAACGCGGGCAGCTCCGCGTAGGGCACGGCCACGGCGTCCGTCACCTGCTCGGCGAACGGCCCCCAGCCGCTGCCCAGCAGCACGGCGATGCGCGGGCGGCGCTCGCCCAGGCGGGCGCGCAGCAGTCCGGCGCTGGTGTCGACGGCGGCGGCGAAGTCGGACGGGCTCATGCGGCAGGTTCTCCGGGAAGGTTCAGCGCGCGCAGCAGCCGCTCGGGCTCGTCGACGCCGAGGAAGATCTCGCTGACGGCGCGCTCGCCGGCGAGCGTGGCCAGCCGGGTGCCCGTGCGCAGCCGCAGGTGCACGTTGGCGCGGCCCTGGCCCGCGCAGCGCAGCCGGCCCGCGGCGCGCGCCGGCATGGCGCCGCGGTGCGGCCCGGCGGCCACGATGGCCGCGCGCGGCACGGCCAGGTCGGTGACGAGGCCGTGCCGCAGGTGCAGCGTGTGGGCGTCCAGGCCCACGGCCCGCCAGCGCGTGGCGCGCGCCTCGGCCCACAGGAACAGCCAGCCCCAGACGCCCAGCAGTGTTGCGATGCCGGCCACCAGCGGGCCTGCCCACAGGTGCAGCAGCACGTGCAGCACGGGGATCTCCACGCCCACCAGCACCACGAAGCCCATCTGGTTGGACAGGTTCTGCCCCTGGCGGTGCACGAAGAAGGCCTGCTCGCCCGCGGTCGGCGGCGTATCGAGCCAGCGGCGCGGTGCCAGCGCATACAGCCACATGCGGGCTTCCATCTGCAGCCAGGGCAGCGCCGCGCCCAGCGGGCGGCCGGTCAGGCGGCCCAGGCGCTCGGCCTGCGCGGCCAGCAGCGCGTGCAGCTCGACCTCCAGCGGGCCGGGCGCGGCGGCGTGGCGGCGCAGGCGCAGCACGGTGGCCAGCTGGCGCAGCGCCGACACCATCACCAGCAACTCCAGCACCAGCAGCGCGCCGAGCACGGCCCAGCGCAGCGGCTCGAGCCAGCGCCAGACGAGCTTGTTCTCGTCCGGCAGCAGCCAGGCGCCGACCCAGATGCCGGCCAGCGCCACGGCCAGGGCGCTGAACAGCGCGCCGCGGCCGCGCGGCGCCGGCTGCAGCCACCAGGCCAGCAGCGGCAGCACGACGAGCAGGTCCAGCGCCAGGGTCCAGTCGGGCACGGGCTCGCCGCGCCGGGCGTGCCAGGGGATCAGCCAGGCGTAGCCGCCCACCACGGCCAGCGCCGCCAGCGCCAGCGTGGCGCGCGGGTGGCGCTTCAGGGCTTGGAGGGACATGGGCAAGGCGGCCTCAGCGCGGCAGGTGGGCGGGGCCGAAGCTGCACGGCAGCAGTTGCCCGAGTGTGAAGGTGGCGACCAGCGCGTGCTCGTCGGCCACGAGGATGGGGCAGTCGTCGGCCGCGAACTCGCGGATGCGCTGCCGGCAGCCGCCACAGGGCGTGATCGGCGTGCCGGGCTCGGCCGCCACGGCGCACACCGCCAGCGCGGTGATGCGGCGGCCGCCCGCGGCCACCATCGCGGCGATGGCCGAGGTCTCGGCGCACCAGCCCTGCGGGTAGGCCGCGTTCTCGACGTTGCAGCCGGCGTGGATGCGGCCCTGCTCGTCGAGCACCGCGGCGCCCACCGCGAAGCGCGAGTAGGGCGCGTGGGCCTGCGTGCGCACGGCGCGGGCGGCGGCGACCAGGGCCTGCCGGAGCGCGTCATCCACCCCGCTCATGGCGCCGGCTCCGGAGTGCAGGGACGGCTCGAAGGGTCCATGTCAGCGTTCCTTCACGTACGGCGTGCCCAGCGCCCTGGGCGCCACCGCGCTGCCGATGAAGCCGGCCAGCAGCACCACCGTCAGCACGTAGGGCAGGGCCTGGATGGCCTGCACGGGCACCTGCCCGCCGCCCAGGAGCGCCGGCAGCGCGGCGCCCTGCAGCCGGATGCTGATGGCATCGAGGAATCCGAACAAGAGGCAGGCCCACAGCGCGCCCACCGGGTGCCACTTGCCGAAGATCAGCGC
>JBKDQY010000136.1:0-2821 GCA_046341655.1 Betaproteobacteria bacterium | reverse complement strand
GCCGAGGAGGCCGGGCCCGGCGCCTACGACACGCTGGACCTGGACTGGCAGGACCAGGCCCGCCAGCGCCCGGTGCCGGTGCGGCTGTACCGCCCACAGGCCATGGCCGCGGGCGCGCGGGTGCCGCTCATCGTGTTCTCGCACGGCATCGGCGGCTCGCGGCGCGGCTACACCTGGCTGGGCCGCTACGCAGCCGCCCACGGCATCGCCAGCCTGCACCTGCAGCACGTGGGGAGCGACCGCACGCTGTGGAGCGGCGGCCTGTTCTCGCTGGTGGGCCGGCTGCAGGACGCGGCGCAGGCCGACGAGGCGCGCGCCCGGGTGCTCGACTTCCGCTTCGCGCTGGACACGCTGCTGGCCGGCGAGTGGGGCGGCGCGGTCGACCGCGCACGCATCGTGGCCGCCGGCCACAGCTACGGCGCCAACACCAGCCTGCTGGTGGCCGGCGCTCAGGTGCCGCAGGCCGCCGAAGGCCTGGCCGACCCGCGCGTGCGCGCCGCCATCGTGATGAGCGCGCCGCCCTTCTACGGCGAGCCCGAGCCGCGGCGCATCCTGCAGGGCGTGACCATGCCGACGCTGCACGTGACCTGCACCGACGACGTCATCCGCATCCCCGGCTACTGGAGCGGTTTCGAAGACCGGCTCCAGGTGTTCGAGGCCACCGGCAGCGCGCGCAAGTGGCTGGCCGTGTCCGAGGGCGGCTCGCACAGCACCTTCACCGACCGCGGCGGCACCGGCGGTGCGCTGCTCAACCCGCGGGTCAAGCAGGCCACGCGCGAGCTGGCGCTGGCCTTCGTGCGCCGCGTCTTCGACGGCGACGAGGCCGAACTGGCGCAGTGGCCGCGTCGGCACGCGGGGATCCTGGCGCGCTTCGAGGCGGCCTGAGAGCCCGTGAACGCCTCCGTCCCGGTCCCGGTGTCGCTCAACGACGCGCAGATGCGCGCCGTGCACCACCTGGGCGGGCCCTGTCTGGTGCTGGCCGGCGCCGGCTCGGGCAAGACGCGTGTCATCGTGCACAAGATCGCGCGGCTGCTGCAGGCGGGCCTGGCGCCGAAGAACATCGCCGCCATCACCTTCACCAACAAGGCCGCGGCCGAGATGCGCGAGCGTGCCAAGGCGCTGGTGGGCCCGCGCGCC
Organism: Betaproteobacteria bacterium; assembly: GCA_046341655.1. Classification (GTDB taxonomy): domain Bacteria; phylum Pseudomonadota; class Gammaproteobacteria; order Burkholderiales; family Burkholderiaceae_C; genus Rubrivivax. Next base: position 1,684 of record JBKDQY010000136.1, on the reverse strand, counting down.
GCGCGCGACCTGGCCATCAGCACCTTCCACTCGCTGGGCGTGCGCATGCTGCGCGAGAGCGGCAGCAAGATCGGATTGAAGGAGAACTTCAGCATCCTCGACAGCGACGACGTACTCGGCGTGCTGCGCGACGCCGGCGGCACGACCGACGCCGCGCTGGCGCGCCGCTGGCAGTGGGCCATCAGCCTGTGGAAGAACCAGGGCCTGGACGCCGACGGTGCCGAGGCCGCCGCGAAGGACGACGACGAGCGCGTGGCCGCGCGCGTGATGCGCCGCTACCAGGAGCGGCTGCAGGCCTACCAGGCGGTGGACTTCGACGACCTGATCGGGCTGCCGCTGGCGCTGTTGCGTCGCGACGCCGAGGAACGCGAACGCTGGCAGGCGCAGTTCGGCCACGTGCTGGTGGACGAGTACCAGGACACCAACGCCGTGCAGTACGAGCTGATGAAGGCGCTGGTGGGCGAGCAAGCGCTGTTCACCGCCGTGGGCGACGACGACCAGAGCATCTACGGCTGGCGCGGCGCCACCATCGACAACCTCAAGCGGCTACCCAAAGAGTTCCCGCAGCTCACCGTCATCCCGCTGGAGCAGAACTACCGCAGCACCGGCCACATCCTGCGCGCCGCCAACGCGGTGATCGCCGCCAACCCGAAGATCTACGAGAAGAAGCTCTGGAGCGACCTCGGCGACGGCGAGCCGGTGCGCGTGGTGCAGTGCGACAACGAGGAGCACGAGGCCGAACGCGCGGTGGCGCGCATCCAGAGTCTGCGGGGGCAGGGCGGGGCGGTGAAGCTCTCGGATTTCGCCATCCTCTACCGCGCCAACCACCAGGCGCGCGTGTTCGAGCAGAAGCTGCGCGCGGCGCAGCTGCCCTACAAGGTCAGCGGCGGGCAGAGCTTCTTCGACCGCGCCGAGATCAAGGACCTCTGCGCGTGGCTGCGCCTGCTGGTGAACCCCGACGACGACCCCGCCTTCCTGCGCGCCGTGACCACGCCCAAGCGCGGCATCGGCCACACCACGCTGGGCAGCCTGGGCGAGTTCGCGGCGAAGTGGAAGGTCAGCCTGTTCGAGGCCCTGTTCAGCCCCATGCTGCCGGCCGTGCTCAAGGGCAAGGCGGTCGACCTGCTGCGCGACTTCGGCCGCGAGGTCAACGAGCTTCAGCACCGCGCCGCGCACACGAGCGGGGCCGAGGACGCCAAGGCGCTGCTGATGGGCTGGCTGAAGGACATCGGCTACGAGCAGCACCTCTTCGACAGCGAAGAGAGCGAGAAGCTGGCCACCTCGCGCTGGAGCAATGTGCTGGATTTCGTCGACTGGATCGCGCGGCGCTGCGGCGGCGAGATCCGCAACGACGGCGGCCTGACGGAGGAGACCGAGCGCCAGACCGTGCTGCAGGTGGCGCAGACCATCAGCATCATCATCAGCCTGGCCGAGCGCGACGCCGAGCAGGACGTGATCACCCTGTCCACGCTGCACGCCGCCAAGGGCCTGGAGTGGCCGCACGTGGTGCTGGCGGGCGTCAACGAGGGGCTGCTGCCGTTCCGGGGCAACGACGAGGACATGACGCCCGAGCGTCTGCAGGAGGAACGCCGCCTGATGTACGTGGGCATCACCCGTGCGCGCCTGACGCTCACCGTGAGCACGCTGATGCGCCGCAAGAAGGGCCGCGACACGGTGGCCGGCG
>JBKDQY010000135.1:0-11569 GCA_046341655.1 Betaproteobacteria bacterium | reverse complement strand
CCGACGAGGTCGAGCACCTGCTGGCCATCGCACGCACGGACAGGCATCACTAGCCGATGCGCCGCACCTTGCTGTGGCTGCCGGTGGCGGCCCTGATGGTGAACGCCTTCACGTGGGGCGTGAGCTGGTGGCCGCTGCGGCAGCTGCAGGACGCCGGCCTGCACCCGCTGTGGGCCACGGTGCTGATCTACGCGCTGGCGGTGGCGCTCATCGTGGCGCTGCGCCCGGCCGCCGTGGCGCACCTGCTGAAGACGCCGGTGCTGTGGGTGCTGGTGCTGGCCGCCGGCACCACCAACGCCACCTTCAACTGGGCGGTGACCATCGGCGACGTGGTGCGCGTGGTGCTGCTGTTCTACCTGATGCCGCTGTGGGCGGTGCTGCTGGCGCGGCTGCTGCTGGACGAGCGGCTCACGCCGCTGGCGATGGCCCGCGTGGCCATGGCACTGGCCGGCGCGGCGGTCGTGCTCTGGCCCGCCGATGGCGGCCTGCCGCTGCCACGCAGCCTGCCCGACTGGCTGGGCGTGATCGGCGGCTTCAGCTTCGCGCTCAACAACGTGATGCTGCGCCGCGAGGCCCACCAGCCCGAGGCAGCGCGCGCGCTGGCCATGTTCTTCGGCGGCGCCGCGGTGGCCGGGGTGCTGGCCGCGGCCCTCAGCGCCCAGGGCACGGTGGCGCTGCCGCCGGCGCCGGCCTGGGGCTGGGTGGCCGGCGCGCTGGCGCTGGCGGTGTTCTTCCTGGGCGGCAACCTGGCGCTGCAGTACGGCGCCTCGCGCCTGCCGGCCAACGTGACGGCGGTGGTGATGCTGACCGAGGTGCTGTTCGCCAGCGTCTCGGCCGTGCTGCTGGGCGCCGGCCAGATCACCCCGGCGCTGGCGCTGGGCGGCGCGCTGATCCTCGGCGCGGCGCTGCTCTCAGCCCGCGGCTGAGCGCGGCGCGGCGCGCGGCTTCAGGCCGTGGCGCAGCAGCAGCCGCTGCAGCTCCACCTCGTCCAGCGGCTTGGCGAGGTAGGCGTCGCAGCCGGCGAGCTGCCCGCGCACGCGGTGCGAGGGGCTGGTGTGCGCCGACACCATCACCAGCACCGGCCCGGGGTCTTCCTGGTGCTGCCGGCGGATGTGCTGTGCCAGCGCGAAGCCGTCGAGCGAGCTCTGCGGGCCGAGCTCGACGTCGATGAAGACGAAGTCGTAGCGCTCCCCGGTCGCGAGCAGCTCGACGGCGCGCTGGCTCGACAGCGCGCGGTCCATCAGCAGGCTCCAGCGCTGCAGCCGCGTCTCCAGGAAGCGCAGCGCGATCTCGCTGTCGTCCACCAGCAGCGCGCGCTGCGGAGGCGGCGGCTCCGCCGGTGCGGGCGGGAGCGGGGGTGCGGGTGCGGGGGCGTGGCGCGGCAGCAGCGCCGTCAGCGCCGCTTGCAGCGCGAGCGGGTCGAGCGGGCGGTCCACCACCGCCACCGATCCCATCGGCGGCGGCGTGCCCACCCACAGCGTGCGCTTGAGCATCTCGGCCGCCAGCACCAGCTTGACCGACGGCGTGTGCTCGGCGTCGGCCACCAGACGCTGCGCGCGGTCGATGTCGAGCACCAGGTCCACCCCCGGCAGCAGGGCCACCACCTCGGCCACGAGCCTGCGCTCGGCGTCGGAGAGGCCGACCAGGGCGAGGCGGATCGGAACGGGCATGGCGGTCTCGGTGGCGGGGTGCGCGCGGCGGGCCCGGATCGTCGGGCTGCGGCCGCGTCGCGTCAACGCCCCCCGAGGCGCGAAGTCCGGCCGCGGCGATACGATGCCGGCCTTCGCAGCCCCGGCCCCGCGCGGGCCCCACCGGCCATGACCGCCTCCGTCCACGACTTCGAAGCCCTGTCCATCAGCGGCGAGAAGGCGCACCTGTCCAGCCAGCGCGGCAAGGTGCTGCTGATCGTCAACACCGCCAGCGCCTGCGGCTTCACGCCGCAGTTCGGCGGCCTCGAGAAGCTCTGGCAGGACTACCGCGACCAGGGCCTCGTGGTCGTGGGCTTCCCGAGCAACGAGTTCGGCGGCCAGGCCCCCGGCAGCAACGAGCAGATCGCCAGCTTCTGCCAGCTCAACTACGGCGTGAGCTTCCCGATGATGGCCAAGGTGCAGGTCAACGGCACCGGCGCCCACCCGCTGTGGCAGTGGCTCAAGGCCGAGGCGCCCGGCGTGCTGGGCACCGAGGCCATCAAGTGGAACTTCACCAAGTTCCTGGTCGGCCGTGACGGCCGCGTGCGCAAGCGCTACGCGCCCAACGACACCCCCGAGGCGCTGCGCGCCGACATCGAGAAGGCCCTGGCCGAGAAGGCGCCCCAATGAGCGCGCCGGGCCGCTCCCAAGCGCTCATCCCGCAGTGCGCAGCACGGAGGGTAGTCCAATGAGCCTGTTCCAGCACGTGGAGCCCTACGCGGGCGACCCCATCCTGAGCCTGAACGAGGCCTTCCAGAAGGACCCGCGGGCCGACAAGGTCAACCTGTCGATCGGCATCTACTTCGACGACGCCGGCCGCATCCCGGTGCTGGACTGCGTCCGCCAGGCCGAGGCGCAGATGCTGGCCGAGGGCGGGGCCAAGCCCTACCTGCCCATCGAGGGCTCGGCCGCCATGCGCAGTGCCGTGCAGGGCCTGCTGTTCGGCGCCGGCCACCCGGCGCTGAAGGCTGGCCGCGTGGCCACGCTGCAGACCGTGGGCTCCAGCGGCGGCCTGAAGGTCGGCGCCGACTTCATCAAGCGCTGGCTGCCGGGCAGCGGCGTGTGGGTGAGCGACCCCACCTGGGACAACCACCGTGCCATGTTCGAGGGCGCGGGCGTGCCGGTGGCCACCTACCCCTACTACGACGCGGCCACCGGCGGCGTGCGCTTCGCCGAGATGTGCGCGGCGCTCGAGCAGCTGCCGGCCGGCAGCATCGTGCTGCTGCACGCCTGCTGCCACAACCCCACGGGCGTCGACCTCAGCGCGGCGCAGTGGGCCGAGCTCGTGCCGCTGCTGGCGCGCCGCGGCCTCGTGCCCTACCTCGACATCGCCTACCAGGGCTACGGCGACGGCATCGAGGAGGACGCGGCCGCCATCCGCGCCGTGGCCGACGCCGGGCTCACGGCCTTCGTCGCCAACTCGTTCAGCAAGAGCATGAGCCTGTACGGCGAGCGCGCCGGCGCCTTGAGCGTGCTGTGCGAGACGGCCGACGAGGCCGAGCGCGTGCTCGGCCAGATGAAGGCCACCGTGCGCCGCAACTACAGCAGCCCGGCCATCCACGCCGCGGGCATCGTCAGCCGCGTGCTCGGCGACCCCGCCCTGCGCGCCGCCTGGGAGGCCGACGTGGCCGCCATGCGCACGCGCATCCAGGCCATGCGCCGCTCGCTGCATGCGGTGCTCGGCGCCAAGCGGCCGGGCCGCGACTTCGGCTACTTCCTCAGCCAGCGCGGCATGTTCAGCTACACCGGCCTGAGCGCCGCGCAAGTGGACCGCCTGCGCGAGGAGTTCGGCGTCTACCTGGTGCGCTCGGGCCGCATCTGCGTGGCGGGGCTGAACACCGGCAACGTGGAGCGCACGGCGGCGGCGATGGCGGCGGTGCTGTAGGCGGCGCACCGCGGCGGGCGCAGGTCCGGCACGGGCTGGAGTTGCGCGAACAGGTCCTTCGGGTCGGCCAGCGCCGGAATCAGCCGCAGGGGCTGGCCCAGGCCCAGCCCGGCAGCCAGCTGCTGCACCAGGCGCAGCGCCGAGAAGTCCTCGAGCGCGAAGCCGACCGAGTCGAACACCGTGACCTCGTCGGCCCGCCGGCGGCCCGGGGCCTGGCCGGTGAGCACGCGCCACAGCTCGGTGACGGCGAAGCCGGCGGGCATCTGCTGCAGGTCGCCTTCGATGCGCGTCTGCGGCTCGTACTCCACGAACACGCTTGCCGCCTCCAGCACCGCCGGGTGCAGCTCGGTCTTGCCCGGGCAGTCGCCGCCCACGGCGTTGAGGTGCATGCCCGCCTCGAGCATGGCGGGCTCGATGATCACCGCGTTGCGCTTGTCGGCCGTGATGGTGGTGACGATGTCCGCGCCCCGCACGGCGTCGGCGGTGCTGGCGCAGGGCGTGAGCACCAGCCCCGGCAAGCCCTGCAGGTTGCGCACGAGCTTGGCCGTGGCCGCCGGGTCGACGTCGAACAGCCGCAACTCGCGCACGCCCAGCCCGTGGTGGAAGGCCAGGGCCTGGAACTCGGCCTGCGCGCCGTTGCCGACGAGGGCCATCGTGCGCGCGCCGGGCCGCGCCAGCACGCGCGCCGCCATCAGCGAGGTGGCCGCGGTGCGCAGCGCCGTGGTCAGCGTGAGCTCGCTCAGCAGCACGGGCGCGCCGGTGGCGACGTCGGCCAGCACGCCGAAGGCCATCACCGTGGGCAGGCCGGCCGCGCCATTGCCCGGGTGGCCGTTCACGTACTTGAAGCTGTAGTGCTCGGCGTCGGCCACCGGCATCAGCTCGATCACGCCGACCTGCGAGTGGGAGGCCACGCGCGGCACCTTGTCGAAGGCCGGCCAGCGGCGGAAGTCGGCGGCGATGGCATCGGCCAGGCGCAGCAGCAAGGCCGGCAGTCCGTGCGCCGCGACGAGGCGGGCGATGTCGGCGGGGGTGATCAGGGTCGTCATGGGGCAGCGCTCCGGGTGGGCCTTGCGGCGACTGCCGGCATTGTTCGGGCCGGTGTCGGCAATGCGAAGCGGCAAGAATGCTTCGAATCCGTGAGGCGTTTGCCATTTCGGCAGACTTGGCTGACAAAATGCACTATGGACTCCACCGACCTGCAGCTCATTGCCCTGCTGCGCCAGGACGCGCGCGTGCCCGTGGCGCTGCTGGCGCAGAAGCTGGGGGTGTCGCGGGGCACCGTGGCCAACCGCATCCGCAAGCTCGAGGACGAGGGCGTGCTGGTCGGCTACACGGTGCTGCTGCGGCCCGATGTGGAAACGCAGCGCATCACCGCCTGGATGAGCATCGCCGTCGAGGGCAACCAGACGCGCGAGGTGATCGCGCACCTGCTGGGCGAGCCTGGGGTGGCCGGCCTGCACGACACCAACGGCCGCTGGGACCTGCTGGCCGAGCTGCGCGCGGCTCACCTGGGCGAGCTGGCCGCGGTGCTGGAGCGCGTGCGCCTGATCCGCGGCATCGCGGCCACCGAGACCAGCATCCACCTGCAGACCTACAAGCTGGCCTGAGGGCGCCAGAGGGCGCCGCCGCTGGGGCATCATCGAGCGCCATGGGCCTGTTCCTGCTGCGCCGCCTGGGCACCTTCCTCGCCACCCTGGCCGTGGCCTCGGTGGTGGTGTTCGCGGTGCTGGAGCTGCTGCCGGGCAACGCCGCACAGGTGATCCTGGGCGAGAGCGCGACGCCGGAATCGCTGGCCGAGATGGAGGCCCGCCTGGGCCTGGACCGGCCCGCGGCCGAGCGCTACGCGCAGTGGGTGGGCGGCTGGCTGCGCGGCGAGACCGCCACCAGCATCAGCTACGGCGTGCCGACGTCCGAGCTGATCGCGCAAAGGCTGGAGGTGACGCTGCCGCTGGCGCTGATCGCCATGCTGATCACCGTGGTAGTGGCGCTGGTGCTGGGCGTGTACGCCGCGTCGCGCCACAACAGGCTGGGCGACGTGGGCGTGATGGCCGCCAGCCAGCTGGGCATCGCGATCCCGAACTTCTGGTTCGCGATCCTGCTGATCCTGCTGTTCGCGGTGCACCTGCAGTGGGTGGACGCGGGGGGATTCCCCGGCTGGCGCGAGGACGACGGCGGCGGCCTCTGGCCGGGCCTGCGCGCGCTGATCCTGCCGGCCATCGCGCTGGCCGTGGTGCAGGCCGCCATCCTGGCGCGCGTCACCCGCTCGGCCGTGCTCGACGTGCTGCGCGAGGACTTCGTGCGCACCGCCCGCGCCAAGGGCCTCACACAGCGGCAGGCGCTCACCCGCCACGTGCTGCGCAACGCGATGATCCCGGTGCTCACGGTGGGCGGGCTGCAGTTCGCCAACCTCGTCACCGGCACCATCGTCGTCGAGAGCGTGTTCGTGCTGCCGGGCATCGGCCGGCTGGTGTTCCAGGCCATCGCCAACCGCGACCTCGTCGTCGTGCGCGACGTGGTCATGCTGCTGGCGGCGCTGGTCGTCGTCGTCAACTTCGTGGTCGACGTGCTGGTGGCCTGGATCGACCCCCGGATCCGGCATCACTGACCGGAAAGAAAAAAAGCCCGCGCCTTGCGACGCGGGCCCTGCAGCAGCGCTGCCTCAGGATCGGGCGATCACTTGAGGTGCTTGCTGATCTCCTTGGTCATCGCGAACATGCTGATCGGGCTGACGCCGACCACCGCCTTGAGCTTGGCGTCGGCGTTGATCATGGTCTTCTTGACCGTGTCCTGCAGCTTGTTCTTCTTGATGTACTCCCAGACCTTCTTGGTCACGTCGGTCCGCGGCAGGGCCTTGTCGCCGATGATGGCCGCCAGCGCGGCGCTGGGCGTCATCGGCTTCATGAAGGCGGCGCTGGGGGTGCGCTTCTTGGCCGGAGCGGCCTTCTTGGCCGGGGCGGCCTTCTTGGCGGGTGCCGCCTTCTTGGCCGGGGCTGCCTTCTTGGCCGGAGCGGCCTTCTTCGCCGGGGCGGCCTTCTTGGCCGGAGCGGCCTTCTTCGCCGGGGCCTTCTTCGCGGGAGCTTTCTTCGCAGTTGCCATGTGTGTGTTCTCCATCAGTGGATGAGGAATGCCGCTTGCGTTGCGGGTGTCGCTGAAGCGCGCCGGGGGCGCGTGTCATGAACCCGTCTCGTGGTCGTCAAACGAGCGAGCGCGATGGTAAGGCCTGCCACGAGGGAAAGAGAAGCAGTTTTCATAGGTAGAAGCCTCGTATCGCCCCCTCGAAGACCCTGGCCGCGGCATCCGCGCCACGGTATCGTCGCGGCATGAAGCTGATCGTGCGTTGGTTGCTGCTCGCCGCGGCGCTGCTGCTGGTGGCCCACCTGTACGCTGGCGTGACGGTGGCGAGCTTCGGCTCGGCCCTCGTCGCCGCGCTCGTGCTGGGGCTGTTCAACACCCTGGTGCGGCCGCTGCTGGTGCTGCTGACGCTGCCGGTCACCATCCTGACGCTGGGCCTGTTCCTGTTCGTCATCAACGCGCTGATGTTCTGGGCCGCCGCCTCGGTGCTCGACGGCTTCGCCGTCACCGGCTTCGTCGCCGCGCTCGTGGGCTCGCTGCTGTACAGCCTGTGCGGGCTCGTCATCGACGCCGCGGTGGAACGGATCTTCAGCCGCTCGAACGACTGAACACGCGCCCCCAGGCTCGCTGCGCTCGCCACCCCCCGCGGGGGCTCACCCGGGACCGGGGAACCCGGATCCCGGGTGGCGTCTCGGCGGCGGCGCCGCCCGCACCTCGAAGCGCACGCGCTGCACGCCGGCGGCGGTGTGCAGTTCCACCACGTGGCGCCCGGGTCGCGGCAGCCAGGCGATGCGCGCGCCGCGGCCGAGCTCGCGCCCGCCCAGATGCCAGCGGCCGGCCTCGCCCTCGAAGACCAGGCGCTGCGCGGCCACCGGGATGTCGGGGTCGAGCACGAGCACCGCGCCCTCGCGCGGCCAGGCGATGCCGTAGGTGGCCGGCGCCCGCAGCGCAACGGGCTGCGCCGACGCCGGCTCGGTGCCCGCCAGGAACCACTCGCCGCCCTGCGCCACCAGGCCCGCGGGCGGGGCCGGCGGGCGCGACGGCGAGCCCGCGTGCAGCGCCTCCACCAGCTCGCGCCACACTGGCGCCGCGCCCTCGGTGCCGCTGACGCCGTGCATCGGCTGGCCGCCCGCGTTGCCCACCCACACGCCCACGGTGTAGCGGTCGGTGAAGCCGATGCACCAGTTGTCGCGCAGGTCCTTGCTGGTGCCGGTCTTCACGGCCGCGAAGCCGCGCGTGACCAGCGGGCTGTCCAGCCCGAAGGTGGCGCCGCGCGCGGCGGCATCCGACAGCATGTGCGCCAGCTGCCAGGCCACGGCCGGCGGCAGCAGCTCGCGCGGCGCGGTGCGCGTCCAGGGCGGCTGCGCCGCCGGCGCCGTCCAGCGCGGCGGGCTCCAGCGGCCGCCCTGGGCGATGGCGCGGTAGGCGTTGGCCAGTTCCAGCAGCGTGACGTCGGCGCTGCCCAGCGCCATCGCGTGGCCGTGCCAGCCGGCGTGGCGCGCGGGCCGCAGGCCGGCGCTCACGAGGCCGTCGAACACGGCGTCGGGGCCCAGCATCGCGGCCACCTGCACGGCCGGCACGTTCAGGCTGGCGGCCAGCGCCTCGCGCACGCGCACCGGGCCCCGGAAGGCGTCGTCGTAGTTGCGCGGGCGGTACAGCGCGCCCGGCGCCACGCCGTCGGCGCCGCCCAGGGCCAGCGGGCGGTCCTCGAGCACGCTGGCCGGCGTGACGAGCCGGCGCTGCAGCGCCAGGCCATAGACGAGGGGCTTGATCGTCGAGCCCGGCTGCCGGCGCGCCAGCACGGCGTCGACCGCGGCCGCTTGCGAGCCGCGGCCTGCCGAGCCCACCCAGGCGAGCAGTTCGCCGCTGGCGTTGTCGAGCACGACCACGGCGCCGTCTTCCACGCCGCGGCCGCGCAGCTCGGCGAGCTGCCGGCGCAGCGCGGCAAGCGCCAGCCGCTGCACGCGCGCGTCCAGCGTCGACGGCAGCACCGCGGGCGGCTCGGCCCCGAAGCCCTGCGCCACCAGCCGCGCCAGGTGCGGTGCCACCGCCTCGTCGGCCGCCGCGCCCGCCGGCAGCATGGGCCCGGGGCGGCGCGCCAGCGCCTGTGCCCAGGTGATGTCCACGCCCTCGCAGCCCTGCTGCTGCAGCCGCAGCAGCTCGCAGGCGCGGCGCTGCACCTGCACCGGCGGGGCGTTGGGCGCGCGCACCAGCGCGGCCAGCAGCGCTGCCTCCACGGCGTCGAGCCCGCCGGGCTGCTTGCCAAACAGCTGCAGCGAGGCCGCGCGCAGGCCCACCAGTTCGCCGCGCAGCGGCACGGCGTTGAGGTAGGCCTCGAGGATCTGCGACTTGCTCCAGCGCCGCTCCAGCCGCTGCGCGGCGCGCAGCTGCGCGAGCTTGTCGGCCACGTCGCGCCCGCCGGCCGGGCGTGCCAGCGCGGGGTCGAGCAGCGCGGCCAGCTGCATGGTGATGGTGCTGGCGCCGCGCGCGCGCTCGTCGAAGGCCGCCGCCCAGGCGCCGGCCGCCAGCGCCGCCCAGTCGACGCCGCCGTGCTGCCAGAAGCGGCGGTCCTCGCCCAGCACCAGCGCGTGGCGCAGCGCGGGCGACACGTCGGCCAGCGCCACCCAGTCGCCGCGGCGCACGCTGTCGTCGACGCGCACGCGCTGCAGCACGGCGCCGTGGCGGTCGAGCAGCGGCCGGTCCGACGGGCGGTGCGCCGCGCGCACGGCCTCGAAGGCGGGCTGCGCCTGCGCCGCCGGCGCGGCCAGCGCCGCCGCCAGCAGCCACGCGGCGCGCGCGCCCTTCAAGGCTGCACCTCCACCGGCGCCAGCGGCAGCTCGGCGAAGTTCTCGGGCGCGTACATCGCCTCCACGCGCGCCGGCGGCAGGCCGAAGCGGCCGGCGGTGTTCAGGCGCACGGTGTAGCTGATGCGGTGGCGGCCGCGCGGCAGCGCGTCGAAGTAGGCGCGCCAGGCGTCGGCGGCGCGCTCCACGTAGACGGGCGACGCGGTGTCGCCGCGCGCGGCCGGCGTGGCGGCGATCGTGGCGACCGTGGCAATGGCGGCATCGCGCGCCAGACCGCTGCCCAGCAGCGTGGCCCCGGCGGGCACGGGGTCGGCCAGCACCACCCAGCCGAGATCCTGCGAGGACTCGATCTCCAGCGTCACGCGCAGCACGTCGCCGCGGCTGAACACCCCCGGGCGCTGCTGCTGCACGGGCTCGACCTGCCGCGTGAGCCGGTAGCCCGCCGCCAGCGGCGCCTGCAGCGGCACCGCGGCCCAGGCCTGCAGCGCCAGCCAGGGCCGGCCGTTGCCGTCGTGGCGGGCCTGCAGCGGCGTGGCTGCGCCGCCCGCAGGCCCGGGCAGCACGATCGGGGCAGCCGCCGGCGGGCCGCTCCAGTCGACCGTTCGCTCGGTGCCGCCGAAGGCCAGCACGCTGCGCCCGCCCACCGCGCCGGTCTCGGCCACGGCGGCAAAGCGCTGCAGCGCCAGCGCGCCCCAGAGGTTGGCGGTGGTGGTGTCCCAGCCGCCGCGCTGGCGCCGCGCCAGCGCGCCGTTCAGCAGCAGCGGCAGCTCGGCGCGCCAGGCGGGCTCGTCGGCGGCCAGCAGCACCAGGCGCGCGGCGTTGGCGTCGGGGCCCTCCATCAGCCACCACCAGCGGTCGCCGGCCTCGTCGGCGAAGCGCAGCGTGGTGCCGCCGGCCACCAGGCGGCTGCGCAGCAGGCGCTGCAGCTCGGCCAGCCGCGCGTCGCGCTGCGGCAGCGCGTCGACGCGGCGGTGCAGGCTCCAGGCGTCGAGCAGCGCCGAGGTCGGCCACACGGCCGGCGTCCAGGCGATGCTGCCCAGCTGCCGCGGCGCCACGCGGCCGTGGCGCGACAGGGCCTCCAGCGCGGCGAGCTTGCGCACGTCGAGCTCGCTGCCGTGGCGGCGCGCGCCGGGCCACTCGAGCCGGCCGTCGACGAAGGCCGCCAGGCCCGCCAGCAGCCGCGTCTGCACGGCCTCGGGCCAGGCCAGGCCGGCGGCGTGCGCCGCGCTCACCAGGTAGGCCGTCAGCTTGTCGTCGCCGCGCGCGGCGCTGCCGGCCGCGGGCGGGAAGAAGTGCGCCAGGCCGTCGGCGTCGAGGTAGCCCGGCAGCTCGGCGGCCAGCCGCTCGAAGCCCGCGCGGTCACCCAGCGCCATCACGCGCGAGGCCTGCTGCTCCAGGCAGTTGAAGGGGTAGCGGCGGAACCAGTCCTGCACCTCCGGCAGCACGCCGGCCAGGCTGGGCATGAGGCGCGCGCGCAGCTGCCAGCTGCCGGGCAGCGCGCCGGCCGGGGCGGCCTGCGGCAGCGTGAGCGGGCCGTCCAGCGCATGCAGGCTGGCCTGCCACGCGCGCGGCGGCACCGGGCTGGAGACCGCCTGCACGACGGCCACGCGGTCGCTGGCGCGCGCGCTGCCGCCGGTCTCCTCGGCCACGCCCTCCCAGCGCAGGCGCGTGGCGCCCTCGGGCACCTGCACGGGCCAGCGCAGCTCCTGCGACGCGCCGGCGGCCAGCTGCAAGGTCTGCGGCGGCAGCGCGGGCATCGCCGGCAACGCCGGGGCGCCGCCCTCGCCCGCGGCATCGCCTTCGGCACGCGCCTGCAGCGTCACGCGCAGCGCCATGTCGCGCGCGGTGGTGTTGCGCACGGTCACGCCGGCCTCGAAGCGGTCGCCCGCGCGCGCCACCGGGGCCAGGCCGGGCAGCAGCTGCAGGTCCTGCGACACGGCCACGGCGGCCTCGCCGGTGCCGAAGAAGCCGTCGCCCGCGTCGGCCACGGCCACGAGGCGGAAGCGCGTGAGCGAGTCGTTCATCGTCACCGGGATGCGCGCCTCGCCGTTGGCGTCGAGCGTCACGCGGCCGCGCCACAGCAGCAGCGTGTCGAACAGCTCGCGCGTGGGGTTGGCGCC